>JAJUIY010000071.1 GCA_029267415.1 Alcaligenaceae bacterium
CCGGATTATTCGGACGATACTCTGCCTGACTACCCGGATGACGACGCGGCGGCCTCTCCTTCTTGAACAAGGTAGAATAAGCGTATGAATCTATTAACACTTCGCATCGCTTCCGTTTCTATGGCGCGTGCCTTGTCCGTGCTGGCTCTACTTGGCGCCTTCATTTTGGCCGCACCGGCAAAAGCGTCGTTGCCGGCCAACATCGCGCACGCGCACCCGGCTGAGTTCATCGAAGCCGTGGGCAATAACGCCTTGGAAATCGTCAAGCAAAAGCAAGACACCATCCGCTCGGGCGATCTGGACGCCATTTACGATATGGTTAACCAGCACGTCTTGCCCTATGTCAACTTTGAACGCACCACCCGGCTGGCCGCCGGCCGCTACTGGCGTCAGGCCAGCCCCGAGCAGCGTGAAGCACTGGTAAAGGCCTTCCTGGGTACACTTGTGCGCACCTACAGTGCCGCCTTCAAGCAAGTGGACATGGGCACGCAACTTAATATCTTGCCCTTTCGGGGCGATGCCGACGCCGATGACGTCGTTGTGCGCTCTACCCTTACACAAAGCAACGCACCCGCCGTGGCGGTTGATTATCGGCTCGAAAAAACGCCCGACGGCTGGCGCATCTACGACCTCAACGTCGAGGGCATCTGGCTTATCCAAAACTACCGCAACCAGTTTGCCCAGCAAATCTCACAAAGCGGCATCGACGGCCTGATCCGCGCACTTAATCAGCAAAATCAGTAACTTCGCCCCGTTTTGCAACCGGGTTTTCCCTGAAGAACTATAATACAGATCCCGGCCCAATCATGGGTCGGGCTTTTCTGTGTGCTATGTCTGCTCTTATTCTGGAAAACATCTCTAAAGTCTATGCGCCCCAGCCGCGCACCCTTAAGCAGGTGCTGTCGGGTGCGCCCCGCAACCAGGGGTTTCAGGCGCTGTACGACGTCAATCTGACGGTCGAGCACGGCGAATTTTTCGGTTTGCTGGGTCCCAACGGTGCGGGCAAAACCACCATGATCTCCATTGTGGCCGGCCTGACGCACGCCACCACCGGCCGGGCACAGGTATGTGGCCACGATGTGGTAAGCCAATTTCGCGAGTCACGCCGTTCGCTGGGCGTTGTGCCGCAAGAATTGGTGTACGACCCCTTTTTCACGGTACGCGAGACCCTGCGGATACAGTCCGGTTACTTTGGCCTGCGCAACAATGACGACTGGATTGACGAAGTACTGGCCAACCTGGGCCTGTCCGACAAGGCCGACTCCAACATGCGTGCCCTGTCGGGCGGCATGAAGCGCCGTGTCCTGGTAGCGCAGGCACTGGTGCACCGCCCACCCGTTATTATTCTTGACGAACCCACGGCCGGCGTCGACGTCGATTTGCGCCGCACCCTGTGGGATTTCATCACGCGTCTCAATAAAGAAGGCCACACCATTTTGCTGACCACCCACTATTTGGAAGAAGCAGAAGCCCTGTGCGGCCGTATTGCCATGCTCAAACAAGGGCGCATCGCGGCGCTCGACACCACCCAAGGTCTGTTGGCCCGGTTTGGCAGCACCGACCTTGAGGACGCGTTTGTACGCATCATGCACGAAGACGAACCCGCCATGGAAGTGCTGGCATGAGTTCAACCAACCCTGTTCGCAATACTCCCCAGGCCAGCTTGGGTTCTGGCTTCCCCACCCTGTTGCGCAAAGAGCTATCGCGTTTTTGGAAGGTGGGGTTCCAGACGGTGGCCGCACCCGTCATGACAGCCCTGCTGTACCTGCTGGTGTTTTCACATGTGCTCGAAGAACGCGTCCGCGTCTATGACACGGTGTCGTATACGTCGTTCCTGATCCCCGGCCTGATGATGATGAGCATGTTGCAAAACGCCTTTGCCAATCCGTCGTCATCGCTCATTCAAAGCCGCATCACGGGCAACCTGGTGTTTATTCTGTTGCCGCCGCTATCGCACCGCGAAATCTTCATGGCTTACGTGCTGGCCGGCATTGTGCGCGGCTTGTGCGTAGGTGCCTGTATCTGGATTGTTGCGCTGTTCTTCGTTAAGCTGCCGGTGCACAATGCCGCCTGGATCATCGTGTTTGCCATCCTGTCGTGCGGCATTCTGTCTATACTCGGGCTCATCGCCGGCTTGTGGTCAGAAAAATTTGACCAGCTGGCCATGTTCCAGAACTTTCTGATCATGCCCGCCACATTTTTGTCGGGCGTGTTCTATTCGATACACACATTGCCACCCTTTTGGCAGGCCGTATCACGCTGGAACCCCATCTTCTATACGATCGACGGCTTTCGCTACGGTTTCTTCGCAGCGTCCGACGTGTCGCCTTGGCACAGCCTGATCATCGTGGCGGGGGTTTTTGCGGTACTGTGCGCATTCGCGCTGCGCCTGCTGGCCAGTGGCTACAAATTACGGAGCTGAACGTTATGTTGCCCACGCCTGAACAAGTCCAACAATATATTGCCGATCACCTCAATTGCGAGCACATCGAGGTACGGGGCGATGGCTACCATTTCGAGGCCGTCATTGTCAGTCCCGAGTTCGAAGGAAAACGGCGTATTGCCCGCCACCAGGCCGTTTACGCGGCCCTGGGCGATCGCATGCGTGCCGAAATTCACGCGCTGTCGATGCAAACCCTGACCCCCGACGAATTCAAGGCACAACAGAATGGATAAGTTGCTGATTTCAGGAGGCCGGCGCCTCAAAGGCGAGATCCCGGTATCCGGGGCAAAAAACGCTGCCTTGCCCATTCTGTGCGCCAGCCTGCTGACGTCAGACTCGCTTCAACTCGAGAACGTTCCCGAGTTGAACGACATTCAAACCACCCTGCACCTGCTGCGCCAGCTGGGCGTAAACGTGCAGAACGGCCACGGCAGTACCCTGACGCTTTGCGCTGCCCAAATTGACAGTGTGGAAGCGCCCTACGACCTGGTCAAAACCATGCGCGCCTCCATTCTTGTGCTGGGGCCCTTGCTGACCCGCTTTGGCGAAGCGCGTGTCAGTTTGCCGGGGGGTTGCGCCATTGGCCAACGCCCCGTCGACCAACACATCAAGGGGCTGGCCGCGCTGGGCGCCGACATCAAAATAGAGCACGGCTATGTGGTCGCCAGTGCCAAGCGCCTGAAAGGCACTACTTTGCGCACCGATATGGTCACAGTGACCGGCACCGAGAATCTGATGATGGCCGCCGTACTGGCCGAGGGGCGCACCATTCTAGAAAACGCCGCCTGCGAGCCTGAAGTGATTGACCTGGCGAACATGTTGAACAGCATGGGCGCACGCATTCAGGGGCAAGGTACCGGCCGCATTATTATTGACGGCGTTGAGCGCCTGCACGGGGCCTCACATAATGTCGTGCCCGACCGTATCGAAGCCGGCACCTTTCTGTGTGCTGTGGGGGCCACTGGCGGTGACATCACCCTGCACAATGCGGCCCCGGACACCATGGGCGCCATCCTGGAAAAGCTTCGCGAAACCGGCATGCAACTGGAGTGCGGCCCGGACTGGATACGCGCCCGCATGGATCAACGGCCCCGCGCCACGGGCTTCCGTACCCAAGAATACCCCGGCTTTCCTACCGACATGCAGGCCCAGCTGATGGCCCTTAACACAGTGGCTGACGGCACGGCTGTGATCGTCGAGAACATTTTCGAGAACCGCTTCATGCACGTGCTCGAATTAGGTCGCATGGGCGCCCGTATCGACATTGACGGGGCCACCGCCGTGGTCACGGGGGTACCCGCGCTGTCTGGCGCTACCGTCATGGCCACCGACTTGCGCGCCTCGGCGAGCCTGGTCATTGCTGGCCTAGCCGCCGAAGGGCAAACCACTATCGAACGTATCTATCACCTGGATCGTGGCTACGAGCACATGGAAAGCAAACTTAACAGTGTAGGGGCCGACATCCAGCGCATTTCCGGAAAACGCTCATGAACCTAACCGAAAACCCCAAACCGCTTACGCTGGCCTTGTCGAAAGGTCGTATTTTTGACGAAACACTACCCTTGCTTGAGGCGGCGGGCATTCAGGTGACTGAAAATCCGGAATCTTCTCGCAAGCTCATTTTGCCCACCAGCAGCCCGGCGCTTCGGCTTATTATTGTGCGCGCTACGGATGTGCCCACCTATGTTCAATATGGCGCCGCCGACTTCGGTGTTGCCGGCAAAGACGTGCTTGACGAACACACCGTTACGCATCCGGGCGGGTTGTATCAACCGATTGACTTGAACATCGCCCACTGCCGCATGTGTGTGGCTGTGCGTGAAGGCTTCGACTACGACGAAGCCGTGCGTCAGGGATCCCGCCTGCGTGTGGCTACCAAATACGTGCACGCTGCGCGCGAGCACTTTGGCCGCAAAGGCGTGCACGTGGATCTCATCAAACTGTATGGCTCCATGGAGCTGGCCCCCCTGGTTGGGCTGGCCGACGCGATTGTCGACCTGGTATCCACCGGCAACACGCTGCGTGCCAACCACCTGGTTCCGGTTGAAGACATCACCAACATCTCTGCGCGGCTTATTGTTAACCAGGCAGCACTGAAAACCCGCGATAGCGAACTGCGGCCCATCCTGGACGCCTTTGCCCGGGCTTCCGGTGCGGTGCAATAACTTTCCGGTATACACTAAAGGGGTAGCCACCACGCCACATTAGCACCTGACTTGTCCAGCACCATGACCCTGATCAATCGTCTTGATACCCAGGCCGACAATTTTTCCGATCGGCTCACCGCCCTGCTCGCCTACGACGAGCAAGAAGATGGTTCTATCGACCAGGCCGCCGCCGCCATATTGAAACGGGTCCGGCACGAAGGTGACGCCGCCGTGCTTGACTACACACGGCAGTTTGACGGGTGCACGGCCACCAGCATAGACGAGCTGCGCATCAGCACCGCACAATGCCAGCAAGCGTTAAACAGCCTGCCCGCCGATGTACGTGAGGCGCTGCAAACCGCGGCCGAACGCATCCGCCGCTATCACGAGCGGCAAAAAGCCAGTTCATGGACGTATACCGAAGACGACGGCACCGTATTAGGGCAAGCCGTTACCCCCATCGACCGCGTTGGCCTTTATGTGCCGGGCGGCAAGGCGGCCTACCCGTCATCGGTCCTCATGAACGCCATCCCGGCCAAAGTTGCCGGCGTGCCGCAATTGGTCATGGTTACCCCCACCCCTGACGGCCACACCAATCCGCTGGTGCTGGCAGCCGCTGCCTTGTCCGGTGTCGACGAAGTCTGGGCTATTGGTGGTGCCCAGGCCGTGGGTGCACTGGCTTATGGCACTGAAAGCATAGCGGCGGTCGATAAAATTGTGGGCCCCGGCAATGCCTACGTGGCGGCGGCCAAGCGCCGGGTATTCGGCACAGTGGGCATCGACATGATTGCCGGCCCCAGCGAAATCTTGATTATTGCTGACGGCAGCGCGCCCGCTGAATGGGTCGCCATGGACCTGTTCTCGCAGGCTGAACACGACGAGCTGGCCCAATCCATTCTTTTGTCGCCCGACGCCGCTTACTTAGACCAGGTCGAGGCCGCCATCGAGCGCCTGCTGCCCGACATGCCGCGTGCCGACATCATCCGCACCAGCCTGGCTAACCGGGGTGCCCTGATCAACGTCGACAGCATGGAGCAGGCCTGCGAAATCGCCAATCACATCGCCGCCGAACACCTCGAGATCATGGCCGAAAACCCGCAGCATTGGGCCGGCCTGATCCGCCACGCCGGCGCTATTTTCATGGGCCCTTACAGCTCGGAAGCGCTGGGCGATTATTGCGCCGGCCCCAACCACGTGCTGCCCACATCGCGCACGGCACGTTTTTCGTCGCCGCTGGGCGTTTACGACTTCCAGAAACGCTCAAGCCTGATCCACATCTCGAAAGCCGGCGCCCAAACACTGGGGCCCGTGGCCGCCACGCTGGCCACCGGTGAAGGGCTGCACGCCCACGCCGCCAGTGCCGCTTACCGCCTCAACTCCTCCAATAACTGAATTCTTGCTATGCGTACCGCTGACATTACCCGCAACACGAACGAAACCCGCGTACGTGTATCCATCAATCTCGACGGCACAGGCCGCCAAAGCATCAACTCCGGCGTGCCATTTCTGGATCACATGCTCGACCAGATTGCCCGCCACGGCCTGATCGACCTTGACGTCCACTGTGACGGCGATACCCATATTGACGACCACCACACGGTCGAAGACATCGGCATCACGCTTGGCCAGGCCTTTGCCGCCGCACTGGGCGATAAGGCCGGCCTGCGCCGCTATGGGCATTCCTACGTTCCGCTCGACGAATCCCTCACCCGGGTCGTGATTGATTTCTCCGGTCGTCCGGGGCTGTACTACAACGTGCCCTTCACCCGCGCCCGTATCGGCAACTTTGACGTCGACCTGGCCCGCGAATTCTTCCAAGGCTTTGTGAATCACGCCCAAGCGACCTTGCACATCGACAACCTGAAGGGCGAAAACGCGCACCACCAGTGCGAAACGGTGTTCAAGGCCTTTGGTCGTGCCGTACGCATGGCCGCCGAAGCGGATCCGCGCAACGAAGGCGTAATCCCATCCACGAAAGGCGTGCTCTGATCCGGCCACGGCGTCCACAGACACCGCCGTCCGCGCCGGGGCCCGATCCTTTCTCATTTCTTCCAACTCTGTATTTGTCTACTGGTTTACGATCATGCTCCTCATCCCTGCCATAGACCTCCAGGACGGGCACTGTGTACGCTTGCGCCAGGGCGATCTTGGTGATTCCACCGTATTTTCAGACGACCCCGGCGCCATGGCACAACAATGGCTTGATCAGGGCGCCCGCCGGCTGCACCTGGTTGACCTGAACGGCGCGGTGGCCGGCAAACCCAAAAACTTGGGTGCCATCAAAGCCATCGTCGACGCCGTCGACAACGAGATTCCCATCCAGCTAGGGGGTGGAATTCGCGATCTTGACACCATCGAACAGTATCTTGACAATGGGATTTCCTACGTCATTATTGGCACCGCGGCCGTGAAAAACCCCGGTTTTCTGCGGGACGCCTGCAGTGCATTTTCAGGGCATATCATCGTTGGGCTAGATGCCCGTGACGGCAAGGTCGCTACCGACGGCTGGAGCAAGCTTAGCCGCCACGATGTACTCGACCTGGCCCGCAAATTCGAAGATTACGGCTGCGAAGCCATCATTTACACCGACATCGCGCGCGACGGCATGCTCTCTGGCGTTAATGTAGACGCCACGGTACGGCTGGCCCAGCATGTGAACATTCCGGTCATTGCTTCCGGCGGTGTCACCAACCTGGACGACATCCGGGCATTGTGTGCAGTGGCCAGCGAAGGCATTCAAGGCGCCATTCTGGGGCGCAGCCTTTACGAAGGCACGCTGGATTTCGCCGAAGCCCAAGAATTGGCCGACGAGCTCACTACATCATGAAACCAGACACTGCCGCTGCAACACTCAACGCGCCCGGAACAGCCAGTGGGCCATTCGTTCGCCTGATTCCCTGCCTGGATGTCAACGCTGGACGCGTCGTTAAGGGCGTAAAGTTTGTCGACCTGACAGACGCGGGTGACCCGGTGGAAATTGCGCGCCGTTATAACCAGCAAGGTGCCGACGAACTCACCCTGCTTGACATCACGGCCACCACCGAAGGGCGCGATCACATCGTATCGACCGTTCAGGCCGTGTCCCGGGTTATTACGATTCCATTAACCATTGGCGGGGGTATCCGCACGGTTGACAATATCCAGCAGCTTCTGGATGCCGGCGCCACCAAAGTATCGATCAGCAGCGCGGCCATCGCCAACCCCGAATTCATTCGCGAGGCAGCCCGGCGCTTCGGTTCTGAGCGCATAGTGGTGGCCATTGACGCGCGTAAGGTATCTGACGCCGGCCAGCCCGATCGCTGGGAAGTACTTTCACACGGTGGCCGCAAGGGCACCGGCCTGGACGCCGTTGAGTGGGCGGTGAAAATGGCCGATTACGGCGCAGGCGAGCTACTGCTTACAAGCATGGATCGCGACGGCACCAAAGAAGGCTTTGACCTGGCGCTGACGCGTGCGGTATCGGACGCCGTGCCCATCCCGGTTATCGCGTCTGGCGGCGTAGGTAATTTGCAGCACTTGGCCGACGGCGTGCTGAAAGGCGGAGCCCAAGCGGTACTGGCCGCCAGTATTTTTCACTTCGGCCAATACACCATCCCGCAAGCAAAGCAATTCTTGCAAAGCCAGGGTATCCGCACTAACCCCATCGCGTAACGTTTCAGGGCGTATCTGCAATGACTTCAACCCCGGCCTGGATAGCTGACGTAAAGTTCGACGATAACGGCCTGATCCCCGCCATCGCGCAAGACGCCAAAAGCGGGCGTGTTCTTATGGTCGCCTGGATGAACGCGCAATCTCTGCAAGAAACCGTGCGCTCCGGCAATGCCGTTTACTGGTCGCGCTCGCGCCAGAAACTATGGCGCAAGGGAGAGGCTTCTGGTCACACGCAACGCGTGCACGAAATCCGCCTTGACTGCGACGCTGATGTCCTGCTGCTTTCCGTTACGCAAGAAGGCGGCATTGCCTGCCACACGGGACGCGAGTCGTGCTTCTACCGACAACTGGAGGGTCACGGCGACGATGCCCAATGGGTAAGCACCGACCCCGTTTTGAAAGACCCGGATCTGATCTACAAATGAGCCATCACGATAGCGTTCTGTCCCGTCTGGCGGACACCCTGGAAACCCGTCGTCCGACCTCGGGCGGTGATCCCGCCACATCGTACACGGCGCGCCTCCTGTCGCGCGCCCCCGACGCCATCCTCAAGAAAGTCGGTGAAGAAGCCACCGAACTGGTCATGGCCAGCAAGGACAACGTGTCCGACAGAGTAATTGCCGAAACGGCGGACCTGTGGTTTCACAGCCTGGTTCTGCTGACCCATCATGGCTTGCGCCCCGAAGACGTGCTTGCCGAACTGGCCCGTCGCGAGGGCTTGTCCGGCCTGGAGGAAAAGGCCGCACGCAAAACGTCGAACCCCTGACATCCACGCGTCGGGCGTCAATCTACACTGCCGCAGCGCTGACAGCTTATTCTCAAGACCCAGTCATAGAGCGCGGCAGCGCGGACAGCGTCTCGCCAGGGCTTTGTCATAGAACGCGGCACGCCGGGCTGCAAACCACAGCACGGCTGCCAGCTGTTCAGCCTAGGACTTACCCTTGACCCGGTGCTTTAGCGCACCCGCAACGGGGCAATTCCGGTAAAAGTTCGTTATGATGATTGTTTGATCTCTTTGTCGTCTTAAGAGGGCCCTGGCTGTAATGAGTCAAGACTGTTTATTCTGTAAAATAACGGCGGGTGAAATCCCATCGAAGAAGGTTTACGAAGACGCCGACTTCTACGCATTTCACGACATCAATCCGGCCGCGCCGGTGCATATTTTGCTTGTGCCCAAGAAGCATGTTATATCCATGCAGCACGTCGACGACAGTGACGCGGCCTGGCTAGGCAAAATGATGGTGCTGGCTACTAAAATTGCCCACGAAAACGGTTGCCGACCGGGCCCCGAAGGCGGGTTCAGGCTAGTGGCCAACAGTGGCGTCGAGGGCGGCCAAGAAATCGATCATCTGCATTTACATATTCTCGGGGGTGCACGCCCCTGGGCCAAACGCGCGGCACCCGCCGCCTGAAGGAGGCTTCAATCATGGGTACATTTAGCATCTGGCACTGGCTTATCGTCTTGCTCATCGTGGCATTGGTGTTTGGCACCAAAAAACTGCGTAACATGGGCGAAGACTTGGGCAGCGCCGTCAAGGGTTTCAAGAAGGGCATGGCCGACGCGGCCGGCGAACCGGCTAAACCCGAGGCCGTCACGCAAGAGCGTCATCAAGACGACGAGAACACCATCGACGTGCAGGCCAAAGAGAAATCCGACACCTGAGCCCGCATTGAAAGAACGTATCGCGCCGTTCCTCTGCGCCCGCTTATCTCTGACACCAAAACATGTTTGATATCGGTTTCACCCAACTGCTGCTGATCGGCGTTGTGGCCCTGGTTGTGCTTGGCCCCGAACGCCTTCCGCGTGTTGCACGCACCATTGGCCATCTGCTGGGCCGCGCACAGCGCTACGTGGGCGATGTCAAAAGCGATATCCAGCGCGAAATGGAGCTTGAGCAACTCAAGAACCTGAAAACGGAAATGGAAGACGCCGCCAGGTCGGTGAAAGAGTCGGTCAAACAGGCCGGCGACACGATCCAGAACCCGCTTGACGAGGCACGTAAGGCGTTGCAAGAAACCACTGATTCAGTGGAATCCGCCGTCAAGTCAGCGCAACAAGAATTCGATGAAATATCGAAGTCAACGCAGCAAGAACTTGATCAACTGTCTGAGTCAGCCAAAAAAGAACTCGATAGCCTGACCAATTCATTGGAAGCCGATCAAGCCAGTGCCGAGGCGCCCGCGGTGCAGCAAGCGCTCCCCGACGCCGGCAACAACGACACGGACGGCGCCACTCCGGGTTCAGACACTGCAAGTGCCCAGGGCACCATGCCTGGCACAACACCGGACGCCACACCCAACGCCAAAAACCTTAGCGATGCGGAACTTGCCGATTTGCGACTGAAGCAGGCGCAAGCAACGCAGGCACAAGTACGGCCTGCCCAAGCGCAGCCGGCACAAGCCGAGCGCGCACAAAGCCAGCAGGCCCAAGGTGCGACGGCGGCCGATAGCACTGATAAGACCACGCCCTCCGATCACGACCAGAAACCAGGGACGCCATTGTGACTCAAGACGCCCCACAAGAAACCTTTATCTCAC
>JAJUIY010000301.1 GCA_029267415.1 Alcaligenaceae bacterium
TGCATGTGCAGATCCATGGAAGGGTTGGCCATACGCCAGCCATTTCGATGGAACACGGCGTGGATGTGCTGACGCACGAAGGATTCGGCCCGCCCGACGGAGATGGGGTCAACCAGCCAGAAGCGCACCACATACGTCACCAGCCCGCCCTCAAAACTTGTCACCATGCATACGGGCGCCGGCGACGGCGCAATTGCATCGCATTCGGCGTACTTCATGGCTGCTTCGATTTCTTGGATAACGTCGGCAGGACGAATCTGGAATTCACCGTAGAAAAACACGTTACGAAGGCGCTGGGGTACAGAGCGCCCGCCGATCAGCATGACGCGGGCCTTCATCAGCTGGCTGTTGGGGACCAAGATCATCTCGCCAAACAGCGTACGCACGGCCGTATGGCGCCACTGCACTTGCACCACCTCACCGCTGACACCGTCAAAGTCAATCCAGTCGCCGATGGTGACCGAATGGTCGAGCTGCAGTGCCAAGCCGGAAAGTATGTTGCCTAGCGTGTCTTGCATGGCAAAAGCCAGCACCGCGGTGATGACGGCAGTACTGGCGACCAGGCTTCCCAAATCAAGGCCGGCCGAGGCCAGCCGCAATAAAGTCCACCCCGCATACGCAAACAGAATAATGATTTCTTCCAGTATGCGCGGGGGCTGGAAGCCCAGCTTGGGCACAATGCGGCGGAAGAACAGCAGGCCCACCTGGCGGATCAGCAACATGCCCAGCGCCAGCACCGCTACGCTGCGTAGCGCCGCGGCCGCACGGGATGCATCCAGACCGTCTGCAATGGCGGCCCCAAGCAGCAACACCAAAAACAACAGCAGCATTTGCAGGGCAAACAGCACGGCGCCCCGCGTGGTTCTCTGCAGCGGCAGCGCCAACCCTACCGCCACAACCATGATGATCAGGTAATACGGCTGCCATGCGGCAACAAACGACTCAACAGCAGCACCCAAATAGTCCATACGTGTTGTTGTCCTCTATTTTTTGTCGTGTACGGTAATGGCCGACCAGCCTGCCGGGGCAACGCCATCGTGTTTCGCGATTCTGCTCAAATACAGGTGGCACAGCGGATCGTCGGGATAATCACGTGCCAACGCGTCAAACAAACGCTGTGCGGTGGGCCAGTTTCCCGCCTGGTAGGCAGACACGGCCACGTCAAATCGCTGCGCCGTGCTTTTAACGGTATTGCCGGCATCGGCCTGGGCCACCAACGGCTCGCTGATCACCAGCGCTTGGCTGCGGCCTTTCACTTGCGCCAGGTCTACCGGCCGGTAAATAAAACCGGGGGCTTGCTTGCGCGTACTGTCGCTAACCAAAATGGGCACGCCGTAGACGTCGGTAAGCGATTCCAGGCGCGACGCCAAATTGACGGCATCGCCCAGCACGGTATAGGCGCGGCGGTACTGCGAGCCCATGTCACCCACGTTCATCGGGCCCGTGTTAATACCGATACCAATGTGAAACTCTGGCAAGCCTTCGGCGGCAAATTCTTTACGCAGTGCCACCATGCGCTGCTGCATGGCCA
>JAJUIY010000151.1 GCA_029267415.1 Alcaligenaceae bacterium
CAAGTGCTGGATACCCCCCAGGACTATTACGAGCACTTCATTACCGAAGAAAAGAAAATTACTGCCCAATATGCAGAAAAAAACCCTTTCTTCAAAAAGGTGGTCGATTCGCAAACCGAGTTCGCCCGGATGGTGTTCCCCTACCGGTCCAAAATTTTGACCCTTTACGACAATATGGTGAAAACGGCCAACGAAGCCAACACCGCGGAATAAGCGGTAACTACGGCTTCATCGGGACGATCACTGTCTATAGCGCATTACATGAGATGAGCTGGCTTGGATTGTATTCAAGTCAGCTCATTGTTTGTACAGCTCATGAGGTCCGCGCTTGCTGGGCACCGCCCACTGCCGATCTGCGCCATTTCCGGGCGTCGTTACGGCAGCGACGCCGGTAAAACGAAGGTGCTAACTGCAATGACGTCGTCGCCGACTTGCTGATAAAAGGCGCGCCGCTGTTCTACTTTATTGGTGACGGGGCTAAACCACCAATAGTCGATGCTCTGGATCGTGTTCCGGTTGGCGCTATCGGCCATTTCTGCCAGAAAATGCTTGCTTTTGATGTCGGACACGTCGTCAAGCGGCTGGCCATTCAATTCGCGGTTGTTTGGTGCCCATACTACGGTCCGTTTCGCCTTGTTCAGCACAAATACGTATTGGTCCGGGTTGCGATATTCGGTGTGCCTGTTGCGAAACTTGCGCAACGCCGAGACCGGATCATTGAAGTACTCGCTGACGGCCCGTTCGAGCAACGCTTTAGCTTCTTCTTCGGTGGCGACCTCTGGGGCGTAGCCGGACGCTATCAAGACATCGTCAACCAAGCGAAAGTACGTAATTTTTGGGGCTTTACCACCGTGGACGGGGTTAAACCACAAGTACTCCACACTGCCACGGTCGGACGTTGACGCCTGCCGAAGCATTTGCTCGAAAAAAGGTCGCCCTTGGTCGTCGGTCAGGTCAACAACGCGTTGCCCCACCAGTGTGCTTGACCACCCGCCGCTGGACAAAATGTAGCCGGAGCGGCTTAGGCTAAAAACGTATAGTTCGTTGTCAACAAATTGTGGATCGCTGCTGAAGTCGTTTACCCCCGCCAGCCCATGCTCGCGTATGTGCTGCTCGGCGCGGTCCAGGAGGCGGTGCACGCGTTGCTCGGTTTCAGCGGCGGCATCCAGCACGGTGTTTGCGGCGGTGCGGGGCGCTGTGGACGTCGCGCTTGGCGCGGTGGCAGTTGAAGCGGAGTCGGTACCTCCCGCATCCGGGCCCGTACCGGCCCACACGCCCAGCGGAAACAGCAAACATAAGCCAAGCGTCGTCGCCGCCACCCTAAATCTGGGTGACATAGCTGCTGCCGCTGTAATTGACACAAATTTTGCCCGCGGTTTGGCGTCCCGCATACCCCGCGCCACAGTAGCCTCAGAAGTGGCTCTGAACGCGAACTGCAATGGTGTATTCGCTGCCAAGGATGCGAGCGACCCGAAGTATGTAAGAGCTATCGGTTTCATTGCCATTTAATACCCCATCAACTCGGGCAACCAGAGGGTCAGTGATGGAAACAGTGCTATCACAAAGATCGCCACCACAAGTACAAGCAGAAATGGCAAGGACCGCATAACAATCTGTTCCACGGTGGCGCCGCCTATCCCGGACGCGACGAAGATATTTTCACCTAATGGCGGCGTAATAAAGCCTACCGACAAGGCGCAAATAACCACAATACCGACGTGAGTCGGGTCCATGCCCAACATATAGGTAATGGGCAGCAGCACTGGCACCAAAATCATGATGGCGGCCAGCGTTTCCATAAACATGCCAATAAACAGCAGGAAGAAGATCAGCACGGTCCAGATGATATAGACGTTATCCGTCCAGCTGATAATGGATTCTGCCAATTGCGCAGGAATGCGTTGCTCTACCAGCAGACGGCCAAAAACAGTTGCCGCAAACAGAATCAATAGCACCCGGCCCGACAGCCAGGTGGTGGTACGCAGCGAGAGAAAGATCTTCTTGAAGGTGAGCTCACGGTGCACAAACAGACCAATAAACAGCGTGTAGAAGATAGCCACGACGGCTGATTCCGTCGGCGTAAAAAAGCCTGCATAAATACCGCCCAAAATTATTACCGGCGCCAAAATAGACCAAACCCCTTTACGTAACGCCAGCCACAATTGCGCGCGGTTCCAGTCGCCATCGGCCCCTTTATAGCCATGTTTTTTGGACACCAGGTAGTTCATAACCAATAAGCTGGAGGCTACGATGAAGCCGGGTACCACCCCGGCAATAAACAACTTGGAAATGGTGACCGAAGAAAATTGCCCATGCATGGTAATAGCTTCGGCTGGCGGACGCATGCCTAAGGCAGAAATGCCAAAAATCACCAACGGAATAGAAGGCGGCGTAATAATGCCCAGCCCGCCCGCCGAGGCCGTAACGGCCGACGCGTAGCTGAGGTCGTAATGGCGCTTGACCATGGCCGGAATCATTAACATACCGACGGCGGCGGTGGTTGCCGGCCCCGAGCCGGAAATGGCGCTGAAGAATAAACACGCCAAAATGGTGGCGGCACCCATGCCTCCGGTGATTGGCCCCGCCAGGCTTTCAGCAATATCCACCAGCCGCTTCGATATGCCGGCCGCCTCCATTAATGCCCCGGCCAGAATAAATGCGGGCAAGGCCATTAATGGAAAGCTGCCTACCGACGTAAACGCAATTTGCACAAACGAGATCGGATTTTTGCCCAGCACCACAAACGCGGCCATGGCGGCACCCGCCAGCGATACGGTAATGGGCGCACCAATAAGCAGCAATACCAAAAAGCTGCCAAACAATAGGCCAACAACTTGTTGTTCCATCGTTATGCGCCTCCCGCCTTGGCCATTTTCGCGTCGTGCTGCATTTTTTCAAGCTCAAGGCTTTCTGGGTCGGCAATGTCTTCGTGTTTGAACCACACCAAGTAGTTATTCCACAATATCCGGACGGACATCAATGAAAACGCAATTGGAAAAACCATAAAGAAGTACTTCATGGGTATGCCGGTGGTTTGCGACTTCCAGAACAGGTTCATTTTGTTGAAGACGAAGTCGTAACTTAGCCAGGTGAAATACAAGTTGAAGGCAACCCAAAGCATGTCTGCAATGGTTTCAGACACTTTTTTCACAATGGGCGGGAAAAACTTGAACTGAAAGGTAACGCGGTTGTGTGCCGACATTTTTGCCGCCACGACCGCGCCCAAATAGGCAAACCACACAAACATATAGGTGGCGACTTCATCGCCCCAAGGGATGGAATAGGCAAAGAATTGCCGCACCAGAATTTGCGCGAACAGCAAAATTACAAACGCAGCGAGCAATATTGCGCATACATACTCTTCGATGTGATCAAGCAAGTGAATAATCGTTCTTTTCACTGCCATGAAAGTCTCCCGCTAAACCCTGCGCCAAAGCAATGTTGTGCCGGTATCCCGGTTACCCTCCTGCCCGCCGACACTGGTAGGCATCCCGCGGGTACTCGTCGCCTCGGCAGATACTGACAGGCGCTCCGATTACACCACCGCCTGCCTGCCGACACCCGTAAGCATCGGCAGGCAGATGTGGGTACCACTACGTGGGGCCCAGATTTGACAGGCCCACTGACCGGGCCGCACGTTGTGTCCGGCGTGTTTCGTGCTGCTTATCGACCCAAAGACGCGAGTATTGCGTCCAGGCGTTCTTTGCCACCTACCGAGTCATAGAACTGCGGCCATACCTTGGTGGTAGCGGCTTCTATCCATTCCTTTTCTTCGTTTGCGGGTTCGTAAATTTCCATGCCGGCATCCATCAGCTCTTGCTTGATGCGGTCTTCCGATTCGGCCAAGAATGCATAGCTGTGTTCGGTGGCGCGGCGGCCGGCTTCAAGAATAGCCTCCTGCATTTCCGGGCTTTGTTGCTGGAATATGGCTTCGCTGACAATCAGCGGTTCGAGCGAGAAAATGTAGCGAATATTGGTAATGTACTTTTGTACCTCGTCGAATTTCATGGCCGATACCGTGATGTAGGGGTTGTCTTGCCCGTCTACCACTTTTTGCTGCAAGGCCGTGAACGTTTCTGTCCAGGCCAGCGGCGTGGGGTTGATGCCCCATGCGTTGTACGTGGCGATCATGATTTCATTGCGCGGCACACGAATAACCATGCCTTTCAGGTCGTCCAGGGTTTGCACCGGGCGTTTAGAGTTGGTAAGCACCCGGAAGCCGGAATACGACCAGCCGATAATGCGCACGCCAGCGTCTCGGATGGTGTTTTCAGTCAGCTCTTGCCCCACTTCGCCCAACGTCAGCTTTTTAGCGTCTTCCGGGCTTTGAATAACATAAGGCAAGGTCAGAATACCCACACTGGGCGAAAACGGGGTCACGTTATTAATGGCCAAGATGGAAAAGTCCAGCAGGCCCATTGCGGCGTCGTTAACGGTGTCGGTTTCGTCACCCAACTGGCTGTTAGGAAACAGGTCCGCCTTTGCGGCTCCATTGGTCAGTTCTTCAAGGTTGGCGGCAAAGGCCTTGCCCAATTCGTGTTGGGTACCGCCCGCCGCATCGCCAATAGCGACGCGAAAAGTTTGGGCACTAACGGCCGTTGCCACCAGCATGGTT
This sequence comes from Alcaligenaceae bacterium, assembly GCA_029267415.1. Lineage (GTDB taxonomy): Bacteria > Pseudomonadota > Gammaproteobacteria > Burkholderiales > Burkholderiaceae_B > JAJYRX01. Next base: position 4,616 of record JAJUIY010000151.1, read on the forward strand.
GCGGCAAATACTACGGTCCCTTTTACTAGCGCTTTCAGGTTCATCTTTTGTCTCCATCACACAGATTTTGTTCTTCTGATTAAGGAAATACCTACTCAATTGCCCTGCTGCTACTACAAGACCTCGTCTTTGAGGTGATACCAGCGGTATAAGCACCGTTGGCCTATACGGCGAAACGGGGCAAAAAGCTCCGATTCGACCACATTCATTACATTGGGAAATGGCAAGCGGCTTTTAAAAATAGGCAGATCCAGCGTGTGCCCGTGCCCGGCAATCCACTGCGCCATGCGCTTGCCTGCCTGGGCGGAATACATCACGCCGTTGCCGCCATAACCCATGGCGTAAAAAATTTGCTGTGCCGGATCAGGCTGCACGATGCGAGGCATCATGTCGTGGCTTACGTCTACCCAGCCCCACCACGAATAGTCCAATTCAATTCCCGCCAATGGCGGAAACTTCCGTGCCAACGCGGCCCGCAGCAGGTCTTCATATTTTTTTTCTGGTGCATTGCGCCCGGTAATGGCGCTGCGACTGCCAATTTGCAAGCGGTTATCCGGCAGTAAACGGTAGTAGTTACGCAATACCCGGGTATCGGTCAGCACTTGGCGGGTATAGAAATTACAGGCCTGGATTTCATCGTCCGTTAATGGACGGGTTACGACCGAATTGGACAAAATTGGCAACAGCCGGCTTTTAAATTCGCGATGCAAGCCGTTAGAGGTATACCCGCCCGTGGCCACCCCCACGGCCTTGGCCTTGACGACACCACCGGGGGTTTGCAAATAGTGGCAGCCGTTGCGCGATTCCCACCCTTGCACGGGGCTTGAGGGGTGTACCGTTGCACCCAGCCCGCGCGCCTTGTTCAGGTATCCAAACGCCAGTTTGGCGGCATGGATGCCGATGCCTTCGGGTTCGTGCATGGCGCCTTGGGCTTCGTGGTCGTTTACCCACTCGTTGCGCACCGTGTCGGCATCCAGGATGCGGGCGTTATAGCCAAACGTGGTGCGCAGCAGCTCGGCCTCTTTTTCCAGCGCCGGCATCACGGACTGCCGGTGGGCAATATACAGGTGGCCGCCCGGCTGAGGGTCACAGTCGATGTCGCTGATCAGCGACTTGAAATACACCATTACCACTACGCATTCGCGGTGCATCTTAAGCGCCCTATCCAACCCCCAGCGGTCAATACACGGTGAGCCTTTCAAGCGCCCGGATGCACAATGTGCCAGC
>JAJUIY010000192.1 GCA_029267415.1 Alcaligenaceae bacterium
ATTATGTCTAGTGTTTCGATGATTTTTGCCCTTTTATTTGTCGCATTTGCCTATTTGCTGGGCTCCATCCCGTTTGCCATTGTCGTCAGCCGTGCCATGCGGCTCAGTGATCCGCGGACCTTCGGATCGCGTAACCCCGGCGCCACCAACGTATTGCGAACCGGTAACAAAACTGCCGCTGCCCTCACGTTGCTGGGCGACGCCTTGAAAGGCTGGGCGGCCGTCACACTGGCCATCTGGGCCACGGCGGCATTCAACCTGCCGGCCATCACCGTGGGGCTATGTGCCGTGGCGGTCTTTTTGGGCCACGTGTTTCCGGTTTTCCTGAACTTTAAAGGGGGTAAAGGCGTGGCCACGGCGCTGGGCGTGCTGATTGCACTGAATCCGTGGTTGGCATTGGCCACCGCCGCAACGTGGCTGATTGTGGCCTATGCCACAAAATACTCATCGTTGGCCGCCATCGCCGCAGCCGTATTCGCCCCCTTGTACTTCATTCTGGGCAGCAATGTTGTGTGGCCGGTCAATCGCGGCTATGCCGTGGCCATAGTCGCGATCAGTGTGGTATTGCTATTTCGGCACCAAGCCAATATTGGCCGCCTGATGCGAGGTAAAGAAAGCAAAATTGGTCACAAACAATAAACCCGTCACGCCACCGTGACATCTTCTAGATTCCAGCGCGGATGTACGGTAAATGACGCCGCACTGGCATCCAGGGTTTCCAGCCCCGCTTGTATACGCATGGCCGCGGCGAAGGCAATCATTGCACCGTTGTCGGTGCACAACGAAAGCGGTGGAAAATATACCCGGCCGCCCAGCGCGCCCATCGCTTGATCCAAGCGTTCGCGTAACAGCCGATTAGCCCCTACACCGCCCGCCACCACCAAGCGCTTCAACCCCGTTTGCTGAAGTGCACGTCTCGCCTTGGCCGCCAGCACGTCCACAATGGCCGCTTCGGTGGCGGCCGCCAAGTCGGCACGGAGCTGTTCGTCAAGGCTACCCCCGGCGTCTTCGGCCTTCCTGACCTGGGTGAGCACCGCAGTTTTCAGACCGCTGAAACTAAAGTCCAGATTTTTACTGTGGAGCATGGGACGTGGCAAGCTTACCGCCGAGGCGTTCCCCTGCTGAGCCAAGGCTGACAACGCGGGCCCACCCGGATAGCCCAGCCCCAATAGCTTTGCCGTTTTATCAAACGCCTCGCCGGCGGCGTCATCGAGAGTTTCACCCAGCAAGGTGTATTTGCCGACAGCATCCACTTGCATCAGTTGCGTATGCCCGCCGGACACCAATAACGCAACAAACGGGAACGATGGTGCAGGGCTGGCCAGCAGAGGAGAAAGCAAATGGCCCTCAAGGTGGTGAACAGGAACAGCGGGCAGGCCGCGCGCCCACGCAAACGAGCACGCAAAGCTTGCCCCCACCAGCAGCGCGCCAATTAACCCGGGCCCTGCGGTGTAAGCCACGACGTCGACATCATCAGCCGATAGTCCGGCCTGCGCCAAAACTTGATTGGTAAGCGGCAAGGTGCGGCGGATGTGATCGCGTGAGGCGAGTTCGGGCACCACACCACCATACTCCTGGTGCATATCGACCTGGCTGTGGATGGCGTGTGCCAACAACCCCTTTTCCGTACACACCAATGCGACGCCGGTTTCGTCGCAAGAACTTTCAAAACCCAGAACAATCATTAGACTTGTGAAATGTGTAACCGCTCGTGGTAAAACAACATAGCTCGGCGACGTCTGCACCCATCTGCTGTAACGCGCACCGCCCCAAAACCTCCATTATCGTTCAAATCTGCAATCCCGTTTTTAGAAGGCGACTAATAATGCTAGAGCGCTTCTTCAACCTGAAGGCCCACAATACCAACGCCCGCACTGAAATCGTGGCCGGGATCACTACCTTCCTGACCATGTCCTACATCATCTTTGTGAACCCGGACATTTTGTCGAGTACAGGGATGGATCGCGACGCGGTGTTTGTGGCCACTTGTCTGGCCGCCGCCATCGGCACGCTGGTGATGGCCTTAGTGGCCAATTGGCCAATTGGCATGGCGCCCGGCATGGGGCTCAACGCCTTCTTTGCCTTCACCATTGTGGGCGCCATGGGCTATACGTGGCAGCAGGCGCTGGGCGCCGTATTTATTTCCGGCGTCATTTTCATGATCCTCACCATCAGCGGCATACGGGCCTGGCTGATACGAGGCATTCCAAAGTCGCTGCAATCGGCCATCGCGGCCGGTATCGGTTTGTTTTTGGCCATTATTGCGCTGGGCACCTCCGGCATTGTCGTGGCGCACCCCGCCACAAAAATCGCGTTGGGCGATCTGACATCCGCCCCCGCCCTGTTTGCCATCCTGGGATTTTTCATTATTGCCGCGCTTGATGCGCTGCGCGTCCGCGGTGCGATTTTGCTGGGAGTATTAGGGGTCACGGTGCTGTCGATGCTGACCGGGCATAACCAGTTCCAGGGTATTTTCTCAGCGCCCCCCAGTTTGGCACCTACGTTTTTCCAGCTGGATATTATGGGTGCGCTGCACACAGGGTTTGTGCACATTATTCTTGTGTTGGTACTGGTTGAAGTTTTTGATGCCACCGGTACGCTCATCGGCGTGGCTAAGCGCGCCAACCTGATCCCCGAAGGCAAGCCCAATCGCCTTGGCCGCGCCTTGTTTGCCGACAGCACGGCCATTGTGGCCGGGTCCATGCTGGGTACCAGCAGCACTACCGCCTACGTGGAAAGCGCCTCGGGTGTCCAGGCGGGTGGCCGTACTGGGCTGACGGCGTTGACCATCGCCGTCTTGTTCTTGCTGTCCTTGTTTTTAGCCCCGCTGGCGGGCTCCGTACCGGGCTATGCCACCGCACCGGCTTTGCTGTATGTGGCGGGGCTGATGCTGCGCGAACTTTCGGAAATCAACTGGAACGAAAGCACTGAAGCCATTCCGGCCGCCCTCACCGCCACAATGATGCCGTTTACCTATTCCATCGCCAACGGGCTGGCCTTTGGGTTCATCAGCTATGTCGTCATCAAGCTGCTGACGGGACGCGCGCGTGAAGTGCATCCTGCCACATTGCTGGTGGCCATCTTGTTCGTCATCAAATATACCTGGTTCCCCGACTGACGCCGACAACCCCACACAACACAAGTATTACGTGCTCCGCCCGCCAGACGAGGGTCAACCGGTTTTTGGCCTACATGTAGTAACAAATATCTACCCCGGCTAATCACCCTTGTCCACCCTTGCGGGTACACTACTTGTTGCGTTCCATCAGAGCGGCTCATTCCCGGCCGCTCTTGGCTTTTGAGGGCATTATGAGCACAATCGAACTGAACAAGGAAACATTCCAGGCGGCCATTCAAGACAGCAAGCCGATGATTGTCGACTTCTGGGCACCATGGTGTGGTCCCTGCCGCAGCTTTGCGCCCGTGTTTGAAGAAGTAGCCGCACGGCATGACGACGTCACATTTGCCAAAGTGAATACCGAAGAACAAGAAGAATTGGCTAACGGCATGGGCATCCGCTCTATTCCAACGCTGATGGTATTTCGAGAGCAGGTACTACTGTTTTCCCAGCCCGGTGCCCTGACTGCCAACCAACTGGAAGAGCTGGTCACGCAGGTCAAGGCACTGGATATGGAGAAAATTCACGCTGAGATCGCCCAGCAGCAAAACGAGCGCGGCAATCAGGTCTGACATGGCCGGCCGCCGGCTTAGTCATTTTGCAGAACCTCACATTGCCCCTGGCCGCGCGTCTGGTTCATAAACTGCTCCATAAACTCGTCATAAACAGCCACGGGCATGCGCAGCTCCCACTGGACGCCCTGCGCATCAAAGGCTTCGTTAATGACACGAACTTGCAACGGAGTAAAGCGCGACTGCACCAGTGCCATTTCTGAGAATGGACACCAGCAACGCACTGCCAGCTCTTCAATAATTTCGATTTTGTCGGCGCGCCGCAAGCACTCGGCGGCACACCCTCCATAGGCACGTACGAGACCACCTGTACCCAGTTTTACCCCGCCAAACCACCGGATCACCAAGACAACCACCTGATCGCACTGCTGGCCTTGAATCGCCTGCAGAATTGGGCGGCCCGCCGTGCCTGCCGGCTCGCCATCATCCGAAAACCGATAAGCGTCACCGATCTGGTATGCCCAGCAGTTATGGGTGGCGTCGGGCACACTGTTCGTCTGGATGAAAGCCATGGCTTCCTCTGGCGTGCGCACCGGTTCGGCCAGCGCCAGAAACCGACTGCGTTTGATTGTTTCTTCCAGGCG
>JAJUIY010000089.1 GCA_029267415.1 Alcaligenaceae bacterium
AACGCAACAGCGAAGCAACAGCGGCTTGCAATGGCAGTTTGCCACAGTGTGTCGCAACAGCAGAATTTTCCAACATGCCTGGCATATGATGAAACCGGAGCGTTATCGTGAATATTATCGAAGCCCTTGAAAAGGAAGAAATTGAACGCCTCACAGGCGGCAAGCCCGTGCCCGAATTCGGCCCGGGTGACACCGTCGTGGTCAACGTGAACGTTGTTGAAGGTTCGCGTCGCCGTGTGCAGGCGTATGAAGGCGTTGTCATTGCGCGTCGCAATCGCGGTCTGAATTCCTCGTTCATCGTGCGTAAAATCTCGTCCGGCGAATCGGTCGAGCGTACCTTCCAACTGTACTCACCGCAAATTGCCAGCATTGATGTCAAGCGTCGTGGTGATGTGCGTCGTGCCAAGCTGTACTACCTGCGCAGCCGCTCCGGTAAAGCCGCACGCATTAAAGAAAAGCTGGTTCGCAGCAACAAGAAGGCCGCCGAATAATTTTTGTCGGGCTCATAAACACCCTGCTTCCCTGTTGTTAAGGGGCAGGGTGTTTTTTATTGGGCGTCTGCTTTTGGAACACCGTGGTTTATAATGGGTTCCCGTGTTCTGTTTGCGCGTTCATGTCACAACATCTGAAGGTCTCGGCAAAAAAGCGTATCATTGTGCCGGCATTTGATCCGGTCATACAACCGGTGGTGTCCACCCAGGTTCTGAAACCACTCCTGCCCGAATCACTCCAGCTGGAGTTTATTCGCGACGCTTTCAAGCTGCCGCTCAACTGGCAGGTCGAACCGGTTTTCAAGAATTCTTTTCAACCCGATTTCCAAGATAACTCCGCCTTGCGTCGGGCGGCTGTGTTTGTGCCGTTGGTGCAGCGTCCCTCGGGTTTGCATGTAGTGTTTACCCGGCGTGCTGATCACCTGCACGATCACGCCGGGCAAATAAGCTTTCCTGGCGGGCGCATCGAGCCTTCGGATCGCGACGAAATTGCCGCCGCCTTGCGCGAAACCCACGAAGAAATCGGAATTTCTCCCGAATATATCCAGCTGTTCGGCACCCAGCCCGTATACAACACATCAACCCGCTTCACCATGAAGCCGGTGTTTGGTGCACTGAAGCCGGGTTTCACCGTGACGCCCGACTTAAGCGAAGTGGCCGAGGTGTTCGAGGTACCGCTGTCAGTACTGATGGACCCAAGCCAGCACCGGTTGCACGAGGCCAGTATCGACGGATTGGGCGAGCACCGTTATTACTTTTCCATTTCTTGGCAGTCGTATTTTATTTGGGGTGCCACGGCCGCGGTAATCCGAAACTTCTACCATTTTCTGGCAGCAGCCCAGAACGGGTATCACGGCGTTGCGCACAACGGTGAATAGAGCAGGGAAGCCGCGTATTGGTGGCTATTCCGGCTCACCACGGATTCTTGGCCTCGTGCTCTTGCAGCAGGCGTGTGTACAGCGCGTAGCGTTGCGGCGCAATTTTCCCTGCCTCCAATAGCTCCTGAACGCTACAACCTGGCTCATGACGGTGGCTGCAATCACTGAAACGGCAGGGTTGCGGCGCCATGCTGAACTCGGGAAACCCGTAGCGGATGTCGTCGTCGTCAAGGTGATGCAGGCCAAACGATTGAAATCCTGGCGAATCAATAATTGACCCTTGGTACGGTTCGGGCAAGTGATAGAGGCGGGTTGTTGTGGTGGTGTGCTTGCCCGCGCCCAGTGCCCGCGAGTGTTCCTGTGTGGCGGCTTGCGCGTTGGGAACCAAGGCATTCAGTATGGTGGATTTGCCCATGGCACTTTGGCCCAATAGCAAGTTGCACTTGCCATCCAGCACAGGCAGCAGGGTGTCCCGGGTGGCGTTTTCATCGACGGCCACCAATTCGATCACCGGCACCTCAAGGTCAATCGCCCAGCGCAGGCGCTCACGCGCATCTGCCAGCTTGGTCGTAATGTCGGCCTTGTTCAACACGATGATGGGCGCAATGCCCGACGTACGTGCGGCCACCAGTGCGCGGCCCGTCAGATCGTCGGAAAACGCGGGCTCGGTTGCAACGACAATCAGTAGCTGATCCACATTGGCGGCAAATTGCTTGGTGCGCATCTCGTCGGAGCGGTAAAGCAAGTTGCGCCGTTCCAGGATCTTTTCGATGGTGCCCTCATCAGCGCCGGCTGGGGTCACGATGACCTGGTCGCCGACGGCGGCCTCGGACCGTTTACGGCGCGGAAAGCATTGCCGCACCGTGCCGTCCGCCAGCTCGACCATGTAATGACGGCCATGCGCCGCCACAACCAGGCCTTGCACGGTGTCAGGTTGTGCCATGGGCAAGGGCCTGCAAGCGTTTGACGGCGGGTGGGTGGCTGTCGTAGAAGGCCGAGTGCAGCGGGTCGGGTGTCAGCGTAGAGGCATTGTCGTTATATAGCTTGAGCAGGGCGGACGTGAGCGCCGTGCTGGAGCTGTGATGTACGGCGAAGCGGTCGGCTTCGTATTCGTCCTTGCGCGACATCCAGCTGAACAAGGGGGTAACCCAGAAGGTGAATACGGGGATCACCATGAAGAACAAAATAAGGGCGAGGGCGTCGTTCGGGCGGCCCAACTGGGGGATCACCCCCAAGCCGGTATAAAACCAGATCTGCTGCGACAACCACCCCAACAAAAGCAGGAAAGCTAGCGACATCGCGGCGCTGGTAATGGTGCGCTTCAAGATGTGCTTGTGCTTGAAGTGGCCCAGTTCGTGCGCCAGCACGGCTTCGACTTCGTCCACATTAAGGCGGTTAAGCAAGGTGTCGAAGAACACAATGCGGCGGCTTTTGCCAAAACCGGTAAAGTACGCATTACCGTGCGCCGAGCGCCGCGAGCCATCCATAACAAATAGGCCTTTCAGCGAAAATTCGCAGCGCCGTGCCAGTGCTTCGATGCGTTCGCGCAACTCGGGTTGATCAAGCGGGGTAAACTTGTTGAACATCGGGGCGATAAACGTGGGGAACAACCACAGGATAAGCAGCTTGAATACAATCCAGGTCACCCACGCCAGCCATACCCAGCTGGTGCCGGTGTTGCCCATAATCCAAAGCACCGCAGCGGCCAAGGGGGTGCCCAGCAGCAGCACCACAAACAGCGTTTTGATGCTGTCGGCCACAAACAGCGCCGGTGTCATCCGATTGAAGCCGAAGCGCTCGTCAATGACGAATTTGCGCCACACCGTAAAGGGCAGGCCAATAACGCCCATAATCAGCAACACACTGCCGATCAGCATCAGCTGACGCAGCATTTCGCCTTCGAACATCCGGCCCAGCTGCAGGTCAAGGGCCTGCAAGCCGCCCAGCAGGGTAAAGGCCACCAGTACGGCGGCTTCAACAAAGCGCTCGGCAATGGAAAGGCGTGTGCGCGCTGCGGTATAGTCGGCGGCACGCCGGTGACTTTGCAGCCCGATACGGCCGGAGAATTGCTCCGGAACCTGATCACGATGCTGCAGCACGTGGCGCAGCTGGCGCATGGAAAGCCACTGACGGAGCAGCAGGTCGGTCAGTAGAAAAGCGATGAAGAGTATCGTGAACATCGAACCGGATTTGAATAGCTAACGAGTTACAAACCAAGGAATATTATGACGCATCGAGACCAACGCATGATCTGGCTGGACATGGAAATGACGGGGCTGGACCCCGAAAAAGAACGCATCATCGAAGTGGCGGTAGTAATAACCGAAGCCGATCTGACGTTTGTGGCAGAAGGGCCCGTATTGGTTATACACCAAAGTGACGAGTTACTGGCGGCCATGGACAAGTGGAATACCTCCACACATACCAAAAGCGGTCTCGTGGACAAGGTTCGAAAATCGACGCTTACCGAAGCACAGGCTGAAGACATTTTGCTGGAGTTTCTGGCCCAGCATGTTCCGCAGGGCAAATCGCCGCTGTGCGGCAATACCGTTGGGCAAGATCGCCGTTTCATGGTGAAGTACATGCCGCGGCTGGAAGCGTACTTCCATTACCGGAATATTGATGTCAGCACCTTGAAAGAGTTGTCGCTGCGCTGGAAGCCCGAGGTCTACCGCAGCTTTGTGAAGCATAGCAAGCACGAGGCGCTGGCCGATATTTACGAGTCGATTGAAGAGCTCAAGCATTATCGCGAGCATTTCATCAAGCTCTGAGTGCCGTAACACAGCCGACGCGCGCCGGCCGGATCACCATCGGAGGCGCGCGTTTTTTTATGGGGGTGACAACGCCTTTGCGCGCGGCGAATCGCTTAGGGGAATACCCTGATATGATACTGTTTTTGGATTGACACCTGTTTTTTTGTATTAAATAATGGATGCTTCAAAGATGAAATATCTCAGGAGGCGGCCATGTACGCGCAACTTGTGGAAACGGGTGTTGATCGTGTTCGCGATACGTCCGAGCTTGAAGGCCTGGAGCGTGCTTTTCAGCAACGGATCGAGGACGGGGTTCGTATCGAACCCAAAGATTGGATGCCCGAAGCATACCGGCGCACACTGGTTCGCCAAATTTCCCAGCACGCCCACTCAGAAATTGTGGGCATGCTGCCCGAAGGTAACTGGGTAACCCGTGCACCCACGCTCAAGCGCAAGGCTATTTTGCTGGCCAAGATTCAGGACGAAGCCGGCCACGGCTTGTATCTGTATAGCGCTGCCGAAACACTCGGCGTGTCGCGCGACGACCTGATCGCTGACCTTCATTCCGGCAAGGCCAAGTACTCCAGTATTTTCAACTATCCCACCCTCAGCTGGGCGGATATCGGCATGATCGGCTGGCTGGTCGACGGCGCCGCCATTATCAACCAGGTGCCGCTGTGCCGTTGCTCCTACGGCCCTTACGGGCGCGCCATGGTACGCGTGTGCAAGGAGGAATCCTTTCACCAGCGCCAGGGCTACGACCTGCTGATCCAACTGTGCCGCAAGGGCACGCCCGAACAAAAGGCAATGGCGCAAGACGCCCTGAACCGCTGGTGGTGGCCGGCCTTGATGATGTTTGGCCCGTCGGATGCCGACTCCACCAATAGCGAGCAGTCCATGAAGTGGCGCATCAAGCTGTTCTCAAACGACGAACTGCGCCAGAAATTTGTGGACCAGACAGTTCCGCAGGCCGATTATCTCGGCCTGACCATTCCCGACCCTGACCTGAAGTGGAACGAAGAACGCGGTCACTACGACTTTGGCGACATTGACTGGGATGAATTCTGGGCGGTGGTCAAAGGTGACGGGCCGTGCAACCGAGATCGCCTGCAAACGCGCGTTCAGGCGCATGAAGACGGCCAATGGGTACGCGAGGCATTCAGCGCCTTCGCGGAAAAGCGCGAGCGCAAGGCCGGGAAGCAGGCGGCCTGAGCCAAGCAGTGATGGCCCCGTGGGCCTGGAATTACCAACGGCGCCGACGCGGGCGGCCCAACTAAAGGAACAGTTATGAGTCAAAAACAATGGCCCCTCTGGGAAGTGTTTATTCGTGGTCAGCATGGTTTGGCGCACAAGCATGTGGGCAGCTTGCATGCTCCGGATGCGGAAATGGCCATCAATAATGCACGTGACGTCTATACCCGACGCAACGAAGGTTTGAGCATCTGGGTGGTGAAGGCTGAAGATATTGTGGCCAGCAGCCCCACCGATAAAGGCCCGCTGTTTGAACCGGCCAACAGTAAAGTTTATCGTCACCCCACCTTCTTTCCGATGCCGGAAGAAGTCAAACATATGTAGAGGGCAGCATGGACCAAGCCTTATTTCAGTATTTGCTGCGCATGGGGGACTCCACCCTGATTTTGTCGCACCGGCTGGCCGAATGGACCGGACGCGGGCCCGCCATCGAAGAAGAGCTGGCGGTGGCGAACGTGGCGCTGGACCTGTTGGGGCAGGCGCGGATGTGGCTCACGCTGGCCGGCCAGGTCGAGGGCGAGTCGCGCGACGAGGATCAATTGGCTTATTTGCGAGACGCGCACGACTATCGAAATTACCTGATTGTGGAGCGCCCGAATGGCCATTACGGCGACACCATGGCGCGCCAGCTTCTGTTTGACGTGTGGCATTTCTTCGTGCTGCGCGCGCTAACAGAATCGGCGGATTCGCGCGTGGCCGACGTTGCAGCAAAGTCGCTGAAAGAAGTGGCCTATCATGCGCGCCGCTCCGCTGATGTCGTTGTTCGACTGGGCGACGGCACGCAAGAAAGCCACCAGCGGATGCAGCAAGCAATGGACGATATCTGGCCCTATGCCGGCGAGCTTTTTGTGGATGACGCGGTCACGTTGCGTTTGGCCGAAGCGGGAATCGTGCCGGAAATGGCGGGTTTGTTGCCCGACTGGCGCGCTCATGTGCGCGATGTGCTAAACGAAGCCACGCTGACTATGCCTGATATGGACCTGGCCAACCGTCCGGCACATCGGGGCGGTATTGAAGGCCGTCATACCGAGGCGCTGGGTTATATCCTGGCTGAAATGCAGTTTCTGCAACGGGCCTATCCGGGAGCACAGTGGTGAGCACGCTGCAAACGCTTACCCCCCATCGCATCATGGAGTGGCTCGAACATGTGCCCGATCCTGAAATACCCGTAATTTCAGTGGTCGATCTGGGCATTATCCGTGATGTGGTCTGGGATGGGTCTACCTGTACGGTCACCATCACGCCCACGTATTCAGGCTGTCCGGCCATGGACCAGATCACCACCGACGTTGTGGCGGCGCTGCAAGCACGCGGTATAACCGATGTCCGGGTCGAAACCCGCTTGTCACCGGCCTGGACCACTGACTGGCTCAGCGACAAGGGTCGGCAGGCGCTGAAGGGCTTTGGCATCGCACCACCGGCCGAGCAAGCCATTGATGTGTCGGCCATTACACGCCGCGACAGCACACTGCAGGTGCCATGTCCTTTATGCGGCAGCCGCAAGACACGGCTGGTCAGCCACTTCGGATCCACCCCATGCAAGGCGCTGTACCGATGCACGGCGTGTGGCGAACCGTTCGATTATTTCAAAGCACATTAGTCATATGTCCCGTTTTTATCCTCTCACCGTGGCGTCCGTCGCCAAAAATACCCGTGACGCGGTGGTGGTCACGTTTGATGTGCCCCCGTCGCTCGAGCCGGCGTTCCGGTTTCGCCCCGGGCAGTACCTGACGCTACGCACCACCGTAAACGGCGAAGAGTTGCGCCGGTCGTATTCCATTTGTGCTGCACCGGGTGACGGGCATCTGCGGGTGGCCATCAAGCGGCTCAACGATGGGGCCTTTTCTACGTGGGCTAATGCCGAACTCGAGCGGGGTGACGTGCTGGAGGTGATGCCTCCCGATGGGCATTTCACCGTCGATTTCGACCCCGCCGCTCAACGCCATTACGTGGCATTTGCCGTGGGCAGCGGCATTACGCCTATTTTGTCGCTGGTCAAAGCCGCGCTCGAAACCGAGCCAGACAGCCGTTTCACGTTGTTTTATGGCAACCGCTCGTCGTCGGCTGTACTGTTTCGTGAAGAAATCGAAGACCTGAAAAACCGCTTCATGGCGCGTTTTTCACTGATCCACATCATGAGCCGCGAGCAGCTGGACATCGACTTGTTCAACGGACGCCTTGATGGCGCCAAAGTGCGCGAATTGCTTGGCAGCTGGTTGCAGCCGTCCAGTATTGACTATGCCTTTGTCTGTGGTCCACAGGACATGACCGAGTCGGTCATTGCCGCGCTGCAAGAAAACGGGGTGCCAAAATCGCAGATCAAGTTTGAGTTGTTCGGTTCACCTCCCGGGCCAAGGGCCTTGCGCACCGGGCGGGATGCGCCCCAGGCACCGGGCGCGCAAACCTGCGAACTCACCATCGTGCAAGATGGCGTCACCCGCACAATTACGATTGAAAAGAATAAAGACAGTCTGGTCGATTCGGCCCTTGCTCACGGAATCGAACTTCCCTATTCTTGCAAAGGTGGGGTGTGTTCAACGTGTCGCTGCAAAGTGGTACAGGGTGAGGTAGACATGGATGCCAACTTTGCACTGGAAGACTACGAAGTTGCCCGCGGCTTTATTCTTAGCTGCCAAAGTTTTCCCGTCTCCGACACCTTGACCATCGATTTCGACCAAGAAACTTGATTTGCCGGCGGCGGGTTGTGCACAGCAGGGGCAGGCCAGCCGCGCGGCGCGCCGTATGACATCAGGCCGGCCGTGTTGCCGCGTCGACGAACAATACACTTTCAGGAGCTTTTTACGTGTCCACCACTTTTTTTGAGAAGCATCGCGAAACCTTGGAGCAAGCGGTCCGGGCCACGGCATCCCGCATCTATTGGTCGCCATACCCCGAGTCGCCAAGCCCGCGCGTCTATGGCGAAGAAGCCAACGAACTGGGCCGGGCGGCGTTCGAGGCCTACAAAAACAGTGATTTCCCCCTGGCCGCCGATGGCGCCACGGGCACGATCGGTGAAGAAGTGTCGCCGTTTGGTCCATCGTTGGGTATCCGGTACCCGTATGTACCGGTGGAAAACCTGCTTGAGCAATCGCGCCGGGCGCTTGAATCGTGGCGCAAAGCCGGCCCGCAAGCATGGGTAGGGGTGTGTCTGGAAGTTTTGCATCGCCTGAACCAGCGCAGTTTTGAAATGGCTTACGCGGTGCAGCACACCACGGGTCAGGGCTTCATGATGGCCTTTCAGGCGGGCGGGCCACATGCACAAGACCGCGGCCTGGAAGCCGTTACGTACGCATGGCAAGACATGAGCCGCATCCCGGAACAAGTTCTGTGGGAAAAGCCGCAGGGCAAGCACGATCCTATCCGCATGGAGAAGCGTTTCACCATTGTGCCGCGTGGCGTGGGGCTGGTTATTGGCTGCTCAACCTTTCCAACATGGAACAGTTTCCCGGGGTTGTTTGCCAGCCTGGCCACCGGCAACACCGTTATTGTCAAGCCGCACCCTGGTGCCACTTTGCCGCTGGCCATCACCGTCAGT
>JAJUIY010000231.1 GCA_029267415.1 Alcaligenaceae bacterium
ACACACAAACCGGCACAGCGCAAACCTTACCCATGTGCCGGCTGCCAATTTTACTTCTGCAGTCGCGGCATGTTCACACCCTCACGTGACGACGTACGTCAATTTTTTACCAGCGCTTGGCAAAAGCACCGGACCAATGCGGTGCTAAGCCCGATAGAAACCATGGCCGTGGAAATTATCTTGTTGCATCCTGAATACCACGATATTTTGGAAGACCCGGACAAAGCGCACGCCGACTACACCGTTGCACAAGGCAAAACCAACCCGTTTTTGCACATGTCCATGCACTTGGCCATAAACGAGCAGCTTTCTATTGACCACCCGCCGGGCATAAGGGCCGCGCATCAACACCTGCTAACGACCCGTGATGCGCACGACGCCATCCATATCATTATGGAAGCGCTGGGCGAAGTGATATGGGAAGCCCAGCGTCTGAATAAACCTTTGGATAATGAACGTTATCTGGAGCTGATCCGGCGGTACACGACGCGCCATTAAGCGCGCCGCACTGCCTGCCTAACGCCGCGTGCCCAGCGGCCCAGGCAAGGTGGACAGCCAGGCAGCCAGGTTGTCGATATCTTCGTCGCTTAATTGCACGACCAGCGCGCCCATTACGGCGTTATTGCGCAAATTTGAAGTCGCCGGTGCACCGGCTTGGCCACGCTGATACGATTTGAGCGCGTGCCGCAGATAATCGGCATGCTGGCCGGCAAGAATCGGATATGCCGGGCTGGTAGACGACTTGGCGTCTTCGCCGTGGCATGAGGCACAGGCAAACTTTTGGAAAGCGGCTTTGCCGGCGTCGATATCGGCAGCCAATGTTAGGGTGGATACGCTGCACAGCAGCCCGGCGCCAGACAGCGCAACAAGAAATTTTTTCATGGGTGCCCCCGGCTTATTTCAGGTTGGAATAATAGGCGGCGAGATCGGCCATGTCCTGTTCGGACAGGCTTTGCGCAATGGCTTCCATGGACGGAAACGTGCGGGCGCCGCTGGCATAATCGCGTAAAGCGGAAACGATATACTCCGCATTCTGGCCGGCGATCATGGGGACGTGATAAACCTGTGGGAAGTTGGCTTTGTAACCTTCTATACCGTGGCAGCCTATGCACATCGATATTTTGGAGCGCGCCGCATCGGCATCGCCGACGATTTCTTCTTGCGATTGCGCTATACCGGGAACCATTACCAGGGCAAATGCCAACGCAGCGAAACTGCGCTTTTGATTTTTATCGTGTCGCAACTTCATGGTAGCTCTTATTGTGGCGGTGGATGGAATCGGACGCAAAACTACCACGACCGTCTTGTCTCTGTCCGGATTGTACGATAATTTAAACACAAACTATAGTCGCCACGTTGTGTCGACGCGTCAGGCGTCTTCTACAGGAATTTTTATGACTTCTGCTGTCCCGGAATCCCCGCGTTTTACCGGCACCGACCGTTACATTGCCACCGAAGACCTGAAGCTGGCGGTCAATGCGGCCCTGACCCTTCAGCGCCCTTTACTGATCAAAGGCGAACCCGGCACGGGAAAAACCATGCTGGCCGAAGAGGTGGCCGCCGCCCTGAACCGCCCCTTGCTGCAGTGGCATATCAAATCCACCACCAAGGCCCACCAAGGCTTGTATGAATATGACGCCGTTTCGCGCCTGCGCGATTCGCAGCTGGGCGAAGAAAAGGTGCGCGACATTCGCAACTACATTGTCAAAGGGCAGCTTTGGCACGCATTTGAATCGCCCGAGCCCACGGTGGTGCTGATCGACGAAATCGACAAGGCGGATATTGAGTTTCCCAACGACTTGCTGCGCGAGCTCGACCGCATGGAGTTTTACGTCTACGAAACGCGTGAAACAGTGCAGGCGAAGCACCGCCCGCTAATTATTATTACGTCCAACAACGAAAAAGACCTGCCCGATGCGTTTCTGCGCCGCTGCTTTTTCCATTACATCCGTTTCCCGGATCCGGACACCATGCGCGACATCGTGGCCGTGCACTACCCCAACATCAAAAGCGACATCCTGAGTGCCGCACTAAACACCTTCTTTGCGTTGCGCGACGCCCCCGGTCTAAAGAAAAAGCCGTCGACGTCCGAGTTTCTGGATTGGCTTGGGCTATTGGTGGCCCACGACGTC
This sequence comes from Alcaligenaceae bacterium, assembly GCA_029267415.1. Lineage (GTDB taxonomy): Bacteria > Pseudomonadota > Gammaproteobacteria > Burkholderiales > Burkholderiaceae_B > JAJYRX01. The sequence continues at coordinate 2,133 of JAJUIY010000231.1, forward strand.
AAGGCCGACCAAATCCGCGCCATTGACGACGGTTTGCCATTGATGGCGGGGGCCTTGCTTAAAAACGAACAAGACCTGACGTTGCTGGAGCGCCTGGCCGCCATGTCGCGGGCCGGGCGGCGCATATAACGTGGCATATAACACGGCATATAACACGGCATATAACACGGCATATAACACGGCATGTAACGCTGCATGTAGATGCCATCTAAAACCCTTACATGCACTTATTACATCAACCTGCACTCGTTACGTATAACCGCCGCCGAAATTACAGGACTGCTCCGATATGACGTCATCCGTTACACCCCATCGTTTTGCACAGCGGCCTTCGCCAATTGAACTGGCCGGCTACGGCGTGCGGCTCGTGCCGCTATCGCTGGACCACACCAAAGGCCTGCAGGCCGCGGCAGCCGACGGCGAACTTTGGCACCTGCGGGTTACCTCGGTCCCCGAGCCGGAAAACACGGCCGCGTATATCCAGACCGCCCTGAACGGCCAAGCTAACGGCACCATGCTGCCCTTTGCCGTGCTAGATGCCGGCACCGGTGCCGTGTTGGGCTCAACCCGCTATCACGACATTATTCCCGAAGTGGCCCGGCTTGAAATTGGTTACACGTGGTATGCGGCACGCTGCCAGCGCACTCACGTCAATACGGCGTGCAAATTGTTGCTGCTGCGCCACGCGTTTGGCACGCTGGGTGCCGCCGTTGTGGGCTGGCGAACCGACAACTTCAATTTCCAGTCACAACGGGCCATCGAACGGCTGGGCGCACGCAAAGACGGCGTCATTCGCAACCACGCCTTGCGACGCGACGGCACCATTCGCGACACGGTCATGTACAGCCTGACCGCCGGTGAATGGCCGGAAACCGAACACCACCTGGAGTATCTGCTTGCTGGAAAACGCCTTAAGGCCAGC
>JAJUIY010000020.1 GCA_029267415.1 Alcaligenaceae bacterium
CGAACCGGCCTTGCAGCCCTTGCTGCGCCAGTGGGTTGAGGAAGAAGGGTATAGCGTTTCGCTACCCGTCGTGACGGCACCCGACGCTCCCCTGCAGTTTCGCATATGGACGCCCGATGCCCCAATGCAGGAAGGCCCCTATGGCATTCAAGAGCCAACGGGCGAACCCGCCCCACTTCCCGACGTCATTTTAGTGCCTACGCTGGGTTATACGCGATCGGGCGATCGCATCGGCTACGGCATGGGGTATTACGACCGCACCTTGGCCAGCCTGCGCGAGCGCAACCACAACTTCACCAGCCTGGGCATTGCCTGGGCCACGGGCGACCTGAGCAATGACAACTACACCCCTGCGCCACACGACCAAAAACTGGACGGTATTCTGACGGACAAAGGCTGGCCCATGCCGCCGCCGGAAATCTGAGCACTACCGGGTTTTGTTGACTGGGGGTTATCGGCTGCGCCATCAAACGATAGCGCAGCCTGTCGACTAAGAAGCGGCCCCAGCAGGTTCAGCCACGGTATCAGACGCCGCCTTCAAGTTAAGCTGCCGGCAAATGGCCAGGGTGACGTCAGCATTGTTCAGCGTGTAAAAATGCAACGACGGCGCCCCGTTGTCCAGCAAGCCTTGGGCAAACTTCGTAACGAAGTCGATACCAAAGTCGCGCAGCGAATCGCGGTCATCGCCAAAATCGGCCAGGCGCTTGCGCAGCCAGCGCGGAACTTCGGCACCGCACATCTCTGAAAACCGGATTAACTGCGTGTGGTTGGTGATGGGCATGATACCCGGCACAATGGGTACCGTTACCCCTTTGGCACGCACCCGCTCGACAAAGTCGTAATACGCGTCGGGGTTGAAGAAGTACTGCGTAATGGCGCTATTGGCCCCGGCGTTCACCTTATTTACAAAGTAATCCAGGTCCTTCGCGGCACCGTCGGCCTGCGGGTGTACTTCCGGATACGCGGCCACCTCGATGTGAAACCAGTCGCCACTGTGCTGGCGAATAAACGACACCAGTTCATTGGCGTAACGCAAGTCGCCGGAATCACCGCCCATGCCAGAGGGAAGGTCGCCACGCAAGGCCACCACGCGCCGGATACCCATCTTGCGATACGTGTCCAGCGTGTCTTGCAAGAATTCACGTGATGACCCCACGCACGACAGATGTGGGGCAGCGTCAAAACCCAGGTTGTGCATCATGCCCACGGTTTCAATGGTGCCGCTACGGGTGGACCCGCCGGCACCAAAGGTAACGCTGACATAGTCGGGTTGGAGCGCCAACAACTGTTTGGCCGAGCGCACCAGCCGCTCTTGGGCGGCCAGATCGCGCGGCGGAAAAAACTCAAGACTAATCGTTGCCGTCATGACGCAAGTAACCCCGTCAGCAAACCTGACACAATACTGTAGATCAGTGCACCCAGCATGGCCCACCAGAATCCATTGACCACAAACCCTTTCAGGACACTGCCGGCAAACCAGAACAGCAGGCCGTTAAGAATAAGGAGGAAAAGACCCAGCGTCACAATGGTGATGGGCAGCGTCAGCAGCACCAGCACAGGCTTGACCAAAGTATTGAGCAGACCCAGTACCAGTGCGGCGATCAGCGCACTGCCAAATGATGACACGGCAATACCCGGCAAAATGTACGCCACAATAAGCAATGCCACCGCGTTGAGGATCCAGACAAGAATAAGACCCATGATAGTCACCTTTTCAAAGGTTGATGACGCCTTAGTAGCGGTAATGCTCGGGCTTGTAAGGGCCTTCAACCGGTACGTTGATATAGGCGGCCTGATCTGGACGCAGCGTGGTCAGCGACGACCCAAGCTTGGTCAGATGCAAGCGTGCCACTTTTTCATCAAGGTGCTTGGGTAGCACATACACCTTGCCCTGCTCGTACTGATCGGTACGGGTAAACAGCTCGATTTGCGCAATGGTCTGGTTGGTGAACGACGCCGACATCACAAATGAGGGGTGGCCGGTTGCGCAGCCCAGGTTAACCAGGCGGCCCTTGGCAAGCAAAATAATACGCTTGCCATCGGGGAAAATCACATGGTCGACCTGCGGCTTGATCTCTTCCCACTCCAGGTCTTCAAGCGACGCCACATCAATTTCGTTGTCGAAGTGACCGATATTGCAGACAATGGCCTGGTCCTTCATTTTCTCCATATGCTCGCGTGTGATCACATGGTAGTTTCCAGTGGCCGTCACGAAAATGTCGGCTTTGTCGGCTGCCTCTTCAAGCGTGACAACTTTGTAGCCTTCCATGGCCGCCTGCAGCGCGCAAATGGGGTCGATTTCAGTAACCCAGACTTGTGCGCGCAACGCTGCCAAGGCCTGTGCACACCCCTTGCCCACGTCACCAAACCCGCACACCACCGCAATTTTGCCGGCAACCATGACGTCTGTAGCACGTTTAATGCCATCAACCAGCGACTCGCGGCATCCGTACAGGTTGTCAAACTTCGATTTGGTGACCGAATCATTGACGTTGATGGCGGGAAAGGCCAGTTCGCCAGCTTTTGACATTTGATACAGCCGCTGGACACCGGTGGTGGTTTCTTCGGTGACGCCGCGGATGGCCGCCAAGCGTGTCGAGTACCAGGTGGGATCTTGCTTCAGGCGTTCGCGAATGGCAGCATGCAGGATGCGCTCTTCTTCGCTGCCAGGATTGTTCAGCACCGAAATGTCTTTTTCGGCGCGGGCGCCAAGATGCAACAGCAAGGTGGCATCACCGCCGTCATCCAGAATCATGTTGGCGTGCTGCCCGTTGGGCCAATTGAAAATTTCGTGCGCGTAATCCCAGTATTCTTCCAGGGTTTCGCCCTTGACGGCAAACACCGGATTGCCGCCCGCTGCGATCGCAGCGGCAGCGTGGTCTTGGGTGGAGAAAATATTGCACGACGCCCAGCGGACTTCGGCACCCAGTGCCGTAAGGGTTTCGATAAGCACCGCTGTTTGAATGGTCATGTGCAGGCTGCCGGCGATGCGGGCGCCCTTTAGCGGTTGGCTGGCGGCGTATTCTTCGCGCGTGGCCATAAGGCCCGGCATTTCGGTTTCGGCAATGGCGATTTCACGCCGGCCCCAGTCGGCCAGGCTGATGTCAGCGATTTTGTAATCGGTAAAAGCGGTATCAGTAACAGTATTCATGGTGAAGTGCTCCGTGAATCCTGTACAGATAGTGGCGTGCATGAAGCAGGGCTCATCAACATCCGTACAGGACAAAGATGAGCGCCGTTGACCACAAACCCTGAGCCTGGCGGTGCCGGCGGGCATGCAATGCGCCCCGGCACCGTTGCAGCGCCCCTCAGGAAGAACTAGTGTAACCGATATGCCTGTGGCTAGGCAGCGCGTTTAAGCGCCTGCACTTTGTCGGTGGCTTCCCAGCTGAACTCGGGCTCGTCGCGCCCGAAGTGGCCGTAAGCGGCCGTCTTGGTGTAGATGGGACGCAACAGATCCAGCATTTCGATGATGCCGCGAGGACGCAGATCGAAGTGCTCGCGCACCAGGCGCGCGATTTGATCATCGGGGATCACGCCCGTGCCTTCGGTGTACACCGTAATGTTGATGGGTTCGGCCACCCCGATGGCATAGCTGACCTGCACTTGGCACTGGCGTGCCAAGCCCGCCGCCACCACGTTTTTGGCCCCATAACGGGCCGCGTACGCGGCCGAGCGGTCGACCTTGGAGGGGTCTTTGCCCGAGAATGCACCGCCGCCGTGGGGACAGGCACCGCCGTAGGTGTCAACGATGATTTTACGGCCGGTAAGCCCACAATCGCCTTGGGGGCCGCCAATCACAAACACGCCGGTGGGGTTGACCAGGAAGTGGGTCTTGGGCGTGAGCAAACCTGTTGGAAAGGTGGGCTTGATGATGTGCTCGATCACCGCTTCACGGATGTCGTCTTGCGAAATTTCAGGGTCGTGCTGGGTTGACACCACCACCGTGTCCACTTCAACCGGTTGGCCGTCCACATAACGGAACGTGACCTGCGATTTGGCATCGGGACGCAACCACGGCAGGCGGCCGTCTTTACGCAGCTCGCTTTGACGCTGCATAAGACGATGGGCATACCAGATGGGCGCAGGCATGAGATCAGGCGTTTCGTCGCAGGCGTAGCCAAACATCAGGCCTTGGTCGCCCGCCCCCTGATTAAGGATTTCTTCCGGGGAACGGTCGACGCCCCGGGCAATATCCGGCGATTGTTTGTCGTACGCCACCAGCACCGAGCAGCCGTTGTAGTCGATGCCGTATTGGGGGTTGTCGTATCCAATGCGCCGGATCGTATCCCGCGCAACTTGAATATAATCGACGTTTGCCGTGGTGGTGATTTCGCCAGCAAGCAGCACCAGCCCGGTATTGCACAGGGTTTCGGCGGCAACCCGCGCGTTGGGGTCTTGTGTGAAGATGGCGTCGAGGATGGAATCAGAAATTTGGTCGGCAACCTTGTCCGGGTGCCCTTCCGAGACCGATTCGGATGTAAACAGAAAGTCGTGTTTTGCCACAGTAATTCGTCCTGGTTTAAAGCTGACAGGCCGGCTGTCAGGGTAAGCGAATTGCGTTGCACCTGGAGGCCTGAAACACTAAAAACCTGGCGCGACGCTTTAGCGGTAAAGAAACATTCAAGCCGATTTGGCAAATGTGTATCGCCCCGCAAGTTGTCGGTTAACTCAGCGATAGCCGGCATTTTAAGCGAAAATGCCCGTTTCACCCAATTGTCTTTGTAAACAGAAAGGTTATTTGCTTCATGCTCCTGGTGTTGTTTCGCGCGCTGGCCGCCCTGCCCCTGCCACTGCTGCACGCAACCGGCCGGCTGCTGGGCATGTTCGTGTATGTATTTCCCGGGCGCTACCGCATTCGGCTGGACCGCAATGCCAAACAAGCCGGCTACATGGACAAGCGCTTCGCGCGGCGAGCCTCTGGCGAAACGGGTGCCATGATCCTGGAAACCCCAAAGGTATGGCTGGATGTCGACGCCTGTCTGGCCAAAACGTTCAGCGACGACGATGACGTGGTCGCCCGGGCCAAAGCCGAGGGCCGCGGCATTCTATACCTGACGCCGCACCTGGGTTGCTTTGAAATCACGGCACGTTACATTGCGCAGCACAGCCCCATTACCGTGATGTACCGCCCCCCGCGGTGGACACCGCTTGAACCCGTCATGGCGCAAGCACGCGAAATTCCAGGGCTGACCGCCGTGCCCGCCAACATGAACGGCGTGCGGCAATTTGTGCGGGCGCTGCGCCGGGGTGAGTCGGTCGGCATGTTGCCCGACCAAGTTCCACGGGGTGGTGAAGGTATCTGGACCCCGTTTTTTGAGCGGCCCGCGTACACCATGACCCTCGCTGCCAAGCTGGCCGTGCAGACCGGGGTGGCGGTCATACTGACCGCGGGTGAACGCCTGCCCAACGGCAAGGGATGGCGCATCCATTACGTTCGCCTGCCCGAACCGCTGGCCAATGACGTCAACGATCTGGTGCCCGCCATCAACCAGGCCATGGAAGCGTTGATCCGCCGGTTTCCCGAGCAATACCTGTGGAGCTACAGCCGATACAAGCGCCCTGATGGCGCACCGCCCCGGCCAGACTTCCCCCCGTTTCCCAAATGATGAACAAAGACACCCTGCTACGCGCACTGTTTCGCTATTTTGGCCGCGCTTCATTTCGTGTGCGGCGGCGTTGGGCCCAGGTATTGGGTTGGTTGGCGGCGCGGCTGCTGCGCTCGCGCGCGCACATTGTGCGCACCAACTTGCGGCTGGCCTTCCCCCAATTATCCGAGCGCGAACGCGAAGCTATGCTGCGTCGCCATTTCCACCTGTTGGCGCAATCAGTCGTGGACCGCGGCCTGCTATGGTTTGGCCCTGCCTCCACCATCATGAACGCCACGCCCACACAGGGCTTGGAACACCTGGACGCCCTGCTGGCCCAGCAACGCCGCATTATTTTGTTGGCCCCGCACTTCATCGGGCTTGACGCAGCAGCCACCCGCCTGACCTTGTTCTTGCGCGAATCGGCCACCATGTATACGCCGCAAAGTGATGCGGCCATTGATGATCTTGTACGTACCGGTCGCGGCCGCTTCAACACGGTGCATCTGGTGAGCCGCAAAGACGGCATCCGGGGCTTGCTGCGCTATCTCCGGCGGGGCGTACCGGTGTATTACCTGCCCGATATGGACTTCGGGCGCACCGGCGCCACCTTCGTCCCGTTTTTTGGTGTACCGGCCGCCACCCTGCTGGCCACTGCCCAGATTGCCCGCAATCAGGACGCCGCGGTGGTGCCCATTATCAGCCGTCTGGACGAAGACACGGGCAAGTACCATGTTGAGGTGTTGCCGCCAATTGACGATTTTCCCGGCGACCAGACCAACGAAGAGGCCACCGCCCGCCTGAACGGCCTGATTGAAGAATGGGTGCGCACCGACCCTGCCCAGTACTATTGGGTGCACCGACGCTACAAGACCCGGCCCGACCCCGGCGAACCCAAACTTTATTAGTATTAGATCACCTCGTACAATGCCTCGTAACGGCCACTTCACAAGAGCAAAATGACAACCCCTTCCCTTTCTGCGCAAGACGTAGCACGGTTTCTGCAAAAGAATCCAGAATTTTTTTCAGAACACGCGGGCGTATTTGCAGACCTGACCGTTCCGCACCCACACCAGACGCGCGCCATTTCGCTGGGCGAGCGCCAAATTTTGACGTTGCGTGCACGCACGCGCGACTTGGAATGGCAACTGGCCGGCCTTATTCAAAATGCCACTGGCAACGAGCGCATCAGCAAACTGCTGATCGACTGGTGCGCCGGCCTGCTTGCCGAGAAAGACCCTTCCCGACTGCCGGACGTCATGATCCAGGGCCTGTCGCGCCTGTTTGGCCTGCCCGACATCGGGCTGCGCCTGTGGGGGTTGCCTGACAACGCCGTACCGGCTCAGTTTACCCAAGACGTCAGCGACATCCTGCGTCACGACACTCAAGAGCGCAGCAAACCGTTCTGCGGCCCGGCCGGCAACCATGAAGCGACCTCATGGCTCGACAACGCTCCCGAATCGATGGCTCTCATCCCTCTTTCGGCTGGCACACCGCCACGTACGCTGGGTCTGTTGGTGTTGGGCTCGCCCGATCCTGAGCGTTTTACGGAAGACATGGGCACCGAGTTTCTGGAAACCATTGCCACGCTGGCGGGGGCCTCCTTATCCCGCTTGCTTCCGCCCGGCCACGACGGCGGCTGACCGTGCGCCATGGCTCATCTGCCCGACGCCATGGAAGAATGGCTTCAGTACCTCGAAGCCAATAAGCGGTATTCTGCACACACCCTTCAGGCCTACCGCCAAGACCTGAAACACTTGCTTGCCAGCCAACCCGATAAGCCCTTGCGCGACATGACTGAAGCGGACATTCGGCGCGCCGTTGCGCAACTGCACGGCCAGGGATACAAGCCCCGCAGTCTCGCTCGTGCCCTGTCAGCCTGGCGTGGCTTTTACCAATGGTGGGCCCCCCGCGCCGAGCTCGAGAGCAACCCGGTTGCCACCGTGCGGCCCCCAAAAGCACCACGGCAACTGCCACGCGCCTTATCCGTAGAGCAGGCCCAGGCACTGCTAGACCGGCCCAGTCTTCCCCCGCCCCACACCCCGCTCCAGCTGCGCGACCAGGCGATGTTTGAAATCTTGTATTCAAGTGGACTGCGCCTGGCGGAACTTGTCAGTCTGGATTGGCGATACGTGCGGGAACGCGGCTATGAATCAACCAGTTGGCTTCAGTTGGACGATGCCGAAGTACATATTCAGGGAAAGGGGGGGAAACGGCGTACCGTACCCTTGGGGGGCAAAGCCATTGACGCCACCCGACAATGGTTGGGCGTGCGCCACCAGTTTTTAAAAAACGACCCGCTGCAAGACAGCGAGGCCGCCCTTTTTCTGGGCGTGCGTGGCGCACGCATTACACCACGCGTCGTGCAATTGCAGTTGGACAACCTGGCCACCCAGGCGGGGTTGCCGGTACACGTACACCCGCACAGCCTGCGCCACAGCTTCGCCAGCCATCTGTTGCAATCCGCGCAAGACTTGCGCGCCGTGCAAGAACTCTTGGGCCACGCCAATATAGCGACTACCCAAATCTACACCCGCCTGGATTTCCAGCACCTGGCCAGCGTGTATGACAAGGCCCATCCACGCGCCGGCAGGAAGAAAAAAGACTGACTTGTCCGGGGTGCGCAGCGCCTGTGCCCAACAGACACAAGACGATCCGCAGGGTGTTCTACTGCACCGCAGGCGAGGGATTATCCGGACGTAGCGTGGAAATCAACTGTCCGGCATTCCAGTGGAACATGCCCAAGTACGACCCCGCCGGATCGTCCGAGGCGGCCAGCGCATCGGAGTACAGCGGCCCGCCCACCAGCACGTCGGCTTCCCGCGCCAATTGCTCAAGCAAACGTGGGTTGCTTATTGTTTCGGGAAAAACGCCAACGCGGTCAAGCGCACGCACCCGATCGATTACCCGCGCGATATCTTGGGCAGATGGTTCGGCGGCATCACCCAGCGCCGCCAGCGGGATAAAGGTGACCTCATAAGCGTCGCCAAAATAGCCGAAGGCGTCATGCGCCACCACCGCCTTGCGATGCTCCACAGGAATCACGCTTAACGCGTTACGGATTTCAGCGTCAAGCTTTTCCATGGTCGCCAGGTACTTTTTCACGCGCCGCTGGTATCGGGGTGCACGCGCCGGATCAGCCTTGGACAGCCCATCGGCAATATTGCGAGCGTATACCATTCCATTGTCAAGATTTTGCCAGGCGTGCGGGTCAATATCGCCGGCGCGGTGTTGATGCGCGGCATCAGCCGTACCATGCGCCCCGGCGTGATCGATTTCAGCGTGGACCGCCTCGCCATCGCCGTCTGCTCGTTCATGCGCATCGTGCGCATGGGCGTCAGCATCTGTATGCGCGTGAGCACCGCTATAGGCCCGTAACGTAGCGCCCTCGCTGGCGACAATATGTACGCCGGAAAACCCCGATGCGGCAATCAGCCTCGGCAGCCACGTTTCAAAGCCCAGTCCATTCGAAACAAGCACTTGGGCTTGCCCCAAGGCTTGCACCGCCTGGGGTGTCGGTTCAAAAGAATGCGTGTCGGCATTGGGACCCACAATGGTCACGACATTGACATGCGACCCACCGACCTCCTTAACCATATCCCCCACCACCGAAAAGGTGGCCACGACGTTCAAGGGGGGCAGATCGCCTGCCTTGGCCAGCCCCGCCCCAGCCAGCAGCAACGCCCCCGCCAGTATGCCCAGCACGGCGTGCGAAACCCGCCCTAAAAGGTTTGCGATACGACGTTGGATCATTGAACACGCTCCGAAACGGCAGACAAGCGACGACGTCTGGCATACGCTTGCTGCGCGACATGGACCAGGCCGTCAAGCGGGCCCACAAGTACCGACAAAAAGTAAATGGCGCCCGCCGACAGAATAATTGCAGGCGACGCGGGCACATTAGCATGAAATGACAGCAGTAGCCCGAAATACGACGCCAAACAGCCCAAAATCGACGCAAAAACCATTTGACCGCCTGCCGAACGGACCCAAAACCGGGCCGTTGCAGCCGGCAACATCATGATCCCCACCACCATCAGCGTGCCCAAAACCTGAAACCCGGCCACCAGCATGAGGACCAGCAACACAAGAAACAGCATATGCACCGCTGTTCCCATGCCCCGGTTATGCCGCAAGAAAAACGGGTCCAGGCACTCGACCACCAATGAACGATAAACCACCGCCAGGATGACCAACGTGACGCTGGACGCAGAAGTGACTAACAGCAGCGCGGCATCGTCGAGCCCCAGCACGGTTCCGAACAGGACGTTGATCAGATCCATGTTTGACCCGCGCAACGACACCAGCAATACCCCCAAGCCCAAAGACACCAGGTAAAACGCAGCAAAGCTGGCGTCTTCACGTTGTGGCGTCAATCGAGACACCAACCCCGCCAACATCGCGACCAAAAGGCCCGTTACCACACCGCCCAACGCCATCGCACCCAAATGCAAGCCGGCAGTCAAAAAACCAACCGCGACGCCAGGCAAAATTGCATGCGCCATGGCATCGCCCATCAGGCTCATGCGGCGCAACACCAGCAACACGCCCAGCGGGCCCGCTGCCAGCGCCAACGCCAGCGAGCCGGCCAGCGCGCGCCGCATAAACCCATACTCGATGAACGGCAAAAACAGCCACTCAATGACCCCCATCATAGATAATCACCTGCACACAAATGCCGCGCCAAATGTAGATTATCGGGGGTCAGAACTTGTTCTACCGGGCCCCAGGCCACCACCTGCCCTGCCAGCAACAAGGCCTCAGGAAAATGCTGGCGTGCCGCCTCCAAATCGTGCAACACCACAATAATGGTGCGTCCGCGAGCATGCCAATCCGCCAGAAGCCCCAGCAGATCGTCGGTGGTGGCGCGGTCTACTGAGGCAAATGGCTCATCCAGCAACAGGACATCGGCATCGTGCATCAGCAAACGCGCAAACAGCGCCCGCTGCAATTGCCCGCCAGACAGCGTGCCAATAATGCGTGACGCGAAGTCCGCCAACCCCACTTGAGACAAAGCATCCAGCACCCGGGCGTGCTCATCGCGACAGAAACCACGCCAATGCCCCGTCCGGGGCCAGGCTCCGAGCGCCACCAAATCGTACACCGTAATAGGAAAATTACGATCGAGCGAATCGGCCTGCGGCATGCATGCTATTTGGGTGACCGCATCGACGCCCAAACGGATATGGCCGCGCACAGGGCTGATTTGGCCCATAATCCCCTTGATCAGTGTTGATTTGCCGGCACCATTTGGCCCCACCAACGCCGTCATTGAGCCCTTTTCAAAGCGACCGCTGACATCGCGCACCGCAAGGCGATCGCGCCAGCCAAGGTAAACCTGGTCGAGCTCGATGGCGGGCATGGACGTTTCGATTTTCACGACACTAACCACCAATCCATAGCCCAGCCGGCCATCAGCCACATCAGTGCCACGACCACCAGCACACGGGCTACGCGCTGTATCGACGAATACAGCAATGCCGAGCCCTGATAACGGTGCCGTGGCGAGCCCTCTCTTGGCTGCGCGCCGGAGCCCTTGTGTTTCAGCATATATTTAACGTGTTCTGTCCCGACCCGGGCCCCATGCCCCGGCACAAAGTGTTATGTTATAACATACCAAGCTTCTTAGATAAACGCTTGTTCCATGCCGATTTTGCCCACCCCCGATCCGGACACCGTCCTTGCCCGCCTGCGCACCGCCGAACAGCTGTGCAAACAACGCGGCAAGCGGCTTACGCCCATCCGTCGGCAGGTGCTGAAAATCTTGCTCGAACAACAGCGCAGCGTGAAGGCGTACGAACTCCTCGAACAAATACGGGCCAGTCATCCTAATGCCGCGCCCCCTACGGTGTACCGCGCGCTGGACTTTCTGGTTGAACAAGATTTGGCGCATCGGCTGGATGCCACCAATGCCTGGATCGCCTGCCATGACGCGGGCGGTGCACCGCATGACTTACTGGTGGTATGCACCGAATGTGGCATTGTGGCCGAAGTGAGTGATCCGTCCCTGAGCCGGCAATTGGCGGCCAGGGCCGCACAAACGGGGTTTCGGTTATGCGGACATGAAACCGAGTTGCGGGCGTTGTGCGAGCGGTGCCAGGATTGACATCGCCTAAGCACTAAGCCAAGGCGGCATGCGCGGCTCCCGCCCAACGGTACGGGCACAAATCTTGCGGTAAAAAACCCTTGGCACGAAGGGCATTTACGTCATCTCTCTACGCCCGTAGCGCGCAATCGTTAAACAGTATATATTCATTGTCTGTTCAAATTTAACCGCGGGCAGGATCAGCTATGAAAGCCGCCAGCCAACTCGACCGCATGGTGCCGGTTACCGTACTCACAGGTTTTCTGGGGGCAGGTAAAACTACCCTCTTGAAACGCATCCTGACCGAGTTTCACGGCAAACGCATCGCCGTCATCGAAAATGAATTCGGCCCTGAAAACATTGATAATGAGCTTCTTGTCCAGGACACCGAAGAGCAAATCATCGAGCTCAGCAACGGCTGCGTTTGTTGCACCGTACGCGGTGACCTCATGGACACACTCAACAACCTGCGCCAACGGCGGCAGGCCGGCGAGCTGGATTTTGAACGCGTCATCATAGAAACCACCGGCATGGCCAATCCCGGCCCCGTATGCCAAACGTTTTTTCTTGATGACGCCATTGCCGATTATTACCGTCTGGACGCCGTGGTCACGGTGGTGGACGCACATCACGGCATGGCCACGTTAGACCGTCAAGAAGAGGCGCAGCGGCAGGTCGGTTTTGCCGACCGAATTCTCGTTTCCAAAAAAGACCTGGTGTCCGACACCGACTACGACGCCTTGCGCGCCCGGCTGGTTCGCATCAACCCACGCGCGCCGATCACAGCGGTCCATTTTGGCGAAACAGACCTGCACGCCCTGTTGGATATCAGCGGATTCAATCTGGATACCGCGCTTAATCTTGACCCCGACTTTCTGGCCGATAGCAATGGCCAGCACCATCATGGCGGTCACCACAACCACAAACAGCACAAGCACGCACATCATGGTCACGACCACAGCCACGCACATGGCCACGATGATCACGAATGCGGACCAGGCTGCGATCACGCCCACCCCATCTTGCATGATGATGACGTCACCGCCATTGCATTCAATTCTCGCCGGCCGTTCAACCCCGAACGGCTCGAGGAATTCCTAAGCGGCATTGTGCAGGTTTATGGTCCGGACTTGTATCGCTACAAAGGGATCCTATATATAAAGGGCGTTAATCGCCGATTGCTGTTCCAGGGCGTCCATATGATGATGGCCGCGGAACCCGGCAAACCATGGTTATCCAGTGAAAAGCCTAATACCAAGATGGTATTCATTGGTCGTAAACTTCCCCGGGAAATACTCACCCGTGGGCTGGAACAATGTTTGGTCTGATGATGAACCCCCGGTGTGAAGCACCGCTCCGCCGGGCAACAGTACCAACACAACACAAGAGGAACACATCATGACAAACTCTGAGAACGCGAATGTGCAGCCCGAGCTGCTTACTGAAGAAGAACTTCTGGCAATGCCGGAATCCGATTACATGAATGACGCACAGCTCGCATTCTTTGAGCATCGGCTCAGGCAGCTCGAGGCCGACATCCTGGCCAACGCAGGTGCCACCACCGAGAACCTGCGTGAAACCCAGTATGTTCCTGATCCGGCCGATCGCGCCACCATCGAAGAAGAGCATGCGCTCGAACTGCGCACACGTGATCGCGAGCGCAAGTTGCTGAAAAAGGTGCAGCAATCGCTGAAGCTGATCGAAACCCGCGAATATGGCTGGTGCGAAGAAACCGGTGAGCCCATTGGTATTGCGCGCCTGCTGGCTCGCCCCACGGCCACCCTTTCTCTGGAAGCCCAAGAGCGACGCGAGAAGCGTCAGAAGCTGTACGGCGACTAACCCGCCTGTTCATTCGCGTCTCGGTACGCAAGGTTATCCCGGGTACTGTGCCAACCAGTATCCGGGATTTTTTCTGCCCGGCGCCTGCGCCTTGATGGGCCTCTTGAAGTTCCAGCCGAACGTCCCCATCTAGGTGGTCTTACAAGGGAAAAGATTCATGGAACAATTTCACGCTACAACTATCGTTTGCGTCCGTCGTGGCAATGATGTCGCCATGGGTGGTGACGGCCAAGTCACAATGGGCAACATCGTTGCCAAGTCGTCTGCTCGTAAATTGCGACGTCTTTATCACGACAAGATTCTTGCCGGCTTTGCGGGTGCCACGGCCGATGCCTTCACGCTTCAAGAGCGCTTTGAGGCCAAGCTCGAAAAGCATCAGGGTAATTTGATGCGCTCGGCCGTTGAGCTTACGCGCGATTGGCGTACCGACCGGGTGTTGCGTCGCCTTGAGGCCATGCTTATTGTGGCCGACAGTGAAAATACGTTGATCCTGACGGGTAACGGCGACGTGCTTGAACCCGAATACGGTCTGGCCGCCATTGGTTCCGGCGGCGCTTATGCCCAAGCGGCCGCGTTGGCCATGTTACGCAACACCGAACTGTCTCCTGCCGACATCGTCAAGAAGTCTCTTGAGATTGCCGGTGAAATGTGCATTTACACCAATAACAACCACGTCATCGAAACGTTGCCGGAACACGGCTGAACGAGCGTGCACTCGTTGTCACCAAAAACACGTTGACCGGTGCCCACGCAGGGCCCGGTAGCCGGCGCCATCGCCGGCCCCTATCGTCAAAACAGGTTTAACTATGTCTGCACAGAATATGACCCCCGGAGAGATTGTCTCCGAACTCGACAAAAACATTGTCGGTCAAAACGCCGCAAAGCGGTCCGTGGCCGTGGCTCTGCGCAACCGCTGGCGCCGTCAGCAAGTGCCCGAGCCACTGCGTAACGAAATTGTTCCCAAGAACATCATGATGATCGGGCCTACCGGCGTGGGTAAAACCGAAATTGCGCGCCGGCTGGCAAAACTCGCCAACGCCCCTTTCATCAAGGTGGAAGCGACTAAATTCACCGAGGTGGGTTATGTAGGACGCGATGTCGAGACCATTATTCGTGACTTGGTCGACGCATCGGTGAAACAAACACGCGACCTTGAAATGCGTCGTGTGCGTACGCATGCTGAAGACGCTGCCGAAGATCGCATTCTGGATGTATTGTTGCCGCCGGCCCGTGACGGACAAGGCCAACCCATTCGCGAAGAAACGGGCACGCGACAAACCTTCCGCAAGCGTTTACGCGAAGGTCAGCTTGATGACACCGAAATCGAAATCGAGCTTGAGCAGCCCACTGCGCACATGGAGATCATGGCGCCCCCGGGCATGGAAGAAATGACGGAACAGCTGAAAAGCATGTTTGCCGGCTTGGGCCGCGAGCGCAAAAAAGCGCGCAAGGTGACCGTCAAAGAAGCCTTCAAATTGCTTACCGAAGAAGAAGCGGCACGGCGGATCAATGAAGAAGAACTGCGTGCCGCCGCTGTACAGAACGCCGAACAAAACGGCATTGTGTTTCTGGATGAAATCGACAAAATCGCCACCCGCAGCGAACACAGCGGTGGCGACGTATCGCGTCAGGGCGTGCAGCGTGACTTGCTGCCCCTGGTTGAGGGCACCACAGTTAACACCAAGTACGGGGTCGTCAAAACGGATCACATCCTGTTTATTGCCTCCGGCGCATTTCATTTATCACGGCCATCGGACCTGATCCCCGAACTTCAGGGGCGCTTTCCCATTCGCGTCGAACTCGACTCTCTGACTGCCGCCGACTTTGTGCGTATTCTTAAAGAAACGGATTCGTCGTTAACCAAGCAGTACAGCGCTTTACTGGGTACCGAAGATGTCGCCCTGAAATTTACGGACGATGGGATCCAGCGCATTGCTGAACTGGCCTTCGAGGTGAACGAACGCACGGAAAACATCGGCGCGCGTCGCTTGTATACCGTCATGGAGAAGCTACTGGAAGACCTGTCGTTTGAAGCCAGCTCGCGCAGTGGCGACGTGGTGACGATTGACGCCCAGTACGTAAACGAACAACTGGCCGATACGGTGGCCAGCGAAGACCTGGCGCGCTACGTGCTATAGCACCGGCATGAACTTTGCGAAGGCTGGTTAATGCGGTTAGTCAGCAAAGCCAGCCGGGGGCAGCTGCCCCGCGGTGACCACCCAATAGAAGTAAAGCACCAACGGCGCGGCTTACTTGGAAATGGCCACCACAACGTATTGGCCAGCTTCACGACGCGCCGTAAATTTAACAGTATCGCCCGGCTGAATACCCTTGAGCAGGGCCGGGTCGATACGATAAACCAGCGTCATCGCGGTCAGGTCAAGCTGAGGGATTTGGCCATGCTTGATGGTGATTTTTCCCGCTGCCGCGTCGACCCGGCGTACTTCGCCCGACGCGGTGGCCTCTTGAGCAATGGCGGCCACGCTATAGAATGACGTGGTGGCAACCAAGGCGGCCAATACGGCCTGTGTAATGCTTTGACGGCCAAAAGACATAAAAAACCTCCGGGTTGCAACGGGCCAAGCATTGAATACATAATGCCCGGCTGAACGAGCCCTGTCATGGTTGATGGCTTCCGGGCCATTGTAAAGCACAGTGCTCTTGTGAAATAGGGAAAACAATGGCAACACGCTTATCCGTAATTACCACCCGCACCGGCGATCAGGGTACAACCGGCTTGGGTGATGGCACGCGCGTCCGCAAGGACTCGGCCCGCATCAACGCATTGGGCGATGTTGACGAGCTTAACAGCACCCTTGGCTTGTTGCGTACCGAAACGCTGCCCGACGACATCGACACACTATTAGACCGCATCCAGCACGATTTGTTCGACATGGGTGCTGAATTATGCATACCGGGCCATCAGGCCATCCGCGAAACGCAGGTACTTGCACTTGATGAGGCCGTGGCACACTACAACGCCGAACTGGGCAAGCTTGAGGAATTCATTCTTCCGGGCGGGTGCCGCGCCGCAGCGTTGGCCCATGTAGCCCGCACCGTCTGCCGCCGCGCCGAACGGTCAGTCGTGGCCATGGCCGCAGGCACCGACGGCGCAACAACTAAAAACACCGAGCATGGCGGCACGGCGATCAGCGACCCACCACAAGACACCGTCACGGAACATCACGACGCGGATGGTGTCGGTGTCAACCCACCCGTCCGGCAATACCTGAACCGGTTGTCGGACCTGCTATTTGTGCTGGCCCGGGCGCTGAACCGCCATGCCGGCCGGCCCGATGTGCTGTGGCAACGCTAATCGAGGTCACCCATGCTGACGTTCACGGAATTTTCAGGATCCCCCTACCAGGTCGGCCTGGCACTGGGCCGCTTTGGCGCCGAGGCCATCCACACCACTGTGATGTCATCCCCGGCATGGGAACGGGCCATGCAGTGGCGAGACCACGAGCATGTGCTGGCCATGCAGGAGCAGGTCAAAGTAAAGCACCCGTATATATGGGACGAACTCCAAGGGTTGGCACGCGGCCTGGAGCTTCCGCCTGACGACGTCTTCGCCTGGAATGTACGCACCGATCTGCCAGATTATGTCGATGCCGACCCCACCATGTCTGAAGCCTTTGACGCCGAATCGGCCACGGTATTATTAGCCGGCACCGAAGGAGCACGCATCGTGCACCGCCAAGGCGGTGATGCCCATCTGCTTGCCCACTGCGGCATTGCGCAATTCCGCCTCGATCCGGCAGGCGAGTTCGCCGCATTCGTTTGCCCCGGGATGTTACCCGGGTCCACGTTTGGCGTTACGAGCAATGGCTTGGCGATGGCAGTCAACCTGGTGCCTGCCCCACAGGTCGGCGTGGGCGTGCCAAGTATTGTGCTGTGCCGCGCCTTGCTTGAAGCGCCGGACCTATCCAGTGCCGTCAAAATGCTTAACCAAACCGCACGGGCCGGCCAAGCGCATATCGGGTTGGGTTTACGTGGCGGCACCACCTTGCTCAGCATCGAGTTCAACCCCGAAACCGTATCTGTCCAAGCGATCAAACCCGGTGCCGTACACACCAACCACTTGGTCCACGAAGACATGCTGGAGCAGCCCCGCGTGGTGATGGAGCCATCGCGCCAGCACTACAACGAAGCCAACGCCTTGTTGCAGATGGGCGACAACCCGGATCCGATGGATATTCTGGGAAAAAGTGCACATTTGGCGGCTACGCTTGCTTGGGCCGATATGCAGATTAATGCGGATGAAGTATTGTGGAGCGTATACACGGCGCCGGATGCTCCCGTCCGCTTTCAGATGCGCGATGCCAGGCACATCTAGTCGATACCGAGGAGACTGGGTATGCACTTCACCGAATCGGCGTTCCCGCCTTTCACGCTGACACGCCCCCCAACGCCGGCGATACCCTTGGTCGCCGATTCCCCACACAGCGGCACCACCTACCCCGCGGACTTTGACGTCAGCATCCCGATGTCCATATTGCGGTCGGCCGAAGACACCTATGTAGACGAGCTCTGGGCGGGCATCGCCGATGTTGGCGGCACACTGCTGTCGGCCAACTTTCCCAGAAGCTATATTGATGCCAACCGCGCCATAACGGATATCGACCCAGGCCTGCTGGCCGAGCCGTGGCCGGACGTGCTGGCCCCAACCGAAAAATCAACCACTTCGGGCCATGGCCTGCTGTGGCGCAACGTACGTAACACGCCCATCTACAATCGAAAACTGTGGGTTGCTGAAGTCGAAAACCGCATCGCCACGTACTACCAGCCCTACCACCACACGCTGCGCGAACACATTGAGGCAGCTCGCAAGCAATTTGGCCATGTCTGGCACCTGAACCTGCACTCCATGCCCTCAGATACGTGGGAGGTGTTGGGGGTATCGCCGGCGCCGCCGCTGGCCGACATCATCCTGGGCGATCTGGATGGCACCAGCTGCGACCCCACCTTGACCGGTATTGTCGATGACTTTTTTCGAGCCGCGGGCTATAGGGTGGCACGTAATGTACCGTTCAAAGGCGCCACGCTGGTTGAAATGTTCGGGCGGCCCGCCAGCCACTACAACAGCCTGCAAATTGAAGTGAACCGGGGCCTGTATATGGACGAACGCACCTTCGAAAAAACGGACGGTTTCGAACCGCTAAAAGCCACACTGGATGACCTGGCGCTGCATATCGCCCAGTTCGTACGCAGCGTGCTGTGACTAAACCCTACGAGGCCATACCGGCTGCACTGGCCTGTTCATCAGCGTGGTACGAAGAACGCACCATGGGGCCCACTGCGGCATGGGTGAAGCCCATGGCGTAGGCTTCGCGCTCGAGCATGGCGAACACGTCCGGATGGGCGTAGCGCATCACCGGCAAATGGTGGTCAGACGGTTGTAAGTACTGCCCGATGGTCAGCATATCGACGTGGTGTTCGCGCAAATCGCGCATCACCTGCAGGATTTCGTCGTCGGTTTCACCCAAGCCCAACATCAACCCCGATTTAGTCGGAACGTCGGGGTGCAGGCGCTTGAACTCGGACAGCAGCTTCAGGGAATGATGGTAATCGGCCCCGGGGCGCGCCATCTTGTACAAACGCGGTACGGTTTCAAGGTTGTGGTTCATGACATCGGGCGGCCCCTGGTTAAGGATGTCGAGGGCACGGTCGAGACGGCCGCGGAAATCGGGAACCAGCACCTCGATGCGCGTGGCAGGCGACATCTCACGGACCTGACGGATGCATTCAACGAAGTGGCCGGCGCCGCCATCACGCAAATCGTCACGGTCCACCGAGGTGATCACCACATAAGACAGCTTCATGGCCGCAATACTGCGCGCAAGGTTAATGGGCTCTTGCGGGTCGAGCGGATCGGGACGCCCGTGGCCCACATCACAGAATGGGCAACGCCGGGTGCACTTGTCCCCCATGATCATGAACGTGGCTGTGCCCTTGCCAAAGCATTCGCCAATATTTGGACATGACGCTTCCTCGCACACCGTATGCAAACGATGTTCGCGCAGCGTTTGCTTGATTTCATGAAAGCGCGAGCCGGGCGCAGGCGCACGAACGCGGATCCACTCGGGCTTTTTCAGTCGCTCGGCCTGCTGGATTTTGATGGGCAGACGCGACGTTTTATCGGACGCACGCTGCTTTTGCGTGGGATCGTAATCGGTACGTGGGCGAACGGTGGGTTTGCGTGGAGTGGCAGAATCGGAAGGTATCGTCATGCGTGGTCCTGAGAGTTAGGACGTGAACCCGCCACGGCGACGGCGCGCGCATGCGGGAAAACACGGATAGCCCTCATTGTAGATCACGCATGGGGCGCGCTACAAATCAACGGCCGGTCCACGTTGGCTTACGCTTCTGGATGAATGCATCAATACCCTCGCCGGCGTCTTCGCTCATCATGTTGCCGGCCATGACGTCACTGGCGAACTCGTAAGCCTCGTACAGTGCCATGGTGGCCTGACGCTTGTACATGGCCTTGCCAGTACGCACGGCCACAGGGCTTTTAGCCACGATAGTGTCCACCAGTTGCTGCACGCGGGCATCCAGCTGGTCGGCCGGTACAGCATGGTTGATCAGGCCATTGGCCACCGCATCGTGCGCATCAATGAATTCGCCCGTCACTAACATTTCGAACGCTTTTTTTATGGGCATGTTCCGCGTGAGTGCCACGGCCGGCGTAGAGCAGAACAACCCTACGTTGATGCCCGAGACTGCAAAGCGTGCCGTATCGGCCGCAATGGCCAGGTCACAACTGGCCACCAACTGGCAACCCGCCGCCGTGGCCGTACCATGTACCTTGGCAATAACGGGCACGGGCAGGTTGACAATATCCTGCATGACGCGGCCACAACGCGTGAATAGATCAAGGTAGTAGGCGCGATCGGGGTTGGCCCGCATTTGTTTCAGGTCGTGCCCGGCACAAAACGCCCGGCCAGCACCGGCAATCACCACACAGCGCACGTCCAGATCTTGATCCAGCGTGGTGAGCGTGTCGTGCAAGGCATCAAGCAGTTCGGTGGACAGCGCGTTGTACTGGTCGGGGCGGTTAAGGGTAAGGGTTACCACCCCGTCCTGGCGGTCAACCAGCAACAACGGGCTTTGCGCCGCCTCCGGCGTGGCCATCGCATTGTGTGTAGCGACCGTCGATAGGTTTTGTGTCATGGCTTGATGTCTCCTGTGCTTTTTGCTTTCTGTATTCGATGAACGCGGCGGCCAGACGCGCTGCCAGCATATCACCCGCTTCCTGCACTGATATGCGCACCCCGCAAGAGTAGAGATCGGTGGTGGGCATCCCCTGATAGCCACAGGGGTTAATACCGTTAAAAGGCGCCAGGTCCATGTGTACATTCAATGCCAGACCATGATAGGTACAGCCATTGCGAACCTTGATGCCCAATGCCGCGATTTTAGCCAGCCCCTCAAAACTGTCGCCCTCTGTCCGGACAGTTTCGGGCAACGGTTGACGCGGATTGGCCAGCGGCACGTAGACGCCGGGTGCACCGGGCCGGGTACACGCCCCGGTGAGGCCCAGATCGTGCAGCAAACCTAGCAGTACGCCTTCAAGCAGCATGACGTACTCTTTCACAAACAAATGATACCGACGCAGGCTGATCAGGCAATAGGCCGTTACCTGGCCCGGGCCGTGATACGTAACTTGGCCGCCGCGGTCGCAGGCAACCACAGGTATGCCGGCAGGGTCAATAATATGTTCGGGCTTGCCAGCCTGCCCCAGCGTATAAACCGGATCGTGCTCGATCAGCCAGATCTCGTCTGGCGTGCGGCTGGTGCGCGCCTCGGTGAAGTCACGCATGGCCGTCCACACCTGTTCATATGACGCGGGGCCCGGCAGCCAGCGAGTTTTGATCAGCTGCGGCACTACAGAACCACCGACACCATGGCGTGGCCATGCAACGCCTGGTACAGGCTGTCGAGCTGCTCGCGCGAGGTCGCGGTTATGCGGAACGTAAGC
>JAJUIY010000199.1 GCA_029267415.1 Alcaligenaceae bacterium
AGGCAACACGGCAAGCAGTGCAGCTTCCTGCTCCGCTACCGGGGCCGGGCACGCTTTGCGTGTGGCGGCCAACCCGCCAAGTTGGAGGCCTTCGCCTGTTAACCGGTAGTGCCCGGTCAAGCGATTACACCCCGCCTGCCCACGAAGCTGTCCATTGGGTAAAAACTCCAGCCATGCCGACGCGGACAACGGCGAGCCATCCGCCGTGCGGACGTCCCACCGGGCTCCCTGAAGCAACCGGGCGGCATCTCCACCGCAGCCATGCAGCACATCTTCCTGAAACGACACAGTCACCGCGTACGGGCGCACCAAGCCTGACATGGAATCCGTGCAAAGTTGCTCGCGCAAAGCAACGCGCACGGGCCCGGAAGGCCCGTTGCCTTGCAACGCGTCAACGACTGATTCTTGCTGTACTACCACGGCGTCCACCTCGTAATCGGCATGGCCCAGACGGCTTAACAGCAAGCGCCAGCCATCGTAATGCACGGCCCAGAAAGGCTCATTGCCACTGGCACGAAACGGTAAAGTGATCGCGCCAGGCTCGGTGCATTCCGGCAAGGCCTGGCCAGACCACGTAAGACGCGCCCGCGGACCCTTGCCCCAGAATTCGGTGGTGTCATCACCCGGCACGACAAAACGTGCCCCCGACGCCGACCTTGCCGGAATCAACCAACGAGATTCGCCCCCCACCCTGACCTCCAGGTTGCGCCCCAGCTGCCGCACCTGCACCGGCAAACGAGCGCATTGCCAAGTAACCCAAGGGTGACTGGTTTCGGCGTATTCGACCACCTGTATCGCTTGTGAAGCGGCTTGGGCGGGCACGCAGGACATCAACCCCAGGGCCGCCACGGCCAGCAACCGACCAAGCCCCTCTCTTCCGAAAACCGTTTTCAACACCCAAGCCCGACCGAACCTGGTCAAAGGCCGTGGCCGCGCACGCGAAGGCATTGTTTCGCTAGTCATTGTGCCGCTCTACTGCATTTGGGAGCGATGGAAGCGCACATGGAGCTGACGCACGGATTCTGCCAACGTCTCGTCAGGGCCGTGCACCACCGCATCCCGGATGACTTCCGTAATGGGCAGGGGGCGCACCGGGCCAGGCGGCACACCCAGGTCAGACAACCATTGCACCAGTTGCGCCGACGAGCTGGCATACACGATCCGGCCCAAGCCCATCCACCCGTGTGCTGCAGCGCACATAGGACAGTGCTCTCCAGAGGTATAAACGGTGGTTTTGGCCCGCTCGTGGGGGGGCAAATTGTGCGCTGCCCAACGTGCAATAGCGAACTCGGGGTGCTGCGTGTGATCACCCCCGGATACCCGGTTATGGTCTTCAAACAGCACGGCGCCTTCAGCCGATACAAGCACGGAACCAAAGGGTTCATCACCCGATTCCAGCGCCGTGGCGGCGAGCTCAATACACCGGCGAAGGAATTCACGATCTTGGTCTGTCAACATGATGCACCTCCTCTATGCGGAACCACGACGAGCACCTTGGCGCCCACTCCTAAAATTGCATTGTGCGGCGCACACTCGTATACTTTCCGGCTCTCGATTCTTGTATTCACATACATTAACAGACACGGAGACAAAACGTGCCTTTGCCGTCATTACGTTCTTTGCACACACAGCTTCGCGCGGGTGAGACGACCGCCACAACGCTTATGCAGTCGTGCATCGACGCGTACACCGCAACAGAAAGCCAGTTGCAGGCCTATAAAACATGGAACGGTGAGTCCGCACTCAAACAGGCGCAAGCGGTCGATACGCTATTTCAAGCGGGCCTGGACCTTGGCCCCCTGATGGGCTTGCCCATTTCAGCCAAAGATTTGTTCGTGGTGCCACCCATGCCGACCTTTGCCGGCACGACACGCCCTCTTGAGGGATGGCACCAAGCGGGTCCGGTCATCCAAAGTGTGCAGGCCCAACTGGGTGTTATTACCGGCAAAACGCACACGGTGGAATTCGCCTTTGGCGGCATCGGCATGAACCCCCATTGGGGCACACCGCGTAACCCGTGGGATGCCACCGCGCATCGCATACCCGGCGGCTCCAGCTCAGGTGCCGGAGTATCACTGGTACAGGGCTCGGCGCTGTTGGCGCTGGGTACCGACACCGCCGGATCCGTCCGCATACCGGCATCTCTTACCGGCACCACGGCCCTTAAAACAACGCAGGGCCGCTGGCCCGGTGATGGCATTGTGCCGCTGTCGTCTTCACTGGACAGCCCCGGCTTGCTGGCACGCACGATCGCCGACTTGGCCTTTGCCTACGAAGCGATTGACCCCATCCTGACCGACGACGTGGCCGATTGCCGCCCGCTGCACAGCCTGAAAGGGGTGCGCATTGGCATTCCCGAGAACTTTTTCTGGGATGACGCCGACGACAGTATCGTGGACTGCGTGGAAAATGTGATCCGCAAACTGGAAGCAGCGGGCGCCGACATCACGCGAATGACCCTTGACGGCTGTGATACTGTGTATGAGATCTTCAAAAATGGCGGGTTGGGCGCTCCGGAACTTTCGGAGTTCTTGGCGTCGCGTCACCCTGAACTGATCGACGCGCTGGATCCAATTGTTCGCTTGCGTGTGGAAGCTGCAGAGTCCATGTCGTCGAATGAGTACCTGCGACGCGTGCGGGTACTGCGCGACGCATCCGAGGCTGCCGCCAGCATCTTCGACGATATTGACGTATTGCTTACCCCCACCATTGCTGTCTCGCCACCCACTGTTGACGAATTGGCCAGCATTGACGCCTATCGCCATGCCAACATGATGGTGCTGCGAAACACCAGTATTGCCAACTTGCTGACACTGTCCAGCGTCAGCATGCCGGCCGGCAAAGACAAGCTCGGCATGCCTGTAGGCGTGCAGCTTATGGCCGGGCCGTGGCAAGAAGCACGACTGCTCGCCATTGCGGGCACGGTCGAGCAAGAGGTCGGCGTCGCCGCCGATCTGCTTGGCACACCGGCAATCGGCGTATAAACGCCGTCAACCATTGTAGTTTCATCACCCAAAGTAGGAGCAAATGATGTTCAAGCTGTCCCTCAAGAAACTGGGCATGGTCGGCATGGCCGCTATCATGTCCGCCTCCACCGCGTATGCGGCCGAGTTCGAGTTCACGTTCGCGCACGTTCTGGTGGAAGGCACACCCAACGCGCGTGCCGCCGAAAAATTCAAGGAAGAGGTCGAAAAGAACTCCGACGGACGCATCAAAATCAACATTCGCCCGGCCGCCCAGCTTGGCGGTGACGTCGAGATCATTGAGCAAACCCAGATGGGTCTGGTTCACATCGCCATTCCGCCCACCGGCAACCTGGCCAACTTCCAACCGAAAATGTACTTGTTCGACCTGCCCTTCCTGATGGACGGCGAAGAGTCCATGAAGCGTCTGCTGGATGGCGAGATTGGCCGTGAAGTTCTGGACACCCTGTCGGAAAACAACCTGTACGGCGTCAACTACTGGGGTGCCGGTTTCCGTCAAATGACCAACAACGTACGCCCCATCCACGGCCCCGATGACCTTAAAAACATCAAGATGCGTGTCCTGCAAGCCCCCACGTTGATGGCCGCTTACCGTGCATTTGGTGCCAACCCCACCGCCATGGCGTACACCGAGGTCTACAACGGCCTGCAGCAAGGTGTCGTTGAAGGTCAGGAAAACCCCCTGGCCAACATCGACTCGATGAAGTTCTACGAAGTCCAGAAGTACATGACCATGACCAACCACATCTACCACACCTATGCCGCGGTCATGAACAAAGGCGCATGGGAGTCTCTGCCCGAAGATCTGCAGAAAGTCGTGAAAGATGCCTTTGATGTTGGTCGCGACTACGCGCGCGAACTGACCAACGAGGACGAAGCGCAAATTCTTGAGCGCATCAAGGACCAGATCGAAATTATCGAACTGACTCCCGAAGGTCTTGAGCAGTTCAAAGAGAAGGCCCAAACGCTGCGCCCCGAGTTCGAGAAACGCGTAACGCCTGAACTGATGGAACGCGCCATCAAGGTTGCACAAGGTTCATAAGCTGAACAAAGGAAACGCCAGCCATGTTAACTGCTGTCAATAAAGTACTGGACCGC
>JAJUIY010000044.1 GCA_029267415.1 Alcaligenaceae bacterium
ATTAGCGCCTCTTTTTGTTCGTCCGTGCGCCCAGGCAGCAAATACACGGTCACCTGCACCTGCTCTTTGCCAATTTCACCGGCAACAATGGTGCTGTTGGCGTCTACGGTTTGCACTATGCCACGCACGTTGGCCAGCGGCGCTCCAATGCTGTCAACCACCGCTTGGCTGCTGCGTTCAAGCAATTGTTGCTTTTGCGCCGGGGTTACGTTGTGGTTCACAAAAATATTCAGAATAGGCATAGTGTTGGCGATACGATAAGTGTTTAACGCGGCGCCACAGAGGGGCGCATTATTACTAATTCAATTAACGGCAAACTAAAAACTGGCCCATACCGGGTCAATTCAAGGGACATATGATAATCGGTTTACTTCAGTGTGACGACGTGGCCGAGCCGCTGCGCGGCCAGCATGGTAACTATCCAGACATGCTTCAGACATTGCTCAACGCGGTCGATCCGGGCCTTGCTTTCCGGCTCTGGCGCTGCCACCAGGGCGAAATTCCCGATGTGGACGAAGCAGTTGACGCCTGGATTACAACGGGTTCGCAATGCGGCGCCACCGACGACACTCCTTGGATTCAGGACGTGGCGGATTTTATTCGTGGTTTATGGCAGGCGCAGCGTCCATTGGTGGGCATCTGCTTTGGACATCAATTGATTGCTCACGCCTTGGGTGGCCGCGTAGAACGCAGCGAGAACGGCTGGGGTGTGGGTGTAATGACGCATAAAATCCACGTGCGTCAGCCCTGGATGACACCGTGGATTGGGGACACGGTGCGCTTGCTTTCCAGCCACCAAGATCAGGTGGTGGCATTACCGAAGCATGGTGTGGCGGTGGCGGGCAGCGAGTTCTGCCCCAACTACATGATGCACGTAGGCGACGTGTTTTTGGGGGTGCAAGGCCATCCCGAGTTCACAAAAGAATACGCTTCTGACCTCATGAAACGGCGTGAGAGTATTATTCCCGCCGAGCGACTTGAGGCCGGGTTGCACAGCTTGCGCTTGTCGGCTGACGACCTGGCCGTGGCGCGCTGGATTCTCAATTTCATGCATAACGCAAAGCGTAAATGATAATCAGACTCGTTTAGTGGTAAATTGGCGACTTGTTTCTGCCGGCGGGTCCGGCTGTATTTCGGAGCAAGTCGTGAATAAAAATGATGTCATTTGCAGCATAGCAACGCGATTCAAGGCCGCAACCGCCGCTGGCGCGCTTTCGAGCGCCGTAGTAAGCCGTGGTGCCTTGATGGCAGCTACACGTACCAGCATGAACGTCGCCGCAATAGCGGCGACGCTTACGCTGGCCTCGACGACCTTGATCGGAGCGGCGTCCATTACCATCGGCGTGGCCCACGCCTCGTCGTTGATTGAAACTTCCGCCGCGGGCCAGGTCGCTGCCGCGGGCCAGGTCGCCGCCGTGGGCCAGCGTTCCACGCTCAACCCGGTTGCCACGGCCGCCGAGCCGACGACACAGCTTGTTCAGCACAACGCCGGCCAAACTGAGGTGTCCAGTCCGCCAGCCACTACCGCGGTTCTGGACCTCGCCTTGCTGGATGTGTTTCACAGCTTGGGCATACCCGTGGCAGCAGTGCCTACCGGTCGTTACGACGGTGCCTTGGCCGTCTTTGCAAACGATAGCGTGCTCAAAGTGGGCTCAATGTTCGAGCCTGATCTGGATGCCCTGCGCGCGTTAAACCCTGACCTGATTGTTGCGGGCCGGCGCTCAACCAAGGCGTTTGATAGCGTGGCTCAGGTGGCCCCCGCCGTTAACCTGGCCTTCGATCAGCAAAACTTGGTGGAAAGTGTGGTGCAAACTACGCGCACCGTTGCGCAGTTGTACGGCAAGCAAGCATTGGCAGACGAAAAAATCACAACGCTGAAAGAGTCGGTTGAGCGCCTGCGTCAGACGGCGTCAGGCGCCGGTACGGGCCTGTTGGTATTTACCACCAGCGGCAAGGTGATTGCGCAAAGCCCGGCATCGCGGTTTGGCGTACTGTTTAACGACTTCGGTGTGCAGTCCGCCATCACCGAATTTCCCGAGGGCCGTGGCGTGGCCCTAACACCCGAGCTGCTCCAAAGCGCCCAGCCGGATTGGCTGTATGTTCTTGATCGTGATGCGTCCTTGGGGCGCGACGAAACACCCGCACAAGAACTGCTTGCGCAGATTGGCGCGGATCAGACGCCTGCCGGCAAAAATGGCCGCATTGTCTACCTGAACCCCTATAACTGGTACCTCTTGGACGCGGCGGGGCTGGGTGCGCTGCAAGATAACGTGAATCAACTGCTCGAGGCGCTCGAAAACGCCTCGTAGACAAGCATGTGGCCGGGCTTCGCCGGTACGCCCGGCATCACCGCGGCCCCAAGGCAATGACATTGCCGTTACGTTCGGGCATCACCGTCGTGCCGTGCTGTTTTCAATAATTGTTTGTGCAGCTTCTGGGCGGCAAGCTTTAATTCAGTCAGGATTTTTTCGCGGTCGGGCTCGGTAAACCGGGTGATAATGCCGGAAACGGTAAGGGCCCCTTGCAGCGCCTGGCCCTTGCCAAACACCGGCACGGCAATGGCGGCCAGGTCCGGGTCGCGCTCGCCTAGCGAGACCGCAAAACCTTGTTCGCGCACGGCGGCCAGCTCTGCCGTGGCCATATCACTATAGGCCCGAAGTATGTGCCCGGATGCACCGCTGTCCAAGGGTAGCGACACCCCTTCGTCCAGATGGTGGCGGGCCGCACGGGTGGAGTTTTCGCGGTAAAGCACAACGCGTGCGTGCCCTTCTTTAACGTAAAACGATGCGGTCTCGCCCGTGTGTTGCACGAGTTCAGCCAATATGGGGCGCACCAGGCTTTCAAGCTCAAAGCTGTTTCGATACAGCAATCCCAAACGCCATACGGCTTGTCCGATGGCGAATCGGCCGTCGTCGCGCCGGATTAAAAAGTGAAAACGCTCCAGCGACCCGGCCAGCCTCAAGACTGTACTTTTGTACATGCCCGTTGCTTCGGCCAGTTCGGTCAAACTTAGCGTGCGTCGCTCTTGAGTGAAGCATTCAAGCAGCGTTAGCGCCCGCTCCACCGCTTCAACACGATTTTTGCTCATTTTAATTTGCCTCTTGTCCACCCTTCGGGGGTTGATGCAGATCACGCCATTTCAACGTGTCAGTCCGTCGGGATGCCCCGCGGATTATGCCATGTCAATAGCCGGAACGGTCAGCCGGCCAGTGGCGTGCTAGCGCCTGCTTTACGCCGTTTTTGCACGATATATTAGGGTCAACCCTTAGTTGTGCGCAGAATATTATGGTCTATTATACGAAACAATGATTCTATCTAGCAGAACTTTTTGGCAGGAGGCATTATGGCTTTCAAACGTTACAAACAAATGGCAGCGGCTGTTACGCTTGCCGCATTTTCCACGGTGGCCTCGGCTGAGGTCGTGTTTAGCGGTGTGTCGGCAACCTCCGACGACTACGCCTTGGGTGTGGTGTGGTCAGGTTTGGCTAAAAAAGCCGGCATCGCGATGACCGTGGTCGAAAACGGTACCGTTTCCGGCATGCGCAAAACCGCACAAGGCGAGGTTGATTTTGTGGCAGTGGGTTCGCCGCACTATCGGGATGCCGTCAATGGTGAAGGCGCCTACGCAAAGGATCCCGAGCGTATCCGCAAGGGTTATCAAGGCATGAAGGCCGTTATGGGCCTTCCCTCGGGTATGGCGCAGTATGTCGTGCGTGCTGACAGTGACATCACCGAATTTGCGGACCTTGACGGCAAGCGGATTGGAATTGGCCGGCCGGGTGGCAACGCCGGGCAGGTATCAACGCAACTTTTCGATATTCACGGTATTGACGTGAACGGGCAGCATCTGGAATACGGCCCGGCACTTGAACAGCTGGCTACCGGCTCGCTGGACGGCACCCTGGTATGGGGCAGTGTGCCCAATGCGTCCATCGACAACGCGTCGCGTGGCACTAAACTGCGGTTTGTTTCGCTGGACGAAGACGCCTTCGAACAGCTGCAAGGACAGATCTCTAACGGCCAATACTACATTTTGCAGCGCGTGCCGGCATCCACAGTGCAGTCAGCATACGAAGGGCGCGTTGAGGTGACAGGCGATGCGGCCAGTTTCTGGACATTCCCGTGGCAAATCATGGTTCGTGACGGCGTAGACGAAGACACGGTTTACCAACTGACCAAGCTGCTTTGGGAAAACATTGAAACCGTTCAGTCGACCAGTCCTGCACTGTCGCTGATTAATCTGGACGACACCCTGAAAGGGATTTCCGCCGATCTGCACCCCGGTGCCGAGCGTTACTACCGCGAGATCGGAAAAATTCAATAACTGTTCACATCTCTAAAAGGGGGGCGGCCGCCAAGGCCGTCCGCACACCCCATGTTGAAACTAGACAAAAGCCTTCACTACCTGGGTATTTTTGCCGCTGCGGCGCTAATCGCCTTTGTTGTGGCGACGCAAATTTTTGGGCGCTTCCCGGCGCAGGTGCAGTATGGCACCGCACTCATGTTCGCGATCGTCGCAATCTCTGGCTTGCGTGGCAAAGGGCAGGCGCAGGGCGAGCGGCCGATCGGGGCGATGCTGTCCGGCCTGTTGTTGATGGCGGCGGCCATTGCCACCTGGGCGTACTTTTCACATCAGTACGGCGATATTGCGAACTATCGTGAAGGGCTGCCCAGTACGGCTGATTTGTGGTGCTACGCCGTTGGCACACTGGCCGTGATCTGGGCGGCACACCGTGCCGAAGGCTGGTTTTTGACGTCGGTTGTGTTGGTTGCCGTGGGTTATCTGGCGTTTGGCCATGTGTTGCCTGGCATCTTTTATCACCGCCCCTTTGCACTCGAGCGCATTCTGGAAGTGTCGTATAGCTATCGGGGCATCTTCGGTGTGGCGCTGGCATCGGTAGTAGATATTGTCATTGCCTTTGTCGTGCTTGGCACGGTATTGCGCCTGACAGGCGTAGGCGATTTGTTTAACGACCTGGCCCGCATCCTGACTAAAGGACGCCGTTCGGGGCCGGCACAAGCCGCGATTATCGCGTCTGCCTTTTTTGGCTCGGTCAACGGGTCCGCGCCAGCCAACGTGGCGGCCACAGGCGTGCTGACCATCCCCATGATGAAACGAGCCGGGTTTCGTGCGCGCTTTGCTGGCGCGGTTGAGGCCTCGTCATCATGTGTGGGTCAGATTATGCCCCCGGTCATGGGCGTGGGCGCGTTCATCATGTCGGATATTACAGGCATCCCTTACGTCACCATCATGATTGCGGCAATCCTGCCTGCCATCCTGTACTTGTTATCGATATCGCTCACCGTGGCGTTTGAAGCCGGGCGCGCACAGATCAAGCCGCTGTCCGATGAGGATACGCCAGGCTGGACGCGCAGCATGACTATCCGCGCGGGTTTGCTGGTTTTGGGATTTGGCACGTTGCTGGCGTTTTTGTTGTCCGGGTATCCCGCGCCGTTCAGCGGTCTGGTCGCAACGGGGGTGTTGCTGGTTGCCGCCAACGTGTTTCCGGAAACGCGCATGAACCCAAAAAGCTGGTTGGCCGTGTTTACCGATAGCGGACGCGATTCGCTGGCGGTGTTGTTGTCGTGCGCGGCCATTGGCATTGTGATCGCTGCCATTACATCGACCGGGTTTGGCATCAAGCTGAACCAGGAAATTACCGCCTTGGGTGAAAGCTCGTTATTTCTGGCGCTCGTGATGGCCGCCGTTTGCTCCATCGTGCTCGGCATGGGCCTGCCCACGGCCGCGTCGTACTTGATGGTTATTTTTGTGGCGGGCCCGGCTCTGATTGCCATGGGTGTAGACACGCTGACCACCCATATGTTCGTGTTTTATTACGCAGTGTTGTCGGCCATTACGCCACCCGTTGCATTGGCGGCCTTCGCGGCCTCGGCCATTGCCAAGACCAACCCGTTGCAGCTGTCAATAACGGCCGTACGAATTGCAGCGGTTGGCTTCATTGTTCCATTAATGTGGGTGTACCACCCCGAGTTGTTGCCGCAGCCCGGCAGTGACGTCAGTGCCATGTTGACGACTTTACCCCTGGTGGTACTGGCCATTGTTTGTCTTTCTGCCGCGCAGGTGGGCTATATCTTCCGCCCGCTTGGCATGCATGAGCGCACCTTGCTGCTGATTGCTGCAGCGGTGCTGGTTTGGCCGGGCATGGGCGTGGCCAGTGTCGTAACCGCGGTGCTCGTTGTGGCAGCATTTGCTCTGTTGTTCAAAGGAAAAAATCAACGTGTCAAAGCAGCTTGAAGGAATTCGGATTCTTGATCTCACCAACGTTTTGGCGGGGCCGTTTTGTGCGTACCAGCTGGCCCAGTTGGGCGCCGAGGTCATCAAGGTAGAGGTGCCTGGCACGGGGGATCTGGCGCGTCAGCTCGGCGCTGATCCTGAGTTGAACAAGCGCTATATGGGCGCGTCGTTTTTGGCGCAGAACGCCGGCAAGAAGTCGATCACCATCAACCTCAAGTCGGATGCCGGGCGACAGGTGTTTCTTAAATTGGTTGAAACGGCCGACGCCGTGATCGAAAACTTCCGCCCGGGCGTGACGGACCGGCTGGGGGTGGGTTATGACGTGTTGAAGCAAGTCAAGCCCGACCTGGTTTACTGCGCAATTTCAGGCTTTGGCGCCGATGGCCCGCTGCGTAACAACCCGGCGTACGACCAAATCGTGCAGGGCATGGCGGGTGTAATGAGCGTAACCGGCGATAAAGACAGTGCTCCACTACGTGTTGGCTACCCGGTGGCCGACACCATGGGCGGCATCACCGCGGCCTTTGCCGTTACCGCCGCCTTGCTGGGACGCGCGCGTACAGGCAAGGGCGACTTCATTGATGTGTCCATGCTTGAATCCACATTGGTAGCGATGGGGTGGGTGGTTTCAAACTGGCTCATTGCCGGCGTCAAGGCACAACCTATTGGTAACGAAAACATGACCGCAGCGCCATCTGGCACATTTAAAACCGGGGACGGTCTGCTGAATATTGCCGCCAATCGCCAAAGCCAGTTCGAGTCACTGTGCACGGTGATTGGCCGGCCCGAACTTGCCACAGACCCCCGCTTTGTGGATCGAGAAGACCGCAAGGGCCGTCGATACGAGCTGACAGCGCTGATTGAAGAAGCCTTGGCGAGCAATTCGGCACGCCATTGGGCAAAGGCACTGAACGATCACAATGTGCCGGCCGGCGAAGTGTTGGACGTGCCGTCTATTCTGGAGCATGAACAAGTCCAATCCCGTGGGTTGGTACGACGCTTTGCCGACGCCGAAGGCGTTGATCGCCCGGTAGACGTGGTGCGTGCCGGGTTTCGCCTTGCCAGTGGAGACCCCGCTCCGGACAGCCCGCCGCCAGTGCTTGGCCAGGATACCGATGCCATTTTGGCATCGCTGGGTTATGACGCCGCGGCCATCGAACAACTTCGAACGGAAGGTGCAGTATGAGCAGCAGCCAACAAAAGTCGGTGCAGGACGAAATGCAAGACTGGTGGAGTACCGACATTATCGACATGCAGCCGGGCAAGATTCGTTACCACGGCTATGCCATCCAGGATTTGATCGGCCGGCTCAGCTATTCGCAGATGGTGTGGCTGATGCTGCGTGGCGATTTGCCCTCTGACGGGCAGGCAAAATTGCTGGATGCGGCACTGATATCCGGGGTTGATCACGGCCCGCAAGCGCCGTCTATTGCCATTGCACGCATGGCGTCCACCTGCGGTGTGGGCCTCAATAACGCCATGGCGTCGGCACTCAACGTGCTGGGCGATGTCCATGGCGGGGCCGGCGAGCAGGCGGTCGAAATGTATCAGCGTGTGGCCCGGCGTGTGGATGCGGGCATGGCCGTTGACGCGGCGTGCAGGGCCGAGCTCGAAGCGTTCTGGGCCAGCGGCAAAAAGTACGTGCCAGGTTTCGGGCATCGCTTTCATCCTGTCGATCCGCGCGCCCCGCGCTTGCTTGAGCTGGTTGACCAGGCGCGCGATAACGGCGTTGTTTCCGGTCGGTTTGGTGATATCGGGCGCGGTATTGAAAACGCAATTCGCCAGCTCAAAGGCCGTTCCATTCCTATGAATATTGATGGTGCCACGGCGGTGATCTACGCCGAACTGGGCTTTCCGCCCGCGTTGGCCCGTGGCCTGTTTTGCCTGTCGCGCAGCGTCGGGATATTAAGCCACGCGTGGGAGCAAATGCAGCAACCGGTACGCAACAAGGGGCCCATCCCGCGGCAGTACATCTGGCGCTATACCGGCCAGCAGCCACGTGAATTGAACGAGGATTGACCATGAGTTTGTATGCACCGCCACAGCAGGTGGACACCGAATTGTTTACGCGCCTGCCTGATGCGCTCAGTATGAAGGGCGAGCCCTCGGGGTGGATAGAGGCCAACAAGCCCGGTCAGCATCTGGATGCATTTTTAGAAGGCCCGTCGTTTGACCGTGATGGCAATTTGTACGTAACGGATATTCCGTTTGGGCGGATCTTCAGAATTTCTCCGCAAGGCGAATGGACGCTGGTGGCCCGCTACGACGGCTGGCCTAACGGTTTGAAGATTCATCGCGACGGTACCATTTACCTGGCGGACTATAAATACGGCATCATGACGTTGGACCCGCAATCCGGCAAAGTGTCTCCGTTTCTGACACACCGGCGCAGCGAAGGGTTCAAGGGGGTCAACGACCTTATCTTCGATCGGCGCGGCCGGCTGTATTTTACGGACCAGGGCCAGACGGGCATGCACGACCCAACCGGCCGTGTGTACCGCTACGATCCGGCATCTGACCGCCTTGATTGCTTGCTCGACACCGGCATCAGCCCTAACGGCTTGGCGTTAAGCCCCGATGAAAAAACCTTGTATGTGGCCATGACGCGCGGCAACGCCGTGTGGCGCGTTCCGCTTTTTGACGATGGGTCGGTGTCGAAGGTTGGTATTTTTGTACAAATGGCCGGTGGGGTCAGTGGCGCCGATGGGGTTGCCGTGGATACCGAAGGCAGTGTTTACGTGGCCGACGCCGGGAACGGGTGCGTATGGTCATTTAGTGCGTTTGGGGTGCCGGCGTATCGGTATATGGCCGCCAGTGGTGGGCGCACCGTCACCAACCTGGCATTTGGCGGTGAAAACAACCAGACGTTGTATTTCATTGATTCTTCTACAAGCGCAATCCTGAAAGTAACAGCACCGGCGCCGGGGCTTTCCCTTTATTCACATCATCCCTGAATCGGCAATGCCGTTTGATATTTCACCTGCTTCAGTGCAAAGCTGGAGCGAATATTGCTGACGTGTGGAATCTTGGTGAGGTGGTGAATAAACCGTTCAAGCGCCGGCAAATTGGGCACCACAACGCGTAGCAGGTAGTCCTC
Source organism: Alcaligenaceae bacterium (assembly GCA_029267415.1). GTDB lineage: Bacteria > Pseudomonadota > Gammaproteobacteria > Burkholderiales > Burkholderiaceae_B > JAJYRX01. The sequence continues at coordinate 9,354 of JAJUIY010000044.1, forward strand.
GTCGCCCGTCATCAGGTAGGTCTCCATGACTTGGTCAAATTGGGCGATCTCGGTTTCGAAGCGCTTCAGCGCGGCGGACACCTGCTTGTCCAGGCTAACCTTTACAAACACAGTTAACTGCAAGCCGAGTGCGGCCGGGTTTACCAGCGCGACGTAGCGCGAGATGACTCCGGACGACTCCAAATTTTTTACCCGGGCCAGCGTGGGCGAGGGTGACAGGTTAATGCGGCGTGCCAGCTCCACATTGCTGATGTTGGAGTTGTTCTGCAACTCGCGCAGGATCCGCAGGTCAATCGTGTCTAAGCTTGGGTTCAGCATAATATTTCTTATGAATTGCGTTTGCCGCATATTATGCTTCGTTAATTGGCTCGCGTCGAACATTCAGTGCCATATGCTGTGGCCTAGTCTCTATACTGATTTCAAAGAAGTAAACAGTCAGAGGAAGACACGATGCAGCGGGTGGAACACGACAGCGACACGCATGAAACAATCGAATGGACCGAGGCCTTGCAGGCGGTGGTGCAGGCGGCGGGGCCAGAACGGGCCCGTTACCTGTTAACTCAGTTGCACAAGGCGGCCGGCGCCATGGGGCTGGGCTGGACGCCATCGCGCAATACACCCTACGTCAACACGATTTCTGTGGACAAACAGCCGCCTTATCCGGGCGGGCGCCACGCGCTGCAAATGGAAGAGCATCTGGCCAGCATCATGCGCTGGAACGCGCTGGCCATGGTGGTGCGGGCCAACCGCGCCTATGGCGAGCTGGGCGGGCACATCGCCAGTTACGCCTCGGGCGCCGATTTGTTTGAAGTGGGCTTCAACCATTTCTTCCGCGGCAGCACGGGCGATGCGCTGGGCGACCTGGTTTTTTTCCAGCCCCACTCGGCACCCGGCGTGTATGCGCGTGCCTTTTTGGAAGGGCATTTTGGTGAAGATGAGCTGGCGCTTTACCGGCAAGAAGTTGAAGCCCGTCGACAAGGCAAGCAAGGGCTGTCGTCATACCCTCACCCGTGGCTGATGCCCAATTTCTGGCAGTTTCCCACAGGTTCGATGGGCCTGGGCCCGCTTAACGCGGTGTATCAGGCGCGGTTTATGCGCTATATGGAACATCGTGGATTAGTGGACCCGCAAGACCGCAAGGTGTGGGGCATTTTCGGCGATGGCGAAATGGACGAACCCGAATCGGTGGCCGGGTTAACACTGGCCGCGCGTGAAAAGCTGGACAACCTGGTTTTTGTGGTGAACTGCAACCTGCAGCGCCTAGATGGCCCCGTGCGGGGCAACGGCAACATCGTCAACGAGCTGGAAAGCCTGTTTTCCGGGGCGGGCTGGCATGTAATCAAACTACTGTGGGGTAGCGACTGGGACCCGCTGTTTGCGCGCGATATTACGGGTGAGTTGGCTGACGTGTTTGATCGCACCGTGGACGGCCAGCTGCAAACCTTTGCCGCCAAAGACGGCGCCTACAACCGTCGCCATTTCTTCGGCCAAAGCCCGGGCCTGGAAGAACTGGTACGCAACATGAGCGACGAAGAAATTGACCAGCTGCGCCGGGGCGGCCATGACATGCGCAAAATTTACGCCGCCTACCATGCGGCGGTGCGCCATCGCGGCCAGCCCACGGTAATTTTGGCGCTTACCAAAAAAGGTTACGGCATGGGCGAGGCTGGCCAGGGCAAGATGACCACCCACCAGCAAAAAAAGCTGGAAACTGACCACTTGCTGGAATTTCGTGATCGATTCCGCTTGCCGTTGTCAGACGAACAGTGCCGTTCGCTGGCGTTTTACCGGCCGCCACAAGACAGCCCCGAAATGAAGCACTTGCGCCAGCGCCGCGAGGCGTTGGGGGGTTTTGTGCCACGGCGAACACCCGGTACCCGCACCTTGCCCGTACCCGAACTGCCTTCTTATGCCCGGTTTGCCATGCAGCCGGACGGCCGAAGCATGTCCAGTACCATGGCGTTTGTACGCATGTTAAGCGGCCTGTTGAAAGTGCCAGGCCTGGGCAAGCACATTGTGCCCATTGTGGCTGACGAAGCCCGTACTTTCGGCATGGCCAGCTTGTTTCGTCAAGTGGGCATTTATGCGCCGCAAGGCCAGCTGTACGAGCCTGAAGACGCCGGCTCGTTGCTGGCGTACCGCGAACTGAAAGACGGCCAGATTCTGGAAGAGGGTATTACCGAGGCCGGGGCGCTGTCATCGTGGACAGCGGCGGCTACCAGCTATTCGGTGCACAACGTTCCCATGCTGCCGTTTTACATCTATTACTCGATGTTCGGCTTCCAGCGCGTGGGCGACTTGATCTGGGCCGCGGCCGACCAGCGGGCACGCGGCTTCCTGATTGGCGCCACGTCCGGACGCACCACGCTGTCGGGCGAAGGCTTGCAGCACCAGGATGGCACCAGCCAGGTGGTGGCTGCCACCGTACCCAACTGCGTGTCGTACGACCCCGCCTATGCTTACGAGCTGGCGGTGATACTGGACAACGGCATGCGCCGTATGCTGCAACAGCACGAGGATGTTTTCTACTACATCACGGTGACCAACGAGAATGATGCACAGCCCGACATGCCCGACGGCGTGGAAGACGGCATTGTGCGCGGCATGTATTGTTTGCAGCCGCAGCAAGGCGCCGACGTACGCCTGCTGGCTTCCGGTCCGATTCTGAAAGAAGCCGTGGCCGCGGCCCAATTGCTGCATACCCATTTTGGCCTGGTTGCCGAAGTCTGGAGTGTGACCAGCTACACCCAACTGGCCCGCGACGGCATGGACGCCGAGCGACGCGAACGCATGGGCGTGTCGGTCCCGCTGCCCTACGTGACACAACAACTGCAGGGTAGCGATGCCCCGGTGGTGGCGGCCAGTGACTATGTGCGCGCGTACGCCGACAGCATTCGTGCCTACGTGCCTGCACGGTATGTTGCCCTGGGCACAGACGGCTTCGGCCGTAGCGATACCCGGAGCAATCTGCGCGACTTTTTTGAAGTCGATGCCCGCTGGATTGCCTGGACCGCCGTTGGCCAATTGGGTGACAACGTTAAGGCCGAGCACAAGAAAGCGTTTGTTGAACAGCAGGGCTTGCAACTGGCCCGTGAGTGGGCGGCGACGCAGTAAGCAGCCGTGTCGGGTGTCGTCTTTGGCGTTTGACCAGAAAAGTTGGCTAATATGGGTGCAATTTCGCATAGCAGGCAGAGAGCATGAACCGAGCAAACGCACACGTTGCCGTGGTCGGCGCGGGCATCGTTGGCGTCTGCATCGCTTACCAGCTGCGCAAACGCGGCGTGGATGTGTTGCTGATCGATCGCGACGAGCCCGGCCGGGGGTGCAGCTACGGCAATTCGGGTGCCATCAGTTCGGCGTCGGTGGTGCCGTTGGCCACACCTGGAATCATTCGCTCCGTGCCCGGCATGCTGGGCAAGCCCGACAGTCCGTTGTTTCTGCCGTGGCGCTATCTGCCGCAAGCCCTGCCATGGCTACTGCAGTTTGTGCAAGCGTCGCGCAAAGACCGGGTGCTGGCGTCTGCCAAGCGCCTGGCCGAACTTCACCACGAGGCCGTAGCGCGGCATATTGCCTTGGCAAGTGAGGTGGGCCGGCCTGACTTGATTATTCAGCGTGGACACCTGCATTTGTATCCGGACAAAGCGGCCCTTCAGCGCGATGCTTTCGGATGGCAACTGCGCCGGGACCACGGTGTGCAATACCAAATACTGGATCGCGATGGCATCCTGCAGCTTGAGCCTAACGTGAGCCCGCGGTATCAAACAGGCGTTTTCATGGCCGACCAGGCCACCGTGGCCAACCCCTTTCAGTACGTACAGGCCATTGCGCGCAAGTACCAAGATAATGGGGGCCGGTTGCGTAGCGGTGTCGTGCAGGCCATTACCCCTGCAGAAGGCGGGCCGTGGCATCTGGATGTGGGCGGCGACGTAATCAGTGTGTCGCAGGTGGTGGTGGCCGCCGGGGTGTGGTCGCGCAAGTTGCTTGAACCGCTGGGTGTCAAGTTGGCGCTGGAAAGCCAACGTGGTTACCACGTGCAGTTTCAGGGTGGGCCGGCTCCCGTTAGCCGCACGGTGGTATTAACGGATAAACGTGTGTTTCTAACCCCCATGACCGACGGCCTGCGCGTAGGGGGAACTGTGGAAATAGCGGGAGTAAATGCGGCCCCCGACCCGCGCCGTGCCGACGCACTGGCCCGCATTGCCCTAGAGAGCTTCAGCGAATTGGCCGATCAGCCGTATACCACGTGGAGCGGGCATCGCCCGTGCATGCCTGACTCTGTACCAGTTATTGGCCCCGCGGATAACCATCGAGGTTTATTCATTGCCACCGGCCATGGGCACCTGGGCCTGACCGATTCCATTGGAACGGCGCAGCGTATTGGGGGCATGATTCAGAGCGCGCTCTTCTAAGGGTTTGTTTTTTGACGAAATTTTGAAACGGCAGCTTGTCGGTCACTCATCATTCTTGCGACTTTGGCGGACTTCTCTGACTGACGACGCAGCGCGTCGCGCAACAACTCCTGTACTGGTGTTGTCGATGGGTGTCGCATGCCCTGCATTGATTTGGCGGATTTCATCATTCTGCTTTTCCTGTTTATGTCTCCCCGGAAGGATGGTCGGGCCAAAATTTGATTCGTCTTGAAGCTCATTCCAAAGGCTTTCATAAAGCTGAGTTTCTTCATCTGTTGGGTGACTTACATGAGCAAATAGCTCACCCGCCTCTTTGCGGTCAATCACAAAGCTGTGGGACGGGTAGTCCATTTCGTTATGCTTGCGGACCTGTCAGTACAGGCTTATGCTCCTCACTTCTTAAATCACTGGCCGCGCCACACCATCCATCGTGATCAGCGCGCCATTCACATAGCTGGGGCTCTTCGTAATAGTACGCAGTTTAAAATTTACCCCATGAAAATCCTTGTCACCGGTGGCGCGGGCTTCATTGGCTCGGCCCTTATCCGCTACCTGATCCGGCACACGCACGTCCACGTGGTAAA
>JAJUIY010000046.1 GCA_029267415.1 Alcaligenaceae bacterium
ACCTTGCTCAGGACCGGCAAGCGCAGGAAGTCCGTGGAAGTGGTGATAAGCCACGCCACCAGACCGCCACCGGCCGTCGCCACGGTGCGTTCGACCACCATCATCCAGGAATCTACTGGCGTCATGGCGGCACCGGCAGCAAACACAATGATGACAGCGCCCGGACCCCCCAGATTCCAATACGAAAACGCAATGGTGGAAAGTGCTGCCACAAGCGCCACCACCAGCACCACCATGGCGGGCGATAAGCCAATAAAAGACGCCAGCGATGTTACAAAGACAGCACCGGTCAATTGAAGCGCGCAGAGCCACACGATGCCGTGGCGCTTGGCCAACGGGGCAAAGCGACCGAACAACGCCGCCAGTGCGCCCAGCGCCGGAAAGGCAACCAGTTCGGGCCACAGCGAGTGGCGAACCAGGACGATGGCCGCCAGCAGCGAAAGCGCAGCCTGCAAGCCCGCAATGCCTGCCATAAACGGGGAATGGTCGCGATTTAGTGACAAGCTTTCGTGCAGGCGATCAGGGGCCAGCATCCGTTTGGCGGTGGCCGTACGTGCCAGTGCTTTTCGGCGCTGCGCTGGGCGTTTGCCTGGCTTGTTTTTAATCGTCATGTTGCAGTCAACCTCTACTTGCATGCGTTACGATGTCAGGTTGCTGCCGCGCGGCATTTCTCTGTCCGTTCACACTGCCTGTTTGAGGTCTTATGCGCACTGTTGCTGATCGCATTCGCCATGCTATTAGTTTCGAAATCATCGGTTTGATGATTGTGATCCCGCTTGCCGCGTGGGTGTTCAAGAAGCCCATGTTCGATATTGGCGTATTGGGCCTGGTAAGCTCACTTGTGGCGACGGGCTGGAACTACGTGTACAACCTGGGTTTTGATCACCTGATGCAGCGGCTTCGCGGTACTACACGCAAGACACCTGCACTACGGCTTGTGCATGCCCTGTTTTTTGAGGCGGGCATATTGGCGGCCTTATTGCCTTTCTTTGCCTGGTACCTGCAAATCAGCCTGTGGGACGCCTTTGTGATGGACGTTTCGTTTTCGCTGTTTTACCTGTGCTACGCCTATGTATTCAACTGGGCGTACGATGCGCTGTTTCCGTTGCCGGAGTGGCAAAACCAGGGCGCAGCCGCCGACACAACCGAATAAGCCCACGGCGCCGGGCTGCATCGGGCGTGCCGCCCCGCCGTTAAGGTTTAACGTGTGGGCAAATAGTGCGGTAATGCGGGGTTATATACAGTACACGATGGTGCCCGGGGCCGGAATCGAACCGGCACCCCTTGCGGGATCGGATTTTGAGTCCGACGCGTCTACCAATTCCACCACCCGGGCAAAGTGACTGGTGCTTCGTGAACGTGAAGCGCGGCAGAAAGCCAACCATTATACACGGGGTTTTCGTGTACTGCTAGTCCTGCGTTGCTTGAGATCCTGCCTGCAGCTTTGCCAGCACCCAGGGGACCAGTAAGAACAGGGCGGCGACCACGTAAAAGGTGAGAGCGATCGGGCTGTCAAACAGCACACTGAACCGGCCCTGTCCGGCGGCCAGTGCCGTTCTGAGCTGATTTTCCGCAAGAGGCACCAGAATCATCCCGATTAACAGCGGTGCAATGGGGAAACCGTATACCCGCATCACATAGCTGACAATGCCCAGGCCCGCCATCAGGGCCAGTTCGAACACGGAACCTGACACGCCCCAAATCCCCACCATGGCAAAAATAAGTATGCCCGCATAAAGTTGCGGCTTGGGGATATAAAGCAGACGCACCCATACGCCTACCAAGGGCAAGTTCAGCACCAGCAACATACAGTTGCCCACGTACAACGAGGCAATCAGGCCCCAGACAAGTTCGGGGTTGCTGGTAAACAGAAAGGGGCCTGGCTGCAGGCCGTAATTTTGAAATGCCACCAACAAAATGGCAGCTGTGGCGGACGTAGGCAAGCCCAAGGTCAACAATGGCACTAAGATTCCGGCCGCTGCGGCGTTGTTGGCCGCTTCCGGGCCCGCCACGCCCTCGATGGCGCCATGGCCGAATTCTTCCTTGTGTTTCGACAAGTTCTTCTCGAGCGTGAACGAAAGCATGGTGGGCAGTTCGGACCCTCCGCCGGGTATCGCCCCCATAGGAAAGCCAATGGCTGTTCCACGTATCCAGGGCTTCCAGGAGCGACGCCATTCGTCCCGAGTCATGAATGCCCGGCCCTTTATGGGGATGATTTCTTCTTCCTGGTGGCGATAGCGACTGGCCACGTACAAAATTTCACCCACTGCAAACACCGACACCAGCACAACGGTCAGCTCAACCCCATCCAGCAAGTCGGGCACACCGAAGGTCATGCGGGGTTGCCCCGTCATGGCGTCGATCCCGATAACGCCCAGCATCAGACCCAAGAACAAGGAAATGAATCCGCGTACCCGCGATGCGCCCATCACGACGGCGACGGAGGTGAAGGCCATGACGGTAAGCGCGAAATAATCGGCCGGCGTGAAGATGAAGGCGAGCTCGGCAACCGCCGGAGCTGCAAACGTTAACGCCATGGTGGCGATGGTGCCGGCAATGAACGAACCAATGGCTGCCGTGGCAAGGGCGGCGGCGCCCCGTCCGGCCCGGGCCATTTTGCTGCCTTCCAGGGCGGTCATCATCGAGCCGGCTTCACCGGGAGTGTTGATCAGGATGGCCGTGGTTGATCCGCCATACATGGCGCCGTACAAGACGCCAGCAAACATGATGAACGCCGAAACGGGCCCAACGGAAACAGTGATGGGCAACAACAGCGCAATGGTGAGCGCCGGCCCGATCCCGGGCAAAATGCCAATGGCGGTACCCAGCAATGAGCCCAGCAGCGCCCACATCAGGTTAATGGGCTGCAGGGCAACGCCAAACCCCTGCAGTAACAGTGAAAGCGTATCCATCAGACCCCCGCTAGCGGCAGAAAGCCCCCCAGCTGCAGGCCAAGCCAGCTGAACAGCAACCAGCACGCACTTCCCAATGTGAAACCGACGATGATATCCAGGGCCCCGCGACGCGAGCCCAGGGCGTGAGCAACCAGCATGAATGCAATGGCCGCCGTGATTGGCAGGCCCAAACGCTCCATGGTTAGCGACGGTACGATGGCCGCCGCCACCACGGTGAAAAAGGGCCCCTTGTCCATGCCGGGATCAAGGGCGCGCTCGTCGTCATCAAAGGCGGTGCCGCGCGCCATTTGCAAAAGCAAAAGAACCCCCAGCAACAGCAGGCCCACACCCACCAGAGCGACAAACATGCCCGGCCCGATAGCCGAATATCGGGCGCTGAGGGTAAGTGACGATGATGCGAACAAGCACACACTACCCAGCAGGATGACGGCCACGCCCAGCCACCAGGGCTGCTGCAGCCGAGTGGTTATGGACGCGGGCTTGTGCATTAGTCGACCAGGCCGGCGTCTTTCAGGATGGCGTTAATGCGCTCGCTTTCGGCTTCAATGAAGGTGCCAAACTCTTCGCCGGCCAGAAAGTACGGCTCCCAACCAAGGCGGTCCATGACTTCATGCCATTGCGGGCTGTCGTTTAACTGGGTGAAGCGGTCGACCCACAGGCGGTAGTTATCTTCCGGCATATCTACCGAGCCCAAAAAACCACGCCAGTTGGCAATTTCAACGTTGTAACCGGCTTCCGTAAACGTGGGGACGTCAAGCCCACCCATGCGTTCGCCGGAGCTGATTGCCAAAAGCCGGATGCGCCCCGTTTCCGCAAATTGCTGGAATTCAGATATGCCGGAGATGCCGGCCGCGAGCGTTCCGTTGACGATGCCGGTGACGGTATCAGCGCCCCCCGCTTGGGGAATATAGTTGAGCGTGTCGACCGGGATCTCCGCCTGTTGGGCAAGCAGGGCAAGAGCGATGTGATCGACGCCGCCGGCCGAGCCACCACCGACCGGTGTGGCGCCCGGGTCGGCCTTGAGCGCGTCAACAAAGTCATCCAGTGACTGCCATGGCGAGTCGGCCTTCACAGCCAATACCAGGTGTTCGGCCGTCAGGCGCGCCACCGGACGGAACTTGCTTAAATCGACCGGCGAGTTGTTCATGGTGATGGAACCGACGGTAATAGCGCCAAATACAGCCAATGCATCGGGGTTGCCCGCCTGCGATCGTTGGAAGTCGGCCAGGCCAATGGTGCCGCCGGCGCCGCCTTTGTTGGTGAAGCTGACGGTGCCGGTGTAGATGCCGGCATCGTTCATGGCCCGCATGGCCTGACGCCCGGTAGAGTCCCAGCCCCCGCCGGGGTTGGCCGGAAGCATCACACTAACTTGAGCACTGACGACGGTGGCGCCACACAGCAGGGTAACCGCCATCATTGAACGCAGCAAATGGCGAAAGCGCATGACATGGTCTCCTTGGGTTAGTGGCAAGGTGCCTGCTACCGCAAGCTTGCCGTCTTTTAGTTCTGTTGTGGCCTTTGCCCCCACGGTATGCCAAGGGCTGCACCACGGTTTGTCTTGGCAATCTTATCGCAAATGCCTCAGCCGGGGTGCAACGGATGTGGCGCGGGGCTTTTTGGCGGGTACCGTCGTCCCCTTGTGTGACCAAGAAAGCATGCTTGCCCTTGCGTCACCACGGGTTAGGTGCTTGAAAAAAACACCCGATGCCCCCATGTGTGTAGCGTTGCTCCGGGTCAGGAGTTCTTCGTAAACTTTTTTGCATGGGTAAGTCATGACTCAATCCGATACTACCGTATCAACGTCCGAAACCATGGGCTTTCAGGCCGAGGTCAAGCAGCTGCTGCATTTGATGATCCATTCGCTGTACAGCAACAAGGAAATTTTCCTGCGTGAGCTGGTGTCGAATGCCTCGGACGCCTGTGACAAGTTGCGTTTTGAAGCCATCGACAATCCGGAACTCTTTGAGGACGATGCCGAGCTGCGTATTCGCGTCGACTTCGACAAAGACGCGCGCACAGTCACCGTATCTGACAATGGTATTGGCATGTCCCGCGACGAGGTGATCAATAACCTGGGGACGATCGCGCGCTCAGGCACCAAAGAATTTTTCTCGCAGCTTACGGGTGACAAGCAAAAAGACGCGCAACTGATTGGCCAGTTTGGTGTCGGGTTTTACTCGTCATTTATTGTGGCCGACAAGGTAACGGTACAGAGCCGCCGTGCCGGTCTGCCGGCATCGCAGGGTGTAATGTGGGAAAGCGACGGGCAGGGCGAATTTTCAGTGGCCACGGTTGATGCGCCGCAACGCGGCACCACCATCACGCTGCATCTGCGTGAGGACGAGGACGAGTTTCTGAATGGCTGGCGTTTGCGTGAAATCTTGCGGCGCTATTCGGATCACATCTCGCTGCCGGTCCAGATGCCCAAGGAAGAGTGGGACGAGAAGGCATCGGAGCAGGTGAAGACGGACGAATGGGAAGCCGTAAACCAGGCCAATGCCCTGTGGACGCGGCCGCGTCAGGAAATTACCGACGAGCAGTACAAGGAGTTCTACAAGCACATCGCCCATGACTTTGAGGACCCGTTGGCCTGGACGCATAACCGGGTAGAAGGGCGCAGTGAATACACGCAGCTGCTGTATATTCCGAAGCGCGCACCCATGGACTTGTGGGACCGCGATGTGCGCCGCGGGCTGAAGCTGTATGTGAAGCGCGTGTTCATTATGGACGATGCCGAGCAGTTGCTGCCGGCGTACTTGCGTTTTGTGCGTGGCATTATTGATTCGTCCGACTTGCCACTTAACGTATCGCGCGAAATCCTGCAAGAAAGTCGCGATGTGCGCGCTATCCGCGAGGGCTCGGTCAAGCGAATTTTGACACAACTCGAGAAGATGGCCGAAAACGAGCCTGAAAAATACGCGGAGTTTTGGGGCCAGTTTGGCCAGGTGCTGAAGGAAGGCGTAGGCGAAGACCCCAGCAACCAGGAGCGTATCGCCAAGCTATTGCGTTTTGCTTCGACTAACCATGATGATTCTGCGCAGTCCGTGTCGCTCGACGACTACATCGGACGCATGAAAGAGGGCCAGGACAAAATTTACTACGTCACGGCCGACACCTGGGCTGCCGCCAATAACAGCCCGCATCTGGAAATTTTCCGCAAAAAAGGCATTGAAGTCTTGCTAATGTCGGATCGCGTCGACGAATGGATGATGTCTTACCTGCGCGAATACGAGGGCAAACCATTTGTATCCATTGCCAAAGGCGGTCTCGATCTTGAGGGCATGGCCGACGAGGACGAGAAAAAACAGCAGGAAGAAATCGCTGAAAGCATGAAGCCGCTCGTCGAGCGCCTGACCAGCACGTTGGGCGAACAGGTCAAAGAGGTCCGTGTTACCGGGCGTCTGGTTGACTCTCCCGCATGTGTGGTAGTTGACGAGCACGAGCTGAGCCCGCATGTTGTGCGTATGCTTCAGGCGGCCGGCCAAGCCACGCCGCAGTTGCGTCCTATCTTGGAAATCAACCCGGGGCATACGCTGATCAAGCGCGTCCAGGATGCGGCCGACGACGAGTTTGACGACTGGGCGCAATTGCTTCTGGACCAGGCGTTGTTGGCAGAAGGCGCAACGCTGAACGATCCGGCGGCCTTTGTGCGACGCATGAACCAGCTGCTGCTGGGTAGCCGCACCTAACGGCAATTGGGTGGCAACTGGCGACGTGGCCAGTTAGCCTCACGCGCAAACCGATCCCAGTCGAAGGAAGGGCCGGGATCGGTTTTCCGTTCAGGGGCGATGTGTTCGTGCCCTTGTACCGCCCGCAGTGGGTGCCGGCTGCGCAGGGTATCGGAAAGCTGGCTCAGGGCCTCATACTGGCGCTCGTCGTATGGCGTGTAGTCGGTGCCTTCCAGCTCGATGCCGATGGAGAAGTCATTACAGCGCTCGCGCCCCTCAAAGCACGAAACACCGGCGTGCCAGGCACGGTCGTACGTGGAGACGAATTGCACAATTTGCCCTGAGCGACGGATCAGAAAGTGCGCGGACACTCGCAGCCCTTTCAGTCGCGGCAACCAGGGGTGTGCCCCAAAATCCAGTTGGTTCAGAAACAGGTCGATAATGTGCGGGCCGCCAAACTCGCCGGGCGGCAGGCTGATGTTATGCAGCACCAACAAGCAGATGTCTTGTGCGCTTGGGCGTGTGTCGGCGTTGGGCGACGGTGCCCGCAGCACGGCCGGGTGCGGTTTGAGCCAGCCGTGTCGGTCCAATACCAGCGGTTGAGCCGGTCCGACGAGAACGGGCGCGTCGTGGTGGTTCAGGCGCCGGGCCCGAGCTTTGCGTGTTCGGTGCAACACCATGTTTTGCCTCCGCTAAGCACAGCTTCGGAGCGGGGAATGTGGATGCTGCAATGCGCACAGCGGACCATGGGCTCGGGGTTGCCGGAGATGGGCGCCGAGGCGCGGCCTGCCTTCTCGGCGGATCGGCGTTGCGAGCTTTCGTGATAGCGGGTCAGGATGCGGGTGGTGAGCATGACACCCAGAATCACGATTACCCAGAGGAGAACTTTACCCACGGTGGTTCCAGTTACAAGATGACGTCAAGAACAAAGCGGCTTCCGGTGTAAGCCAGCAGAACAAAGGCGAAGCCGGCCAGTGTCCAACGCAGGGCAATGCGGCCACGCCAGCCACGGGTGTGGCGGCCCCAAAGCAAGATACCAAAAGTCGCCCAAGATAGTAGCGTAAAAACCGTTTTATGATCTAGCGGGAACGGCCGATCCAGCAGACGTTGTGAGGTGACGGCGCCCGTGATGACGGTGAGTGTGAGCACGCCGAAGCTGATCGTGATCAGCTGGAATAAAAGCCTTTCTTGCGTCAGCAGGGGTGGCATGGAGTCGAGCGCACGCCCCAACAGCGAACGATTGTCTACGTTACTGACTGGCTGGTGCAACTGGCGATCGAGTGCGGCCATCAAAATGGCATGCAAGGCCGCAACCAGAATCAGGGCGTAGGCGGTAAAGGCAATCAGAAGGTGGATGCGCAGCCATTCGCTTTGAGTGTGGGGCACGACATGCCCCTGCGGAAAGACGCCGGCGAGCAAGGTGACGAGCGCGGCGGCGGGAAGTAGAATAAGCAGCAGGCCGTCAATGCGCATAAACAGGCTTTGCACCCAAAAGATCACCATGCCCAGCCATAGGGCAGCTGACAGGGCCAGTGCCCAGCCCAGGTACAGTGCGTGTTCTGGCAAGATGCCTTGCAGCAGGCCGGCGCCGTGCAGCAATACGGCCAGCGTCAGCAAAACCCGTTGGGCCATGCCTGCTGCCGCGGGGCCCGGGCTTTTGGTCGCGTCCGACCAAAGCCAGAATCCCAGTATGCTGTAGCCAAGTGTGGCCAGCAAGTGAAATACAATACTTGCAGACATAGTCCCTGTATGTAGAAGGCGGCCGGGGAAATTGCCCGGCCGGGTCATTTTAGACGGTGCACGTCACATCAACCAAGTTTAAACGAAACCTATCACTATGCTCGATAACCTCACCCAACGTCTTGCACGGGTTGTGAAGACCATGCGCGGTCAGGCTCGCCTGACCGAAGCCAACACGCGTGACATGCTGCGCGAAGTCCGCATGGCCCTGCTTGAGGCCGACGTGTCGTTGCCCGTCGTTCGCGACTTCATCGCCAATGTGCGCGAACAGGCGCTCGGCCAGGAAGTGGCCGGCAGCCTTAACCCCGGTCAGGCATTAGTAGGGGTTGTGCACAAAGAGCTTACCCGCCTGATGGGGGCCGACCTCGGCGAAGGCGCCGGTGAGCTCTCACTGGCCACGCAACCGCCAGCGGTACTATTGATGGCCGGTTTGCAGGGGGCCGGTAAAACTACCACCACCGGTAAGCTCGCCAAATGGTTGGCCGATGGTCATCATACGCAGGCGGGCCGTAAAAGCGGCAAAAAGAAGGTGTTGGTCGTCAGTGCCGACGTCTACCGCCCGGCCGCTATCGATCAGCTCCAAACGGTGGCCCAGCAAGCCAAGGTCGACTTTTTCCCGTCGGATACCAGTCAGAAGCCCAGCGACATCGCGTTGGCGGCGCTGGACCACGCCCGACGCCACCACTACGACGTGCTCATCGTCGATACGGCCGGCCGTTTGGGCGTTGACGAAGCCATGATGCAAGAGATCCAGGCACTGCATCAAGTTCTTAACCCCATCGAGACCTTGTTTGTGGTCGATGCCATGCAGGGACAAGACGCCGTCAACGTGGCGCGCGCATTTGGCGAGGCACTGCCGCTTACCGGTGTTGTTTTGACCAAGCTTGATGGTGATGCGCGAGGCGGCGCGGCGTTGTCGGTGCGTCAGGTAACCGGCAAGCCGCTCAAATTTGTCGGGGTCTCTGAAAAGCTTGATGGGCTCGAACCCTTCGACCCCGAGCGTATGGCTCAGCGTATTCTGGGTATGGGTGATATTGTGTCGCTGGTCGAACAGGCCCAACGCAATATCGATGTCTCGAAAGCCGAGAAAATGGCGGCGAAAATCAAATCGGGGCATCGCTTCGATCTCAACGATTTTCGCGACCAGATTCAGCAAATCAAGAAAATGGGCGACATGAATTCGCTTATCGAAAAACTTCCCGCCCAGCTGGCGCAGGCCGCCGGCCAGGTTCAGGGTGAACAGGCCGAAAAGCAGTTGCGGCGCACCGAGGGTATCCTGAATTCCATGACACCGCTCGAGCGCAGCCGCCCTGAACTGTTGAAGGCGTCGCGCAAGCGGCGCATCGCGGCCGGGGCCGGGGTGTCGGTGCAAGAGGTCAACCGCGTGCTCAAGCAATTTGAGCAAATGCAGGGCATGATGCGGCACATGAAAAAAGGCGGCATGGCCAAAATGATGCGCGCCATGGGTGGCATGCGCGGCATGGGTGGAATGGGTGGTTTTGGCGGCTTCCGCCGTTAAAAATCAGCCGCCACCCACGGCAACCACCAGCTCCAGTGCGTCGCCATCGTTTAGCTCGGTGGTGTCGTGCTGGCTTTTGGGCACAATGTTGCCATTCAGTTCAACAGCCAGCCGTTTTCCTTCATAACCCAGTGCGGTCAACAAGTCGCGCACGGTGCGGATGTCTGAAAACTCTTTGGTTTCTCCGTTAAGCGTCAGTTTCATCATCAACCTTCTTGATCATCAACCTTTTTGAATAGTAAATCCCATACGCCGTGGCCAAGACGTAGCCCGCGCTGCTCGAATTTTGTCATGGGCCGGCGATCACCGCGCGGCGCGTAGCCGTCAGTGGTGTTGGCCAGCATGGGTTCGGCGGATAGCACGTCAAGCATCTGCTCGGCGTAATTTTGCCAGTCAGTGGCGCAGTGGATGTAGCCCCCGGGCTGCAGCCGGTGGGCCAACATATGGATAAATGGCGGCTGGATCAGCCGGCGTTTGTGGTGCCGTTTTTTGGGCCAGGGGTCCGGAAAGAAAATATGCACCCCTGCCAGCGAGTTGGGGGCGATCATGTCGCGAAGGACTTCGACGGCATCGTGCTGAACGATACGGATATTTGTAAGCCCGGATTTGTCGATGCGGCGCAGCAAGGCCCCCACGCCGGCATTGAAGACCTCAACCCCCAAAAAGTTGTCATGGGGGCGCGCCAACGCGATTTTTTCCGTTGTTTCGCCCATGCCGAAACCGATTTCAAGAATGGTGTCGGCACGGCGCCCAAACACATCTTCAAAATCAAGCAGCGTGTTCTGATATGGAATAGACCAGCGTGGCAACAGTTGGTCAAGTGCTGCCTGCTGCGCCGGGGTGATGTGCGCACGTCGATGCACAAAGCTTCGTATGTGGGTGCCGGCACGTTCAGGGCGATCGTGCGCGGAAGTGTCGGGGGTGTTTTCCAGAGACCGGGAGCTCATGTTTTCAGTGCCGTGGTATGGCAGGTCAGTGTGTTGAAGTTGTGTCGCCGGTGTGCTTGTGCACCGGTTCGAAGTGGGTGGTCATGTCCAAAACCGGCTCGGTGGCCATGACGCGGCGGCGTGCCTCGTGGGCAATGTCGTGGCCCTCGTCAATGGTCAGCGTCCCGTCCATTTCCAAGTCCACCTCCACCCACAGCATATCACCCATTTTCCGCGTTTTCAGATCGTGAACGCCCAGCACGCCAGGCGTCGCAAGAATGACGTTCAGAATGCGTGCCTCGGTCTCGTCGTCGGCCGCTCGGTCCATCAGATCGTGCAGCGAGTCGTAGAAAAAGCGCCATCCCATGCGGCCAATCAGCAGCCCCACAATCAGTGCGGCGAGGGGGTCGGCCATGGGAAAACCGAGAAGGTTGGCAATAATGCCCACTGACACCACGATGGACGATGCGGCGTCGGAGCGGGCGTGCCACGCATTGGCGGCCAGCATAGTGGATTTCACACGTTTCGCGACATGCAACAAGTAGCGGAACAACAGCTCTTTGGACAGCACCGCCAACAACGCAATGAACAAGGCGGCCTGGTGCACTTTTGGAATCAGCTGCGGGTTTTGCAACCGCGTGAAGCTGGCCCATAGCATGCCGGCCCCAATGGCCAGCAGCAGCGCACCAATGAACAGTGACGCAGCGGTTTCAAAGCGATGATGACCGTAAGGGTGTTCGGCATCGGCCGGCGAGTGGCTGTGGCGGTTAACCAGCAGTACCACGCCGTCCGAGACCATGTCAGACAACGAATGAAAAGCATCGGCCACCAACGCGGCCGATTGGGCGAAGAGGCCAACCACCAGCTGCGCGGCGGACAGCATCAGGTTGACGCCGATGCTGACCAGCGTGCTGCGGTGCCCGGCGCGCTGGCGTTCCGGGCTGGGAGGGGTGCGAACGGGCACGGCGCTCAGGTGACCCGCATGCCGGGCTGGGCGCCGGTGTGGGGCTCAAGAATGTACAGGCCGGCATCAACCTTCGGGTCGGCGTGGCTGGCCGCCAAGACCATGCCCTCAGAAACGCCAAAGCGCATTTTGCGTGGCGCCAGGTTGGCAACCAGTACGGTGAGCTTGCCCACCAGGTCTTCGGGATTGTAGGCCGACTTGATACCGGAAAAGACTTGGCGCAGACGCCCTTCGCCGGCATCCAGTGTCAGCTTCAGCAACTTGTCAGACCCGTCGACGTGCTCGCACTGCACGATCTTGGCGATGCGTAAATCGACTTTGGCGAAATCCTTGATGTCGATGGTGTCGGCAATGGCCTCGCCACCTGGCGTGGCGGCCGGTTCTTCAGGGGCTTCAAACAACGCGTCCAGCATCTTGGCATCAACCCGCTGCATTAAATGCTTGAACGGTGCGATGCGTGTAGGCAGGTGCGCGGCGTCGGCCCACTGGTAGGGGGTGTCCCCAAACAGGTCGTGTGCCACTTTATGGCTTAGTTCGGGCAAGATGGGGGCCAGCATAACGGTGAGCGCTTTGAACCCGGCCAGTGCACGCGAGCAGATGTCTTGCAGCTGTTCGCGGGTGGTGTCGTCGGCCGTGCTGATACCCTTGGCCATAACCCAGGGTTTGGCGGCATCAAACGCTTGGTTAACGGTATCGGCATAGGCCATGGCCAGGCGTACGGCACGGCCGTATTCGCGCGCTTCTAGCGCTTCGCGGACGTTGTCGGCGGCAGCGGTCATGGCCGAAACCATCTCGCCGGTGTTGCCGCTATAGCGCAATTCGCCATCGAAGTGACGGCCAATAAAGCTGGCGGCGCGGCTGGCGATGTTGACATATTTGCCGATCAAGTCGCTGTTGACGCGTGCGATGAAGTCATCCGGATTGAAGTCAATGTCTTCGACGCGTGCGTTAAGCTTGGCGGCAATGTAGTAGCGCAGCCATTCGGCGTCCATGCCCAGTTCCAGATAGCGCAGGGGTGAAATGCCTGTCCCGCGGCTTTTTGACATTTTCTCGCCACTAACCGTGATGAAGCCGTGCACGTGCAGATGGTCGGGCGTTTTGCGGCCGGCAAACTTCAGCATGGCAGGCCAGAAAAGGGCATGGAAATAGACGATGTCCTTGCCGATGAAGTGAATCTGTTCGGTGTCGCTTTCGGGGTCCAGCAGGGCGTCGAAGTCAATGCCATGCTTGTTGCAATAGGCTTTCAGCGAGGCCAGGTAGCCGATGGGGGCGTCGAGCCACACGTAAAAATATTTACCCGGCGCATCGGGAATGGGAATGCCGAAATACGGCTCGTCGCGTGAGATGTCCCAGTCGTTCAGGGTGGCGGGTTCGTTTTCGCCGTCGCCCAGCCACTCGCGTGTCTTGGCGGCCACTTCCGCCTGCAGGCGTGGACGGCCATTGGCGGCGTTGCCGGTGGTCCACTGGCGCAAAAACTCAACGCACCGCGGGTCGGACAGGCGGAAGAAGAAGTGCTCGGAGGGTTTAAGTACCGGGGTGGCGCCGGTAAGTGTGGAGTACGGGTTGATCAGCTCGGTGGGCCGATAGACGGCGCTGCATGACTCGCAGGCATCCCCGTATTGGTCGGCCGCGTGGCAATGTGGACACTCGCCTTTGATGTAACGATCCGGCAGGAACATTTTCTTGACCGGATCGTAAAACTGCTCGATGACCTCGGAATAGATCAGGCCGGCGTCTTTCAGCTGGCGGTAGATGCCTTGCGAAAGTTCAACGTTTTCGGGCGATGCCGTGCTGTGCCAGTGGTCAAAACGGATGTGGAAGCCATCCAGATAGCGCGGGCGCTCGCCGGCGTAGCGGGCTACCAGCTGTTCGGGCGTAACCCCTTCGCTTTCGGCCTTCAGCATAATGGGCGCACCGTGTGCGTCGTCTGCCCCGACAAAATGCACTGTATGCCCCGACATTCGCATGGTTCGTACCCAGATGTCGGCCTGGATATATTCCATGATGTGGCCAATGTGAAAAGACCCG
>JAJUIY010000280.1 GCA_029267415.1 Alcaligenaceae bacterium
GCCCGCATTGTCGAGCCCGTTGAAGGCGCTCGGGAATGGGTCTTCAAGACACCTCAAAACGACCAATTGATGGCCGACGCCCTGGCTGCTGCCATGGAGAAGCAAGGGGTCAAAACCCTTGGCTTCATCGGCTACAACGATGCCTATGGCGAAGGGTGGCTTAGTGTCATGACCGCCGCCGCTGAAGAACGCGGCATCAAGATGGTCGCGGTCGAACGCTATGGCCGGACGGACACCAGCGTAACGGGCCAGGCCCTGAAACTGATTGCTGCCAACCCCGATGGCATCTTGGTGGCGGGTTCCGGCACGCCTGTGGCCTTGCCACAAGGCGAGCTCAAAAGCCGCGGCTATAAAGGCATCATGTATCAAACCCACGGTGCGGCCAACAACGATGTACTGCGCGTTTGCGGCAAAAACTGCGAAGACATGATTCTGCCCGCCGGCCCCCTGCTGGTAGCCGACCAACTGCCCGACGATAACCCCGTCAAGGCCAGTGCGCTGGAATACAAGAGCAAATACGAAGCTGAATATGGCGAAGGTACTATCAACACCTTCGGCGGCCATATGTGGGATGCCGGCATGCTGATCGCCGAAGCCATTCCCGCTGCCCTTGAGGCCGGTGTTAAGCCGGGCACGCCCGAGTTCCGTGCAGCGCTGCGCGACGCCATCGAGCAAGTTACCGACCTGCCCGTTTCCCAAGGTGTCATCAACATGAGCGCCACCGACCACGCCGGCTTTGACGAGCGCGCACGCGTCATGGTGAAGGTGGTCGACGGCAAATGGACGTATCAGCCTGACCTGTAATCCCGGACGGCAAACCGTAACAGCTTGCGGGACGGCATCGTGAGCCGTCCCGCTCCTTTATGTAATGTATTGATGGCGTTGTCCGAATGGATTTAACAATCGTATTGATCTTGCTGCAAGATGGCATTGTGAACGGGGCCATTTATGCACTGCTCGGGCTGGCTCTTGTGCTTGTCTTTGTGGTCACCCGTGTCATCTTTATTCCGCAGGGCGAATTTGTCACGTATGGTGCGCTGACGCTGGCATTCATGGTAAATGGGCGTGTGCCCGGAACCGTTACCTTGCTGCTCCTGACCGGTGTTTTGGTGTTTGTGCTTGACGTATTGGCGGCGCTACGCAGCCGAAACCTGTCTGGTCTGCCCAAAACTGCCCTCTGGACAGTGGTGTTGCCGCTCGTACTATATTTTGTAGTGCCCTCAGTGGTTCAGGCTGACGCCCCACTGTGGCTTTACATCCTGCTGTCGCTGGCACTGGTAATTCCGATGGGCCCCATGGTGTATCGGTTGGCTTATCAGCCGGTGGCCGAAGCCAGCGTCCTGGTGCTCCTGATCGTTTCCGTCGCGGTGCATTTTGCCCTTACCGGCATCGGTCTCGTGTTCTTCGGTGCCGAAGGCTGGCGCACACCGCCCTTTGTCGAAGGGTCGATAAACATCGGCGTGGTGACGTGGTCGGCCCAAACTTTCTTTGTGCTGGGCACATGCGTGTCGCTCATCATCGGTCTTTGGCTGTTTTTCGGCCGCACGTTATATGGGCGCGCTTTGCGCGCCACGGCGGTGAACCGACGCGGTGCGCGGCTGGTAGGCATCAGCACAAATATGTCGGGTCAGCTTACCTTCACGCTTGCCGCAGGTATTGGCGCCTTGTCTGGCATGCTGATCGCGCCCGTTACCACCATCTACTACGACACGGGTTTCCTGATCGGCCTGAAAGGGTTTGTCGCGGCCATTTTCGGGGGCCTTATCAGCTACCCCGTGGCAGCGGCCGGTGCCATCTTTGTCGGCGTGCTAGAGGCGTTCTCGTCATTTTGGGCCAGTGCCTACAAAGAGGTCATCGTATTTACGCTGATTATTCCGGTGTTGTTGTGGCGCTCGTTGGGCGCACGGCAAATCGAGGACGAGGACTGATTCGCCATGAACCGCTTGTTGCTTATTTTAGTTGTTGCAGTTCTCTTCGGCCTGCCCTTGCTGCCGGTCACGCCGGAGTTCTGGATTACCCATCTTAATTACATCGGTCTGGCCAGCTTGGTGGTATTAGGCCTGGTATTGCTAACCGGTATTGGCGGGCTTACCTCGTTTGGTCAGGCCGCCTTTGTGGGCGTGGGCGCGTACACCACCGCCTGGCTCACGC
>JAJUIY010000026.1 GCA_029267415.1 Alcaligenaceae bacterium
CTTCTTCCGGCGAGAAGTTCAGGTTTTCGTGCTCGACAATGCCATTCCAGATCATGGGAATCCGAGCCAGCTCGTTAGGCAACACGGGCTGGGGCTTGGCGGTTTTGATCAGCACGGTGTGGTCATCCGGCGTTTCGACGCCCACCACACGGCGAACTGTGTTGATGGCACCGCTGCCGATACCGGTTTCGTTGTTCATGATGCGGCAGAACGAAAAAATCACGTCCTTACCGGTGAAGGGCTCGCCGTTTGAAAAGCGGGCATTGGGGTTCAGCTTGAACTCCCACGTTGTTTCGTCAACCGCGGTCCAGGATTCGGCCAGGGCCGGTTGCAGCTGCTGGTCGGCGCTCATGGCCACCAGCGGCTGGAAAATATGGTAGACAAGCGCCTCGTTAGGCGTAGTCTGATGGTAGTGAGGGTCAACAGCAGTGGGCTCGGAAGCGAGGCCAACACGCAAGGTTTCGGCGTGCGCCGTTACAGCAAACGCGCAAGCCAGACCCACAACGGTTTGTTTCAGCAATGGGTATTTCGACGACACGGCGTGTCTCCTTGTAATAAAGCTGCAATGAAAATCGATTCTAAACGCCCAATTCTTTCTATACAATTAGAATAAAACCAACAACCGTTGCCTTTTTTAGAAAGGTAGATTAGGGTAAACCCTTGTTTTTACTATGCACAGCCTAGCAGCCCGCTACTTTTTTGAAGTGGCTACAACAGGCAGTTTAAGTGCCGCATCGGCCTCCCTGCATGTGGCCATTTCTGCCATCAGCCGCCAAATCTCCGCGCTTGAAGAACAGGTTGGTACGCCCCTTTTTGTGCGTACCGCGCGCGGTATGGTTTTGACGGATGCCGGCGAACTGCTGCTTCGCCACGTGCGTCGCACACAACTAGAAACGGACGCCGTTCTGCAGTCGATAACGGCGTTGAAAGGTGGCGGCCACAGCACTATTCGCATCGCCTGCACCCAAGGCCTGGCCAATGAATTTGTTCCTGCAACGCTGGCCGACTTCCGGCGGCAATACCCTGACATCCGTTTCCGCATCTGGGTAGACCGCGCTACCCAGGCCAGCCAGCGCGTCATGGAAGGCGAAGCCGACATTGCCATCACGTTCAGCACCCTGCCGGCCGGCGGTGTCGACGTCTTGTATACCCACAGTGCGCCCGCGCTGGCGGTCATGTCCGAAAACCACAAGCTGGCACACCGCCGCCGACTTGATATCCGTGAGCTGGCCAACTACCCCCTGGCCCTGACCGACGAACACACTTCTACCTTCCGATTATTTCAGCTGGCCACCAACATGGCCGGCATCAAGCTGGAGCCGGTCATCTTCAGCAACCACGGCGAGTCGCTGCACGGGTTTGTACGCGACAGCGATGCCATCTTGTTTGCCAGTTATATATCGATCGGCCCCCGGCTTGAACGCAACCGCCTGGTGGCCATACCGCTGCGCAACCCGGAAATGCGCGCACGCACCGTTCAGGTGCAGGTAATGCAAGGACGCGTGCTTCCCGATATTGTGAAGGAGTTTGTTGATTTTTCGATTCAACGCTTAAGCCAGACTATTGCCGAGGCGCCGGGCTGATCAATAGAAATACGCATAGCCTGCCGCGCGATCCATAGCCTAACCATAAGGAATAACTTGACAAGCCCGAACATCACAAATGCGTCGTCACCCGCACGCGGGACAATCAGAGACGTCTTTTGTGCCTTTCTTCTGCTGGGCCTGACCTCATTTGGCGGGCCTATTGCCCACCTGGCCTACTTTCGTGCTGAATTTGTAGAGCGCCGTCGCTGGCTGTCCGAGTCAGCCTACGCCGACCTGGTCGCTTTGTGCCAATTTTTGCCCGGCCCCACCAGCAGCCAGGTGGGCTTCGCCGTGGGGCTGATGCGTGCCGGCCCCTGGGGCGGAGCCGCCGCCTGGGCGGCGTTTACCTTGCCTTCGGCGATTGTTCTGGTTTTATTTGCCATGGGTGCCGCGTTGTTTGACGGTCCAGTGGGCCAAGGCATTATCCATGGGCTCAAAATAACGGCGGTGGCGATTGTGGCTCACGCCGTATGGGGCATGGCAAAAACGCTGTGCCCTGATCGCCGTCGATCGGGCATTGCCTTGGCCGCTGTCTTTATAGTGGTGTTCATTAACGGGCCGGCGGGCCAGGTTGCCGCCATCGTGCTGGGCGCACTGGCTGGCATGGTGTTGTGTCGGACGCACGTTGAAAACGCCAGGCCCGACTTGCATTTTTCATTATCTGCCCCTGCGGGCCACCTGGCCGGCGTGGCCTTTGTGGTACTGCTGGTGGGCTTGCCAATACTGGCCTTTGGCAGCGGCACAACGACACTGTCGGTAATGGACGCCTTCTACCGCGCCGGTGCCCTGGTGTTTGGTGGGGGCCACGTGGTGCTGCCCTTGCTGGAAGCCGAGGTGGTGCAATCAGGCTGGGTAAGCGCAGAACAATTCTTGGCCGGCTACGGTGCCACCCAGGCCGTGCCCGGGCCATTGTTTACCTTTGCGGCGTATTTGGGCGCGGTCATATTCGCGCCAAGCGCTGAGCTTTTTGGCATTGGGATGTGGAGCAGTGCGCTGTGGGGCGCCGGCGTCGCCTTGGTGATGATTTTCTTGCCGGGCATGTTAGTGCTAATAGCCATATTGCCCCACTGGAACCGCTTCCGCCGCTGGCACCACGCCCATGCGCTGATGCGCGGTGCCAATGCGGCCGTGGTGGGTATTTTAGGGGCCGCCCTTTACCAGCCTGTTTTTACCAGCGCCATTCTGGGCCCGCACGAATTTGCCCTGGCACTGGCCGGCTTCCTGATGCTAAGCATCTGGAAATTGCCGGCGTGGGCGGTGGTAGCCGTACTCGCCAGCGGTGGCGTATTAATTAGCTACTAACTGGCTGGCCCCCATGGCCATGCTGGGCCATCAGAACGGGATATCGTCGTCCATGTCCATCAGGTTAGCGGCGGCGGGTGCCTGCGGCGCCGCCGGGCGCGCCTGCTGCTGAGCCGTGCGGCTTTGACGTTGTTCGGGCGCTTGGTTGAAGCCGTCGTCGGGAGCGCTCATGCTGGCATCGGCGTCACGGCCACCCAGCATTTGCATTTGATCGGCCACGATTTCGGTGGTGTAGCGATCTTGTCCGTTCTGATCTTGCCATTTGCGCGTGCGCAGGCGCCCTTCTACATAGACGGCACGGCCTTTGCGCAGATACTCGCCGGCAATTTCGGCCAGGCGGTTAAAAAACACAACGCGATGCCACTCGGTTTCTTCGCGGCGCTCGCCGGATGCGCGGTCGCGCCAGACGGCCGTGGTGGCCAGTGAAATGTTGCAGATGGCAGCGCCTTCAGGGCTGTAACGCACTTCGGGATCGCGCCCGAGGTTGCCGATAAGAATGACTTTGTTAACCGAGGCCATGACAATACCTTTGAACAGAAAACTTGATAAACAGACGTTGACCCATTATGGACGAAATAACGGGTAAGCGACTACTGTGGAAACTGCGAATCGCGGGATATTTTTGCCCCGCACCGATGCGCCCCCTATGACGCGGATTTAAAACCCCGGGCCGCCATATACCAGGCAAATGCCAAGGCTGCCGCCGCCAGCAATACCGTGGGTGCCTGCCCATTGGCCGCCAGCAAGCCGCCAATGGCACCGCCCAGGAAAATACCTAATGATTGCGTGGTGTTGTAAAAGCCCAGGGCAAGGCCCTTGTATTCGGGAGGCGCTACACGCGACACCAGCGACGGTTGCAGCGCCTCAAGAATGTTGAAGGCCACAAAAAAGCCGATCAGCGCCCCCACCACGCCGGCGAAGCTATGTGCCAAGGCAGCCATCAATACCAGCATAATCACCAGAACAATGACGGCGGCATCCAGTGTTTGCTTATGCCTATGGCGCGTTTCGGTGTAAAAGACGGCCGGCACCATCACCACGAAGGACACAAGAATTACCGGCAGGTACACCTTCCACAGGCTGGCAGAACCGTAACCACCCAGCTCGCTCAGCATTCCCGGCACCACCACAAACAGTGCCATCAATATAAAGTGCAGGCAGAACACACCAAAGTTAAGCCGCAGCAAATCGACATGGCGCAGCACATCACGCACCCGAGCGCCTTGATCAGAGCGTGGCGCGGGCGGCACCGAGGGCACCACAAAAGCGGCAATCAGCAGACACACAAACCCCATCAGACTGATGGCCCAGAACAGGCCCGACAGGCCGAAACTGCCCACCAGCATGGGCGATAGCACCAACGAAAGCGCAAACGATAAGCCAATGGATGCCCCCACCATCGCCATGGCACGGGTACGCACCTCGGGGCGCGTGGCATCAGCCACCCAGGCCGTGATGGCCGCCGAGATGGCGCCCAGGCCCTGGATAGTGCGGCCCACAATAACCCAGTCGACATTTTCAGCCAGCGCGCAAATGATGCCGCCGACCACAAACAACACCAAACCGAACACAATGACAGGACGTCGGCCGAAACGATCGGACGCCATGCCCAAGGGGATTTGCATCACGGCCTGGGTAAGGCCATAAGCCCCCAGCGCCAGGCCCACACGGGCCGCGTTGCTGCCCCCGGCAAGCGTGGTGGCGGCAACCGCAAAAATGGGGGTCAGCAAAAATAGCCCCAGCATTCTGACGGCAAACAACAACGCCAGCGAAATACTGGCACGCCGCTCCAGCGGGGTCAGACGCAGTTTTGCCGGCCGCGAACGGCCAGCGCTGTCGACGGATGCAGAAGTTTCTGGCATACACCCTCAATTAAAAATAGGCCAATCCCGGGAAAAAGACGGACCAATACTTCGCGCGCAGTGCTGCACCGCGCTATAGTATCAAGTTCGCCTTGAGCTTTTGTTTGCCGGCTCAATGCGAGTTCAACCTAGCCACGCATCAACGGAATTTGATGGAAGCCATTCGTATCCGGGGCGCCCGTACGCACAACCTGAAAAACATTTCTGTTGACCTGCCGCGCCGTCAGCTGGTGGTCATTACCGGCCTGTCAGGGTCGGGGAAATCGTCGCTGGCGTTCGATACGCTATATGCGGAAGGGCAACGCCGCTATGTAGAAAGCCTGTCGGCCTACGCGCGGCAGTTTCTGCAGCTGATGGACAAGCCCGACGTTGACCTGATTGAGGGCCTGTCGCCGGCCATTTCCATCGAACAGAAATCGGCGGGGCACAACCCGCGCTCAACCGTTGGCACCATTACCGAGATCCACGATTACCTGCGCTTATTGTACGCGCGCGTCGGCACCCCTTACTGCCCCGAACACGGCTTGCCCCTGCAAGCGCAAAGCGTGGCGCAAATGGTGGACCGCGTCCTGGGCTGGCCTGAGCAAACCCGCCTGGCCATTCTGGCGCCGGTCGCCCGCTCGCGCAAAGGCAGCTTCGACGACGAGCGCACCAGCTTGCTGTCCAAAGGCTTCGTGCGGGTACGCGTGAATGGCGAAATGGTGACGTTGGACGAATTGGCACCGCTGAACAAAGCAGAGAAACACGACATCGATGTGGTGGTTGACCGCCTGCGCGTGCGCGACGACAGCAAACAGCGCCTGGCCGAAAGTTTTGAGACCGCGCTGGACCTGGCTGAGGGCCGTTGCGTGGCACTGAACATGGACACGGGCGAAGAGGTGGCATTTTCGCTACATTACGCATGCCCGGTGTGTCGACATAGCCTGATCGACCTGGAGCCCCGGCTGTTCAGTTTCAACAACCCCACCGGTGCCTGCCCAACATGCGACGGTCTGGGCACGGTTGAAGTGTTTGATCCCAAACGGGTGGTCGCGTTCCCCGAGCTAAGCTTGGCCAGCGGTGCCGTACACGGCTGGGACCGTCGCAATGCGTTTACTTATACCTTGCTGACCAGCCTGGCGGCCCATTATCACTTCGATATTGACGCACCGTTCGAATCATTGCCAAACGACGTGCAACAACGCGTGCTGTATGGGTCGGGTGACGAAGACATCGCCTTTCTGTATTTGAATGAACAGGGACGAACCACCGTCAAATCACACCCCTTCGAGGGCATTATTCCCAACCTCGAACGGCGCTGGCGCGAAACCGACTCGCCGGCCGTGCGTGAAGAGTTGAATAAATTGCGCCATGCCCGCGCATGTCCGGACTGTGGCGGTTCGCGCCTGCGCGCCGAAGCGCGCCACGTGTTGCTGGGCGATGAACCCGGCGAAGCACAACGGCGGGGGCGCGCCATCTACGAAGTCGAAGCCATGTCGCTGGCCGACTGCCTGCACTGGTTTCAAACCCTGGCATTGACGGGGGCCAAGCGCGATATTGCCGACCGCATCATTCGCGAAATCCAGGCACGCCTGCAGTTTTTGAACAATGTGGGGCTGAACTATTTGTCCCTCGATCGCAGCGCCGACACAATTTCGGGGGGCGAAGCCCAACGCATAAGGCTGGCCAGCCAGATCGGCTCTGGCCTTACCGGCGTGATGTATGTGCTGGATGAACCCTCCATCGGCCTGCACCAGCGCGATAATGACCGCCTGATCCAGACACTTAAAGATTTACGCGATCTGGGCAACAGCGTCATTGTGGTCGAACACGATGAAGACATGATCCGCTCGGCAGACTACGTGGTCGATATGGGCCCGGGGGCAGGCGAACATGGCGGTGAAATTGTGGCCCAGGGTACACCGGACGAGATCACCCATTCGGGCTCGCTGACCGGCCAGTATCTATCGGGAGCGCGCACTATTACCGTGCCCGAACACCGCCCCGTCGCGTCCGACACACCACGCCTGTTTCTGAAAGGCTGCCGCGGCAACAACCTGAAGGATGTAAACCTTGCCATACCGGCCGGCCGGCTGGTGTGCATCAGCGGTGTCTCGGGTTCCGGCAAATCCACACTGATCAACGACACACTGGCGCGTGCCGTAGCGCAACGCCTGCACCGCGCCCAAGCCGACCCCGCTCCCTTCGACACCTTAGAAGGCCTGGAACACTTCGACAAAATCATTACCGTCGACCAAAGCCCCATTGGGCGCACACCGCGCAGCAACCCGGCCACGTACACTGGCATATTCACGCCTATACGCGAGCTGTTTGCGGGTGTTCCGGAGGCCCGCGCCCGCGGGTATGACCCGGGCCGGTTTTCGTTTAACGTGAAGGGCGGCCGCTGTGAAGCCTGCCAGGGCGACGGCGTAGTGAAAGTTGAAATGCATTTTTTGCCCGACATGTACGTGCCCTGCGACGTCTGTGACGGCAAGCGCTACAACCGCGAAACCCTGAACATCCGTTATCGCGGACGCACCATCAGCGAAGTACTGGACCTGACGGTAGAGCAGGCTTTGGACTATTTTGACGCGGTACCGGCCATCGCGCGCAAGCTGAACACGCTGATGGATGTGGGCCTGTCGTACATACGGCTGGGGCAAAGCGCCACCACCCTGTCCGGCGGGGAAGCGCAACGCATCAAACTGTCGCTGGAACTGTCAAAGCGCAGCACCGGTCGCACCCTGTACATTCTGGACGAGCCCACTACTGGCCTGCACTTCCACGATATTGCCCTACTGCTGAACGTGCTGGACCAATTGGTTCAGGCCGGCAACACCGTTGTGGTGATCGAACACAACCTGGACGTGATAAAAGCGGCGGATTGGGTAATAGACATGGGCCCGGAAGGCGGCGCCGGAGGCGGGCAAATTATTGCCCAGGGTACCCCGCACGATATTGCTGCAAACCCCAACAGCCACACGGGCCGCTACCTGGCCCATGTGCTGGCCGAGCCACACGACGCCTGAACGGGCCAACGCACTTTCCCCAGCGCTGGCCGGGCCGCACGACACCGGCACGGGCCGCTCCCTTGACCATGTGTGGGCCGGGCCGCCACGCTTGGCCTACATTTGAAAAAGCTTGCGATGCTCGCTGATGGCGTAGCGATCCGTCATGCCGGCGATGTAGTCGGCAATGGCACGCGCCTGTGCCAGTGCGTCGTCGCGCCGGTAATCGTCGGGCAGCAAGCGGGGCTCATCCAGAAACGCTGAGAACAGTTCGCGCACAATGGTACGCGCCTTGTTCATCATGCGCATCACACGATAATGGCGGTACAGATTTTCGTGCAAAAACCGTTTAAGCTCGTCGGCCTGTTTACGCATGGACGACGAGAACGCCACCAGCTGTGGCGCCTGCCGGACATCGTCCACACTGGCAGGCTTATGTTCTGCCAGATTCGCCAACGTAGTCTGCGTAAGGTCGATCACCAGCGTATTGATCATGGCGCGAATTATTTCGGAGGTAAGACGCCGGCCCTGCACATCCGGGTAACGCCGCTGAACGCCCTCGAAATGGGTGACGAACAGCTCCAGCTCGCATAACTGATCCACGGTGATCAGGCCCGAGCGCAGGCCATCATCAATATCGTGGTTGTTGTAGGCGATTTCGTCAGCCAAATTGGCTATTTGCGCCTCGATGGACGGGCGCGTGCGGTTTAAAAAGCGTTCGCCCACATCACCCAAGCGCTGCGCGTTGCGCCTGGAACAATGCTTCAGGATGCCTTCGCGGGTTTCAAAGCACAGGTTAAGCCCGTTAAACGACGCATAGCGCTCTTCAAGCTCGTCTACCACACGCAGGCTTTGCAAGTTGTGTTCAAACCCGCCCGCCTCCGGCACACGCTGGTTCATGGAGTCGTTCAGTTCGTCTTGCCCGGCATGGCCAAACGGCGTGTGGCCCAGGTCGTGCGCCAAGGATATGGCCTCGACCAGGTCTTCATTAACCTGAAGGTTACGCGCCAGCGTGCGGGCTATCTGGGCCACTTCCAGACTGTGGGTTAGCCGGGTGCGAAACAAATCCCCTTCATGATTCACGAACACCTGGGTTTTGTATTCAAGCCGACGAAACGCATTGCAATGCACAATACGGTCGCGGTCACGCTGAAACTGCGTGCGCCCTACCGGGGCCTCTTCATCGTACCGGCGCCCGCGACTGTTCTCGGACCGGCATGCATAGGGAGCAAGCTGATTCAGAATCATAGGTAATACCCGATGGTGCGTTAATTCAGGGACGCGTCAGGCGCTGGCCAATACCGCTTCCAGCATGTCGGCCGGCACGGTTTGGACACGCGCGCTGCCGATGCGGTCGAGCAGCACGAACCGGATGGTGCCGTCCTGCGCTTTTTTATCCACTTGCATAAGTTCGACCCAGCGCGAGGTGCCCAATGCCGGCGGCACATCGGGGCACCCGGACGCACGTACCAGTGCCGCAATACGGCTGACGCTGTCCGCCGATAGCCCCAGCGCCCGCTGCGACAACTGCGCCGCCTGTATCATGCCGCAGCCCACGGCTTCGCCGTGCAGCCACTCGCCGTAGCCCAGGCCGGCCTCAATCGCGTGCCCAAAGGTGTGTCCAAAATTAAGAATGGCGCGCAGCCCAGACTCGCGTTCGTCGCGCGACACCACGTAGGCCTTGATTTCGCATGAGCGTTTGATGGCGTAGGTGATCGCCGTCGGATTTAGGGCGCGCAAGGCGGCCATATTGGCTTCGCACCAGTCGAAAAAATCGGCGTCAATGATCATGCCGTATTTGATGACTTCAGCCAGCCCGGCGGAAATTTCACGTGCCGGCAGGGTTTCCAGCACATCGGTATCGATTTCAACCCCAACCGGCTGATGAAACGCGCCAATCATGTTTTTACCCAAAGGGTGGTTGATGGCGGTTTTGCCCCCTACCGACGAGTCGACCTGGGCCAACAACGTGGTAGGAACCTGCAGAAACTGGATACCCCGCATGTAGGTAGCGGCGGCAAAACCCACCATATCGCCCACCACACCGCCGCCCAAAGCCACCAGAACCGCTTTTCGGTCCAAACGATTTTGTAACAAGACGTCAAAAATCTGGTTGAGCGTATCCGAATTTTTATGCGCCTCGCCATCGGGCAACTCTACGTAGATTACCCGCTTGCCAGTGCCTTCGAGCGCAGCCCTTACGCGCGCCCCATACAACGCGCCGATGACGGTGGTGGTGATGATGGCGATAGCCGTCGCGTCGGCCGGGATGGACGAATGAAGTTGGTCAAGCCGGCCGGGGCCGATGTGTATGGGGTAGTCACCTCCAGGGGTGGAAACGTTTACGGTAGTGGTTTCAGCGTTCACGGGGTTGCTTCCCTGCCTTTAAAATTTTGAAGTTGCTTAAGCAGAATGCGCGTGGTTTGTGCCACCGGCAACTGGCCAGTATCAAATGTCAGATGCGCGACCTCGTTGTACAGGGGCTCGCGTGCGGTGATCAGGTCGGCCAGACGCTGGCGGGGGTTGTCGGTTTGCAACAGGGGGCGGCTGCGGTCGCGCTCGACACGACGGTAGAGTTCATCGAGTGTGGCACGCAGATAAACCACCACACCACGCGAACGAAGGTGCCGACGATTTTGCGGATCAAGTACCGCGCCCCCGCCGGTTGCCAGTACAATGTCTTTACGGCGTGTGCATTCGTCCAGCACAGCGCGTTCACGTTTACGGAACCCTTGTTCACCTTCGATGTCGAAAATCGTTGCCACGCGAACACCACAGCGGGCTTCCAGTTCGTGGTCAAGGTCTACAAACTGCCAGCCAAGCTTACGCGCCAAGGCACGCCCAATGGTGGTTTTTCCGGCACCCATCATGCCCACCAGAAACACCGGCTCCTGAAACGGCAGCCGGGCGGGCACATTGCCTTCATGGGCGTTGTCAGACTGTGGTTTTCGAGCACCCGAAGGTTGCGACTGGTTCATTATGTATTATCCTACGTGCTATCCAACTATACACCGCTGCACTGCTTAATTCGGTTACAACAAGCTGATGCGTAATACGCTTTCCGACTGGTGTCGGGCCTAAAATCGCCCCTAATGAGTTCTTCTGCCCAATCCTCCAAATCCAAGGCCCGGGTGTCCGGTTCCCGGCTGGGTCGCTTTTTCATCAAGATCGCTGCATTCTTTGCCGGTCTGGGGTTGTGTGGTGCCCTGCTGGTAACCCTGGCGCTGGCATTGGCCTGGCCCAACCTTCCCGATCTGAGCGCCATGGTCGACTACCGGCCACGCGTGCCGCTGCGTATTTACACGGCCGACAACGTACTGATTGGCGAATTCGGCGAAGAGCGCCGCAATGTGCTGCGTTTCCATGAGGTACCCGACGTCATGAAGTCGGCTATTTTAGCAGCCGAGGACGACCGTTTTTACCAGCATGGCGGCATTGATTATGCCGGGGTGGTACGTGCGGCTCTGGCCAACCTGACCAACATGTCGAAAAGCCAGGGGGCCAGCACCATTACGATGCAGGTGGCACGTAACTTCTACCTGTCGTCCGAGAAAACCTACACCCGCAAATTCTACGAACTGCTGCTTACCTTCAAGATTGAGGCCACGCTGTCCAAAGACGAGATCCTGGACCTCTACATGAACCAGATCTACCTGGGGCACCGTGCCTATGGCTTTGCCGCCGCATCGCGCACCTACTTTGGCAAGCTGCTGCGCGACATCACCCCGGCCGAAGCCGCCATGCTGGCCGGCATTCCGAAAGCGCCCTCGCGCATGAACCCCATTGCCAACTTTGAACGTGCACGCACACGTCAGCTGTACGTGCTGGGCCGCATGCGCAACCTGGGTTATTTGACACAAGAAGAGTACGAAGAAGCGGTTAACCAGCCCATCGTCATCAAGCGTGGTCTGGGCACCCCCGCAGGCGGCTACGCGATCCACGGCGAATACGCGGCCGAACTGGCACGCCAGCTCTTGTACAGTGTTTATCAAGACAACATCTATTCGCGCGGTTTCAACGTTTACACCACCATCGATTCCAAAAAACAGGAAGCGGCGTACAAGGCCGTGCGCGACGGAGTCTTGGCCTACACGCGCCGTGCCCGCTTTACCGGCCCCGAGGCCACCATCAGCATTCCCGATGGCATCGAAAACGACGCCCAGGCCCTGGATAACTTGCTGGACGACCTGCAAGACGAATACCCCGACAATGACGACCTGCTTACCGGACTGGTACTAAGTGCCAGCCCCGACAAGGTAGTGGTGGCACGCACGTCGCAGCAGATTGTTGAAATCACCAATGAATCCGCGTTGCGCGTTATTGCGCGCGGCCTGGTCAAAAATGCCGAGCCCGACTTGCGCGTACAGCGAGGGTCGGTGGTGTATATCCGCGACGCCGGCGAC
Source organism: Alcaligenaceae bacterium (assembly GCA_029267415.1). Classification (GTDB taxonomy): domain Bacteria; phylum Pseudomonadota; class Gammaproteobacteria; order Burkholderiales; family Burkholderiaceae_B; genus JAJYRX01. The sequence goes on from JAJUIY010000026.1 coordinate 12,141, forward strand.
TACTGGGAACTGATCAACAAGCCACAGGTACAGGCTGCCCTGATCTCGCTGCGACCTGACGACGGCGCGATCAAGGCCATGGTGGGCGGGTTCCATTTTCAGGATGGCAACTTCAACCGCACAACCCAGGCCTGGCGCCAGCCTGGCTCGGCCTTCAAGCCGTTTATTTATGCGGCCGGACTTGAGCGCGGCCTGACCCCGGGCACCCAGATTTCGGACGAGCCGTTTGTGCTTACCGCCGAGCAAACCGGCTCCAAACCCTGGACGCCCAAAAACTACGGTGGCAATTACGAGCCTATGGTGACCCTGCGGGAAGGTCTGTATCGCTCCAAAAACATGGTCTCCATCCGCATCATGCAGGCGGTGGGGCCGCAGTACGTGCAAGATTACGTCACCCGATTTGGCTTTGATCGCGAACGCCAGCCGGCGGTTCTGCCACTGGCGCTGGGCGCCGGCAGCGTCACGCCGTTGCAATTGGCCAGTGCCTATGGGGTCTTCGCCAACGGCGGTTACCGCGTTCCGCCCTACCTGATTGACCGCGTCACCGACAGTGAAGGCAATGTCATCATGCAGGCGAAGCCTGTGGTGGCCGGCGATGCCTCGGCACGAGCCATTGACGAGCGCACCGTGTACGTCATGAACGATCTGTTGCGCGGCGTGGCCACCCGTGGCACCGGCGCACGTGCGTCCGCACAGCTTGAACGTACCGATCTTGCCGGTAAAACGGGCACCACGAACGACTCACACGACGCCTGGTTTGCCGGCTATACGCCGGGCCTGTCCACCGTGGCTTGGCTGGGCTTTGATCAGCCACGCTCGCTGGGGTCTGGTGAAACCGGGGGCGGGCTGGCCCTGCCGGTCTGGGTCGATTACATGCGCGTGGCGCTGGATGGCGTCGAGCATTCCCCCATGCCACCCATGCCGTCGGGGCTCCAAGTGGTCGACGGGGATTATTTCTTCTCTGAGTTTCCTCCCGGCCAAGCCGTGGCGCGTGTTGGTTTGCCCCTACCCTCCGACCGTTATCTTGAAGGCACGGTCGATGGCATATCGAACTTGCTGAACGAATTGGGGCTTGGACAAGGCAGCTACGCCGAACCGCAAGGTGGTGCGCAGCCCCAGCCCGTACCCTTCTAGGAACGTATCCGCCATGCTCTCTTCATCCGTAAGGCTGTGTTCGTATATTGGCCACCGTGCCGGCCGTACTGTTGGCCTGATATGCGTGGCCATTGCCCTGACAGCCTGTGGCTACAAGGGGCCCTTGTATATGCCCCCGCCCCCCGAGGCACCGGATGACACCCTGACCACGCCACCCTCCAGCCTTGACACCGCGCCGGCGGCCAACGGAGGCGTCGCTCCCGTTACCGGCTCTGACACCACGCCCGCAGAACTGCCGGATACCACCCCGTCCGCCAGCCCCTACCGCGTGCCATCGGACACCGTCGACCGCGCACAGTAAGTCCCATCTAACGCCGTGGGCTGCGGTCTTGTCGCCATTCTTCTCCAACCGCCGCATAGGCGGCGGACATCCCCGCGACCGCAGTACCTCCGTTCAGACTCACCGACCCCTGCCGGGGGTAGCAGCCTTGGTAATTCTGCTGAACCGGTGGCGCGACCCCGCGCAAATCTCATAGAATGCATAGACAAAGTGGCAGTGCGGCGCGTATTACAATAGCGCCCCGCTGGCACGGGCATTGCGCCCGGCCCACCCAAACTACGATTCAAGACATCATGACCATTGCTCCCCACTTCCAGTTCCAAGACGGCGTACTCCATGCCGAAAACATTCCGCTGACCGAACTCGCAGAACAATATGGAACTCCGCTGTATGTGTATTCACGCCAAGCCCTGCGCGACGCGTGGGAAGCATACCGCGTGGCGGCGCAGGGGCGTGATGTCCTGGTTTGCTACGGCATGAAAGCCAACTCCAACCTTGCCGTGCTGCACGAGTTTCACCAACTGGGTGCCGGCTTCGATATTGTGTCGGGTGGCGAGCTGGCGCGTGTGGAGGCCGCTGGCGGTGATCCATCCAAAGTCGTCTTTTCCGGTGTGGGCAAACAAGCGTGGGAAATCCGCGCCGCGCTGGAAGCGGGCGTCAAGTGCTTCAATGTAGAGTCCGAAGGCGAATTGGAGCGTATCTCGGCCATCGCGAGCGAAATGGGACGTCGCGCGCCTATCTCGCTGCGTGTGAACCCGGACGTGGACGCCCACACGCACCCCTACATTTCCACCGGGCTGAAAGAAAACAAGTTTGGTATTGATATTGCGCTCGCGCCGGCGGTATACCAACGCGCCACGCAACTTCCTGGCCTGGACATCGTAGGCGTCGACTGCCACATCGGCTCTCAAATTACCGAAGTCAGCCCCTACCTGGACGCCTTGGGCAAACTGATCGACCTGATCAAAGCCCTGGCCGACCAGGGCATTGCCCTGAAGCACCTTGACTTGGGTGGTGGCATTGGCATCCGCTATACCGACGAGACACCCTTGACGCCCTCCGACTTGCTCAGCCGGGTTTTCCAGGCACTCGACAGCAACAACCTGGGCCATTTGCAAATTGTGCTCGAACCCGGCCGGTCGCTGGTGGGCAATGCGGGCGTTTTGCTTACCCGGGTCGAATACCTCAAGCACAATGACACCAAAAATTTTGCCATCGTGGACGCCGCGATGAACGATTTGCTGCGCCCTACGCTCTACGATGCCTGGCATGGCGTTGAAACCGTGCGCCAACGCGAAACTTCTGGCCCGATCTGCCGTTATGACGTCGTCGGCCCCATCTGTGAAAGTGGCGACTGGCTTGCGCGCGATCGCGAGTTGCGTATTGAGCCGGGCGACTTGCTGGCCATTATGTCGGCCGGTGCCTATGCATTTTCCATGGCCAGTCAATACAATAGCCGCCCACGCCCCGCCGAAATCATGGTCGACGGCACCACCGCCCACGTGGTGCGTCAGCGGGAAACGGTAGAGAGTCTTTTTGCGAATGAACAAACTATTCCTGTAAGGCCGGCGTAACCCGTTAATTAACATAAAATTGCATGCGTTACGATTTAGCCCTTGAGCTTCACTATTTACAGGTATCAAGGCCCCCGGACGGGCCTTCTGACACATCAATGATGAAACAAGACCAAATTTGGGTTGACCGCCTTGCAGCCTGAACTCGCGCGGAAACTGCCTACCGGGCTTGACCGGCTATTGCGCTTCACGGCGGTTTTCCTGATTCCCTTCAGTATGGTGCTGGCGTCGGTCATCGCTGCCTTTGTGCTGGACCGCATGTACCCGCAAGTGTCGGGCGAGCCGGTCATGTTGCGTGCCCTGCCCACATCCGAGCGTGTCGCGCTTGACCCGCTCACTGCCTACCAAACGCTCAGTGAAATGCCCACGGCGCACTCCGCCACGTCTAGCCAGCAAGCCTGGTTGCTGGCGGACGTTCCCGAGCAGCACGACTTCAACAACTATGTCATTGAAATTCCGTCGCGCCATGTCACCAGCCTGATTTGCTGGGACACGGCGAGGATGTCCGTAATCGGCGCGGCCAGCCGGCGCAGCACAACCCCCGATATCCGCATGGCCAAGCTGGGCTTCACCGTTAACATGGGGCAGCTTGACGCGCCACGCCAGGTGCTGTGCTACGGTACGTTTACCGACAACCATCAACTTAGCGCCCGCCTGTGGACGGAGTCCGGTTTCCGGATGGCAACCAGCCGCTTCGACCACGGCATGGGCCTGCTGGAAGGGGGCTTGCTGACCCCCGCTATTTTTGCGCTGATCATCGGCATCATCGCCAAGCAAAGCACGTATGCCGTGCTGGCTGCCTGGCTGGTGGCCAACCTTCGACTGGGCGCTTTCGCCATTGGTTGGGATACCCAGTGGCTTGGGTACCTGTTACCGCTTGAGGCCATGCCATACATACGGCAGGCCACCGCGGCCATTTATTACCTGTTAACCGTCGCGCTGCTTATACGGCTGCTCAGGGCCAGTAACTATACAGAACACCCGCGCTTGCTGGGCCTTACCAAAGGGTCGGCCCTGCTGTTGTTGCTGTGTGCAGCCCTGCCGGGCACCATTTTCTGGCACGCGGCCGGTATTATCGGCGTGCTGGGCCTCATTGCCGCCTTCTTCCTGCTTACCCGCGTCATCAAACAAACAGGCCTGGCAATCTGGTTCTGGCAAGTGACATCGCTGGCCCTGGCCTTCAGCATTCTCATCGGCCTGTCCGCTTTGCTAATTTTTGGCGACATCAATGACCTGGACAGTCTGTTCACCACCGTGTTGTTGCTTATCTCCAGCGCCACCATGGTGTTGTCGTTGGCCGAGCGGTTGCGCAACACACGCTCGGAACAGCAGCGCCTGCACACCGAACTCGTTACCAGCTATGCCATTTCTCCCATTGGCATGTTTACGCTTGACGCCCAAGAGCGCTTCATTCGGATGAACCCCGTGTTGGAATCGATGCTGGGTTTCAACATTGCGCAGCACCCTGATGCCCGCTGGACCGATTACTTCCCCGCGCTTGACTGGGAAGAGCTGACCCAAAAGGCGCACGCCAACGAAGACGTCGAAATTACTGCAAAAAAACGTCATTCAAGCGATAAGACCAAGCACTTTGCGATTCGGGCCGTCATCGTCGACAAGAAAATTGAAGGCTCGTTGCAGGATATCAGCGCCCACACTGCACTGATTGAACAGCTGCGCGTGCTCGCTGGCAAAGACCCGGTAACCGAAGCCCTTAACCAGCGCAGCCTGGAAGAAGCCGTCGCGCAGGCGCTTTCCCAGTTGAAGAACACGCCCGCATGCCTGCTGTACCTGAACGTAGGGCATTTCAAAAACATTCGCAGCTTGTTTGGCTATTCCATTGGCGATGCGCTGCTTAGCCAGACGCGCCGAAAAATCAGCGCCAATCTGAACGTGAACCACGAGCTGGGCCGAACCGGCAGCGACGAATTCGCCATTCTGTTTCCCGGCCACACGGCCAAGGAAATTGAGCCCGTGGTCGAAGACCTTACCGAGAAGATTGAAAACCATCTGTTCTCGGTGGGCGACCACGCGATCAACATCAAAGTCGCCGCAGGCCTGATTGACCTGAGTCCCGACCTGGATGATGCAAAAGAGGCGCTGTTTACCGCAGGACGCGCCTGCCGTGACGCCCTGAAGGATCAACGCCGGGTGGTTACCTACAAGAGCGGCTCGACCGCCCTGAAAGAGCATCGCGAACTACTGCTGTTGTTCGATCAGCTCGAGTCGGGCAGCACGCCTGATGGCTTCCAGTTGTATTTGCAACCCATGCTGTCTACCCGCGCGCCGGCCGATGCTTGCTGCTTCGAAGCCCTGCTGCGAGTTCGCGACTCTGAAAACAACCCGCTGCCGGCCGGGCGCGTGATTGCCGCAGCCGAAGACATTGGGACCATCACCAGCATTGACCGTTGGGTGTTGGAAACCGTACTGGACTGGCTGGACGAACACGGCAATCGCCTATCCTCGCTGCGAATGATCAGCGTGAACATCAGCGGCCTGTCGCTAAGTTCAGACGCCTTCATTGAACACATGTTCCGTCTGCTGGAACGCTACCGCCATCTAACACACCATCTCATTATCGAGATGACCGAAGGGGTCGCACTGCAAAATCTGGAGCGCAGCCAAAGCGTGATCCGCCGCCTGCAAGAGCAGGGCGTACGCATTGGCCTGGACGACTTCGGTGCCGGCTACACCTCATTCTCGTACCTGCGTAACCTGAAGGCCGACGTCATAAAAATTGACGGCTCGCTTATCCAGAACATGCTGGCCGACCCCGACAACATTGCCATCGTGCGCACCATTATTCAGTTGGCGCACCAATTGAAAATGACCTGTATCGCAGAATGGGTGGAAGACGGCCCCACGATGGAAGCGCTGCACAAACTTGGCGTGGATTACATGCAGGGGTTCTTTATTTCACCGGCGCGACCGCTGGATGATGTGCTGAAGTCTAAAACGATATTTGATTTCTTGACGACGGATGAAAGCCGCGCCAGGGTGCGACGGATAATTCCGAAAAAGTCATAGGCAGACATCGGGTAGCTCGCGGCTTTGGCGCACCAGGCCGCGACGCCAGCGCATCGCCCGTTCGGGGACGGGGCGCGCACGCTTTTCTTCGTACATGCGCTCATCAGCCCGGATAAAAGTATCATTCAAGGTGCCGGCTTCCGACTTGAGGGCCATACCGATGGATACGTTAACCCCCACTTCGTCCAAGGCCGCACGCAAGCGCTTTACCAGCTCATTTGCCTGCGCGGGGCTGACACCGCGCACCGCCACCCCGAACTCATCACCCCCCAGCCGGCCAACTGCATCGTCGCTGCGCACCACGGACGTAACGGTTTGCGCCGTAAGCTGTAGCAGTTCGTCGCCGGCCGAATGGCCATCAGTATCGTTAACCAGCTTCAGAAGGTCGAGGTCGAGCACAATGATGGCGACATCTTCGCCTGAACGCTCAACCACGTTTTCAATATGGCGGACCCGCTCCATCCAGCCCGCCCGGTTTAGCACTAACGTAAGGGGTTCAATGAAGGCGCTGCGTTTGGCCTCGACGAGCTGCTGAAAGGTTTGCTCAAAATGAGCGTGCTGCGAAAGCAGCAAGGCCAACGCATCAAGCGCCTGTTTGACAAGCTCCGTCGCCGACTGACCGCCACTGGCAATCGGGCGGCATGCCTTAGTGGCAAGCCCCAGCAGCCACGCCATGACATCGCCCTCTAAATCGCGCAAGGGGAACCGAAGCAAACCGCCGGGCGCGTCCGGACCCGTCCACAGCGGTGTTGCGGCATCAACGACCTCGGCGCTATCCAGTGAACGGTATTGAAAGCCTGGCAGGCCCTTATGCTTGGCCCAACCACCTTGCATCAGCTGGCCCAGTGCATCGGCATTCGCCTCGGGATTCCACGCACCCTGCGCCGCTAGAATATTGACTTCGCCATCGCGGCGTTGCAGCAGCAACCACCCCGCAACCGGGAAGAACCCGCGAAGCAGATTGAGCTGGGCGCCAAGAGCAGCAGTAAGAATATTCCTGGCCCGTTCAACCTCTTCGGGACTGTCTAGACGGCGAGGCATGTTAGTGGTGAGCGATTGTGGATTTTGATTTTGTTGTGTCGGGTGACTGTATGCAACGGTGCGTGTTGCACTGCCCGTTACATACATTACGACATGTTAACCCACATAGCCAAGCTGCGGTAAA
>JAJUIY010000274.1 GCA_029267415.1 Alcaligenaceae bacterium
CAGGCTGTACTTGCAACCGGGGCCCTGGCAAACACTCTGGGAATTCATGGTGTACCGGTTTCCGCACGTCAGCCACGATGTTCTTCGGCGGCGTTTGCAACGCGGCGATATCGTCGACGGCGACGGGTATCCGCAGACGCCCGATATGCCATACCGGGCTCATCAGTGGCTGTGGTATTACCGCCATGTCCACGATGAAGTCCCTGTGCCATTCGAGCTACCGGTTCTTTACAGAGATGACTGTTTGGTGGTGGTGGACAAACCGCATTTTATGGCTACCACGCCGGGCGGGCGTTACTTGCGTGAAACCGCCCTGGTGCGTTTGCGACGCAAGCTGGGTATTACTGATTTGACCCCCATTCACCGCCTTGATCGCGATACGGCGGGGATCGTGATGTTCTGTATTGACCCACACCATCGGGGCGCGTATCAGCGCTTGTTTCAAGAGCGAGAGGTTGAAAAGGAATACGAGGCCGTGGCCCCATGGGTGCCAGAAATAGCCCTGCCCCAGGTATACCGGAGCCGCATGGTAGACAGCGACAGCAAGGACTTTCGCATGGTCGAGGCACCGGGGGCCCCAAACAGCGAAACCCATATCACCTTGCTTCGCCAGTTGCCCGACGGGCTCGGGCATTACCGCCTGGTGCCCATTAGCGGACGCAAACATCAACTGCGTGTACACATGAGTGCCTTGGGTATACCGATCGTCAACGACGAGATGTACCCAGACTTGTTACCTATGCGCGAGGCTGGGGATTTCAGCCATCCGCTGCAACTTTTGGCGCGCGCCGTGTCATTTGCTGATCCGCTTACTGGTGAACCGCGCCGCTTCGAAAGCCGGCGCCAGCTCGCCTTGGTTGGTGGGAGTACCATGCTGAATGGCACGGGGCCCGAGCCCGCTCAGCCGATGGCCGCTGGCTCGATGCTTGCGTAACCGGAGCCGCGTAATACCCGCTTTACCCGCGTCATGCGTGCCGGCGCAGTTCGGCAGCCGGGTATTTGATTTGCGCCCGATATTTGGATACCGTGCGTCGCGCCACCACAATCCCCTCGTCGGTCAACCGTTGGGCTAGCACCACGTCTGACAACGGCTCCGCCGGGTCTTCATTGTCAATCATTTCCTGGATCAAGGCGCGGACAGCCGCCGCAGACAAGGTTCCACCGGTCTGCGTCGATAGTTCGCGTGAAAAGAAATGCTTGAATTCGACGATCCCTTTGGGCGTGGCCATGTACTTATGGCTGGTGGCTCGTGAAATCGTGGATTCATGCATTTCCAGCTCGTCGGCGATTTCACTGAGCATCATGGGGCGAAGCGCGACATCGCCGTAGTCAAACCACGTTTGTTGCCGGTCTACAATCGCTTCGGCAACACGTTGAATGGTGCTGTTACGTTGCTCCAGGCTACGCATAAGCCAGCGGGCCTCTTGCAAGGCCTGGGCCATCAGCTTTCGGTCAGCGTAGCGTGTCTGACGAAACAGCTCGGCATATCGCGTGTTCAGACGCGCGCGCGGTGTGGCGTCACGATTGGGGATGGCTACCCAAATGCCACCGGCCCTTCGCACGATGACATCCGGAATAATGTAGCTGGACGCATCCACGGTGGCATAGCTGGCCCCCGGGCGGGGGTCCAGTGAACGGATCAACGCGCATGCTTCTCGCACCTGACTCGTACTGTGACCGGTCATGGCGGCCAGGCCTTCGTAATCGGCACGGGCCAATTTTTGCAAGCCTTCGCGTACGATCGCAATTGCAAGCGTGGTAATGGCGTCGTCTGCCTTTTCCGCCGCCAGTTGAAGCTCCAGGCATTCGGCCAGGTTGCGTGCGCCAACACCAGGGTTTCCCAGCTGTTGCACCAATCGCAGCGCCACTTCCCACTCATTGTCCGATGCTGCCGGGGTCATGGCGTCTGGGGGGGGCAGCTCGTCGAAGGGCATACGCAAGTACCCGTCATCATCCAGCGCGTCGATAATATATTCAATCAAGAGCGTATCGCGTTCACTCAACTGCATGCCGCATAAATTACGGTGCAAGACGTCTTGCATCGACGTTGTGCTGCTTATCCACTGCCCCAGATCGTTGGCGGGCTGGTCATTGTTTTTTTGGCCTGGGTAGTCACCAGGGTAACTTGGGCTGTCGTCCGGTAGTGCTTCAATGTGTTCAACCTCAACATCGCCGTATTCCGATTCGCTTTCCCGCGGCGGGTCTTCTTTTCGGTCTTCGGTTTTTACGTCGGGCGTGACGGCGCCGGTGTGTAGGTTCTCGTCAGCATCAAGATTGTCGTCCGGATCTTCC
>JAJUIY010000221.1 GCA_029267415.1 Alcaligenaceae bacterium
CAGCAGGCCCTGCTGGCAGCCGCCCGCGACGGTCTGCCCGGCCCCGCCCTGCAACGCGCCGAACTGACCATACGTTTTGTGGATGCCGATGAAGGACGCATGCTTAACCATGATTTCCGTGGACGCGACTACGCCACAAACGTACTTACCTTCGAGTACGGCATTGACCCGGAAGGCACCGCGCGGGGCGATGTGGTCGTGTGCCTGCCCGTACTGCAACGTGAGGCCCGCGAACAGCAAAAACCGCTGCTGCACCACGCCGCACACCTGGTGATCCATGGGGTGTTTCACGCATTGGGTTACGACCACGAAACACCTGAAGACGCCAACCGTATGGAAAACCTGGAAACAGCGCTGTTGGCAACAATGCGTATTCCCGACCCCTACGTCGCGTGAATCACTGAATTTCAAAACAATTTTCGGTTATGCTAACCCCATTAGCAACCATCCAATAGGGCAATGTCAGACTCCAACGTACCGGATGCCGAACCTCGACCGGCCAAGAATTCGTCCAAATCTTTATTGACGCGGCTTACTGCTTTCATGCGTCCCACCGAGCCCGAAGACAGGGCCGACATCAAGGCGGTTCTCGAAGCCGCCCACGAACGCGAAATCCTTGATAGCGAGTCCTACTCCATGCTTTCCGGAGCACTGGATGTGGTCAACAAAACTGTGGCGGACATCATGGTGCCACGTTCTCGCATGGACATGCTGGATATCAACCAGCCCTTGTCCGAATTGCTGCCAGAAATCATCGAAACCGGCCGCTCTCGCTTTCCCGTGTTCGAAGGCGATCGCGACAACATCATCGGCATCCTCCTGGCAAAAGACCTGCTGCTCACCATCACCAACCCGTCTATCAATATCCGGTCACTGGTGCGGCCCGCCGTTTTTGTTCCCGAAACAAAGCGGCTTAATGTATTGCTGCACGACTTCCGCAGCAGCCGTAACCACCTGGCCATTGTCATTGACGAACATGGCGGAACATCCGGGCTGGTCACCATGGAAGATGTCCTCGAGCAAATCGTGGGCGATATTGAAGACGAATACGACGAAGACGAAGAGAAAACAATTTTCCAGACCGGCACCAACAGCTGGCGCGCCATGGGCATAACTAACATTGGCAGCTTCAACCGGCATTTCAACACCACCCTTCCCGACGACGACTACGACACCATCGGCGGCTGGCTGGCTGAACAGCTCGGACACATTCCGCGCCGCGGCGACAGCATCCGCCATCACGACATGAACATCACCGTGGTCGGTGCCGATGCCAAGCGGGCCCTTTGGGTGCACATTCAACACGAAGATCCCGTTATCGACGACGTGGCGGCCACCGAAGGATGACGCGCCCAGCACGGTTCAAGCCTAACCAGGCTCACATGGTGGTGTTGGTACTGGGGGCTGTGCATGCCCTCTCGTTTGCGCCGGGCCCCTTGCCGGGCTGGACCCTGCCATACGTACAGGTGTTCAGCCTGGCCGCGCTATTCCACCGCTTGTTCCGCAGCGACACCCACTGGCAAGCTGCTGGCTACGCCTTTTTGTTTGGCGTCAGCAACTTCACGCTGGGGCTGTACTGGCTGTTTATCAGCATGCACAAGTATGGCGGCCTGACCTGGCCGCTGGCAGCACTGGGTGTGTTCATTCTGGCATGTTTTTTGGCGTTTTACCCCATGCTGGCCGCCCTGCTGGCGCGGTACGCTGGCACGGGGCGTATCGACCGCGCCACACTTACGGTGCCCGCACAATTATTGATTATGGCGGTGTGGGCATCGGCGTGGACGCTGTTGGAGTGGTTGCGTGGCACTTTCCTGACAGGCTTTCCGTGGATGGGCACCGGCTACGCGCATGTTGAAGGCGTTTTTGCTGCGTGGGCGCCCATTACCGGTGTCTATGGCCTCGCCTGGATGGCCTCTTTTTCCGCAGCGGCGATCGCCATGTTCTTTCGCCGTCCTGACACCCGCAACGACGTGCGATCCATGGCAGGCATTGCCGTCGCGCTGACGTTCGGGCTGGGGGGCATCCTGCTGGGCTACATGCGCTGGACCCACCCCCACGGTGAACCCATCGTCGTGCGTCTTACCCAAGGCGCCGTCCCACAATCAGAAAAATTTGACCCTGACCTGATCTATCAAGGCATCCGGCGCTATATGGAGCTGGCAGCGACACCCGCGAAATCTCCGGAAGGTCAACCCGTACTGATCGTTCTGCCGGAAACCGTTGTTCCAGTCTTTCAAGATTTGCTGGCCGCTGAACTCTGGGACGAATGGCGCAAAATTGCCGCAGCACAAAACGCCGAAATTCTGATGGGCGTACCCGTGCGTGACAACGACGGCACGCACTACACGAACAGCGCCATTGCTTTCAATGGCAGTACCCCGCTAGACGCGCTGACCAGCGGACAACTGGCGCAGCGCTACGACAAACATCATCTGGTACCGTTTGGCGAGTTTGTGCCCCCTGGTTTTCGGTGGTTTGTTGACGCGATGAGCATCCCCCTGGGCGATTTTGACCGTGGGGTCCTGGGGCAAACGCCGTTTTCTATTCAGGGCCAGCGCATTGCACCCAACATTTGCTATGAGGACATCTTCGGCGAAGAAATCGTCCATGCGGTGCGCAACAGCGGCGCAAACGATACCGGGGCCACCATGCTTATCAATATGAGCAACCTGGCGTGGTTTGGTAACTCGTGGGCCTTGCGCCAGCATCTGCAGATTTCACGCCTGCGGGCCATTGAAACCGGGCGCCCCATGCTGCGCGCCACCAACACCGGCATGACAGCGGCCATCGCCCCAAGCGGGCACGTGGGCGCCGTGCTCAACCCCGGCTCGGCGGGCATCCTGGACGTCGAAGTACAAGGCACGCAAGGCCTGACACCCTACGTGAAATGGGGCAATATGCCGATTTTGGCATGGAGCCTTTTCATGCTGTTGGCGGGTATCGCGTATCGAAAACGCAAAGGACTTGCACAAAAAATTTAGATAGGTCATAATAACGTTCTTCGCTGATCAAGTGATTAACTTCAAGTGATCTGGAACGGGGGTATAGCTCAGCTGGGAGAGCGCTTGCATGGCATGCAAGAGGTCAGCGGTTCGATCCCGCTTACCTCCACCACCAAAGCGAAGGTTTGTAATTAAAAACACCTTAAAATTTGTGTTATAGTTGCAAACTTGTTTGTCCAAGTCCCCTTCGTCTAGAGGCCTAGGACACCGCCCTTTCACGGCGGCAGCAGGGGTTCGAATCCCCTAGGGGACGCCACCTAAATGTGTGGCACACCAAAACTGGAGCGGTAGTTCAGTTGGTTAGAATACCGGCCTGTCACGCCGGGGGTCGCGGGTTCGAGTCCCGTCCGCTCCGCCAAGTTTCCAAAAGCCTTGGGCTCTACCCCATTATCGGGGGACAGGGCATTCATTACACTCGGTTGATTACACCATCCCAACCGCATTGGGCCAAGAC
>JAJUIY010000171.1 GCA_029267415.1 Alcaligenaceae bacterium
CATGGATGCCGATGCGCCCAAGCGCATTGTGTTGCTGACGGACTGCATGAGCCCCATCAACGGTTTCGAAGAGCCTTACCACGCGTTTCTTGAAGATATGCAGAAACGCGGCGCACAGCTTTTAAGTTCCACAGCATGGCTCAAACAAGTATCGGCGTCGTAAAGCAAGGCCGACCACCGTGCCGTCAGGGCGCGATCTGAAACGCTGAGGCCACCGACTGCAAACGCGTGGCCTGATGCGTCATGCGCTGCGCCGCCTGCGTGGTTTGCTGCACCAATTCCATACTTTGGCGCGCGTCGCGCTTCACGTGGTCCACAATATTGATCACAGCGGCGATGTCGTGGGCCTGCTCATCGGCCGTTTGGCCAATCCAGTGAATCCGCTCATTCACCGTTTCCACCGCGTCCAGAATGGCATCCATGGCCACACCTGCCTGGTGTACATGGCGGGTACCCGTATCGACGTTTTGGGTCGATTCTTCAATTAATGAGCGGATGTCATTGGCGGCCCGCCGGCTGCGCTCGGCCAAGTCGCGTACTTCCGTGGCCACCACCGCAAAGCCCTTGCCGTGCTCGCCGGCATGTGCGGCTTCTACCGCCACGTTCATCGCCAGCAAATTTGTTTGCGTGGCAATGTCGTTAATAATGCGCACAATCATGCCGATGCGTTTGGCCGAATCGGCAATGTGATCCATGGTGCGCACCACTTGTTTCATGGCGTCGTGCCCGCCGTGTACGGTTTGGCTGGTGGATGCTGCCAATGTCATGGCGTCTTCCGCGTGCTGGCGGCTTTGCATCACCGTGTCATGCAAGGTGTTGATGGCCGACGTTACCTGATTCAACGCCTGGTTTTGTGCCAAAATTTGCGCGTCAATCTGGGCGCTGCGCTGGGCAATTTCTCGTGTACCCTGGTGCATGGAATGTGTTTCAGAATGCACCGCTGTAATGGTGTGCACCAGGTTTTCTTGCATGGTGTTAAAGCCCTTCAACACCGTGCCAATTTCATTGTTCCGGTCGTGTGTCAGGCGGGCGCGCAAATCGCCGCTCGTCATTAACTCACAGTGGCTGCGAATCGCCTGCAATGGGCGCAACATGGCGCGGGCAAACAATCGATGCGCCGCCAGAGCCATGAGTACCGCCAACACCAGAAGGCCAATCAGCGCCTGCATGGCATAGTTAGAAATTTCTGCCGCTTCGGTCACGCTTTCGTGCGCCAGCTGGCGGTTGGCGTGTTGGAAGGCATCCAGCGCAGCCATAAATTCGTGCGTGGCCGGTTCAAGAACGGTGTCAATAATCCGGTTGGCCTCAATGCCGTTCCAGCCGTCCACCGCGGCGATCAGCGGCAACAGGCCGTTATTAACCAGATAATCGTAATGCTTAACGACGGCGTCGTAGCCGTCCAGACCGTTTACGGCGGTCGCATTGCGGCCGGTATCTGCATCAGAGGCCTCAACCATCGCATCGTCCGCTTGACCACGAAACGCGTTAAAGCTGCTTAGGCTATGCTCCAGCAAGGTGCGTGCGTTCTCCAGCGCCGCCTCGCGTTCGGGGATCATCCCGCCGTCCATATACGTTTTCGCATTGGTTAACGCGACGCGGCTTTGAAACAAGCGTAGCGAGGCATCGCTCAGCGCATTGGCCTGCTCAATACCGTGATGGCTAAGGTCGGAAATCAGCGTCCGGTTTTGCTTCAGCATCAACAGCCCGGCCGTGCCGGACACGGCATACAAGCCCACAAAGCCGGCCACCATCAGCAACAGCAAGGTGCTGACTTTGAAATTCTTGAATCGTCGAGACATGGGGAAAAACACCTGAAAGAGGCCAAAACAAAGTTGGGGGTCACCCCCATGTCGCATTGTCTGTTACGAAGTTTGCCGTATTATGACAGTGTCTTTGTTTTGTGGCGTCGGTGCATCCCCAAGTCAATGACGTCGCCTGAGCCCTGCAGTGTGATGACTCGTTACCCCGTCAACTGCGCCGCCACCAGTTTCTTGAAGGGCGTCAGTTTGCCGGCGGCCGACAACACCGCCCGCCGCACCAGTTTGGCAGGGGCGTGGTCGGCGGTGTAAAGCGACACCACCATATTGGTGGCGGCAAAAAGCGGCAGGGTATTCAGGCGGTGTTTCCGTGTATAGCCTTCCAGCACGCTGGGTGCGCCAATGTCTTGGCCGCGGTTGTGCGCTGCCATCACGCGTTCAGACAGGTGCTTCACGCTAAGTACGCCAAAGTTGAACCCGTGGGCGGTTACCGGGTGCATGCCCACCGCCGCATCGCCCACCAGCGCAAACCGGCGCGCATGGAAGCGCGACGGATACACGCCCACCAATGGGTAGACGTGGCGCTCACTAATGCGGCGCATTTGGCCCAGGCGGAACTCGTAACGCTGGCTGATGTCGTGGTCGAAGGCGTCATCGTCGAGTTTTTGCAGCGCCTGCATTTCGTGGTGGGGCAGGGTCAGCACCACCGAGGCGCAGTTATTGTTAAGCGGCAGCAGGGCGCGCGTTTGCCCGTAGCCAAACCACTCCCAGGCGATATGGTCGTGCGGTTTCTCGTGTTCTACCCGGAACACCATCATGCTTTTGCCGTAATCGCGCATCAAGGCTTGGATACCCATGGCGCGCCGTGTGTTGGAAAAGCGGCTATCGGCGGCCACTAGCAGCTTGCTTTGAATCGTTTCGTGGTTGTCCAGGTGGATGGTGGCACCGTTATCGGTACTGGACACGGCTGATACATGAATACCGTCCAGCACCGTTATATTTGGCTGCTCGACCACAGCCTCCCATGCCGCCCGGCGGATTAAATGGTTGGGCACCAGCCAACCCAGCTGCGAGCGGTTGCCCAATTCGGCGCGTACACTCATGCCAAACTGCGGGTTAGGGCCGTCAAACACTTGTGCATGCCGCAGGTCAGATATCTCGGCCGCGTCAATGCGGTCCCATAACGTCCAAGCGTCCAGCAGGCGGCGCGACGCATGCGTCAGTGCGATTTCCCGCCCGTCAAAGCCGGGGTTTTGCAGGGCTGAACGTGGCTGCCGATCAACAACAATAACGCGCAAGCCCGCTTGGGCAAGTGCGCCGGCCAAGCACAATCCCGTGGGCCCGGCGCCAATAATACTGACGTCTGCATTCATGCTGGGTATCCGTTCGCGGTGTTAGGTGTGGCCACATTCTATCGACTTGGGCACGTTGGCGTATTGATTTGGCCCAATGTTTCGTGCCGGCACCACGCTGCACCGTGTATGATGCGCCTGTTATAGCGGGTCGCGGTGGCCCTGGTGGATGTGGAATCAAGACATGCTGTTTATTTTTCGGCGCAATGAAATTTTGGTGGATGCGGACACGGGCCATTTGCCGGATGACACGGTGTGCGGCCCGTTGGGGTTAGACATTTCGGCCATGCAATGCGTTTGGCCTGGCAATCCAGACGGGGGGCGCACCCAACACGTGGATACCGGCGCGCAGGCGCCCGCGGGGTACGCATTCAAACCGTTACGTGGCGTTATGGTGGCGCTAGATAAGCTGGCGCCCATCGCCAGCCGTGCCTTCCAGATGTCAGAATGGGTGCGTACCCACCGTTATTGCGGCGTGTGCACCACCCCAATGGTGCAATCCACCGCAGAGCTTTGCTTTCACTGTCCACAATGTGGCTTTGCAGCCTATCCGCGCATTTCGCCGGCCATGATGGTGTTGATTAAACGTGGCAACCACCTGTTGCTTGCCAAGCATGCCACCTACGCCACTGCCCGCTACACCGCGCTGGCGGGCTTTGTAGAAGCGGGCGAAAGCCTGGAAGACGCCATCCACCGCGAAGTGATGGAAGAAGTGGGCCTGCAGGTAACCGACTTGCGTTACTTCGGCAGCCAATCATGGCCGTTTCCCCATTCGCTCATGGTGGCCTTCACCGCTGAATACGCGGGCGGGAATCTGCGCATACAAGAAGATGAAATTGCGGATGCCCGCTGGTTTGGGCCGGACGACCCCTTGCCGGAAATCCCCCATACCGACTCCATTTCCGGACGACTGATTCGCGCCAACTTATGCCCGGCACAAACCGCCCAGCTGGCGGTTTAAGCTTTTAAAAGCGGCACGGCACAGGGCCAGGCCCTGCGTCCATCGCGGCGCTTAAACCGTATTGTCTATCGCGGCCAGGGTCTGAGTGGTCCATACCTGGCTTTCAAGCCAGATGTGGTTGTAGAGGTCGATATCATCCGGCGACCAGTCGCGCACCTTGCCGCATTCAAACTGTTCGACCAAATTTAAAATTTTGCCCAGCCCATGGCTGCGCAGCAGGATGGCGTCGGCCGCCTCTTGCGAAATAGGCAGTTTTTCTAGCAGCTCGGCCAGGGGCTCGTCCAGCAGCAGGCCCATCATGGAAATCAGGCCCACGGTAAAGGCCGCGTCAGGGTCTTGGCCGGATTCGTCCGCCACGCGTTCGCACATGGCGGCGCGCGTCAGGGCTTGCGACAGCAACAGCCGGCTGGTGGGGCCGTTGTCGGCCAGCAAAATAGTGATGACCGTGGCCTGCACCCGGCGCAGCCCCAGCGCATTCAACGCTTGCGTCACCGTAACGATCTCGCCTCTATGGTGCAGCATGGCCGACTTGGCATGCTTCAGCAACACATATGTAAGCTGCGCATCTTGCGCGATCAGGTCTTCCAAGTCCTTATAGTTGACATCGCCACGCCGTAATTCGCTAAGCAAGCGCATCAGGGCAGGGTGGTGATTAGTGCGCTTGCGCAGGGTCAGCTTTTGGGTTTCGGGCTTGGCGTAAAAATACCCCTGGAACAGCTCGAATCCCAGCCCGGACATTCGGTTGAAGGTGTCCAGGTCTTCCACCTTCTCGGCCAGCAGACGTTTGCCGCTTTCCTTCAACAGTTGAAGGTGCGCGATGTCCATGGGCTGCGTAACATCCACCTTGACAATGTCGGCCACATTCAGCAGCGGCTGGCTTTCTGGTGTCAGGGTGAAATCGTCCAGGGCGATCTCGTAGCCCATCCGCCGAATTTTATGTAGTGCATTGATGACGTCCGGCGTGCCCATGACGTCTTCCAATACCTCAACCACGACTTGATCCGGCTCGGGCGGCAGCAG
>JAJUIY010000125.1 GCA_029267415.1 Alcaligenaceae bacterium
ATGCCAAGATCAAATCGCAGCATTCACGCGCCGCTCCCTGCCCACCGGGGCGTTCGGACACCCAGTGTGCGGCCTGGGTGATGTAGGACGGTGCATTGGGCACACTGGCGGCCAGCCCTGCACGTTGCAGGGCCCCCAGGTCGATCAGGTCATCGCCCATGAAGCCTGTTTGTTCCATGTCGAAGCCATATTCTTGGGCCAGTTCTTGAAGCACGTCGGCTTTGTTGCGTACGCCCTGACGGACAATGTCGATACCCAGTTCGGCAGCGCGCCGATCGACAATCGGGCCCTGGCGTCCGGTAAGCAATGCAACCAGGATGCCGCTTTCTTTAAGCAAACGCAGCCCGTGGCCGTCGAGAACGTGGAAGCCTTTCACCACTTCGCCGTTTCGGCTGTACCACAGCGTGCCGTCGGTGAGCACGCCGTCCACATCAAAAGCCATCAAGCGTATTTTTGCAGCGCGTTCGATCACACCGGGGCTGACCTTGGCAAGGATTTGTGCTTCGGCGGGATGACGTATTTCAGGTGTATTCAATTAAATAACCTTTGCGGCAAGTAAGTCGTGCATATGCAAAGCCCCCAATAGTAGCCCGTTATTGTCTACCGTTAGTATCTGGTTGATGCGGCCGGTGTCCATCAGCGCAGCCGCTTCGATGGCCAGGGTATCGGGGGAGATGGTACGCGGTTGCCGGGTCATGCCTTCGGACACCGGCAGGGTGCGGATGTCTCCACATCGTGCAATGAGACGGCGCAAATCGCCATCCGTAAAGATACCAATGGGCATGCGCCGGGCGTCGATCACGATGGTCATGCCCATGCCCTTGGCGGACATCTCGGCCAAGGCGTCGGGTACGAGTGTGTCCGGGCCCACCAGGGGCAGGGCGTCGCCGTGACGCATGATATCGCGCACACGGGTAAGCAAGCGGCGGCCCAGCGCGCCGCCGGGGTGTGAACGGGCGAAGTCTTCACGGCTGAAGCCCCTGGCCTCCAGGCACGCCACGGCCAGGGCATCGCCCATAACCAGACTGGCCGTGGTGCTGGCGGTGGGAGCCAGATCCAATGGGCAGGCCTCGTGTTCGACATGCACATCAAGGTGGACATCCGAACTGTTGGCAAGTTCCGAATCGCTGTTGCCGGTCATGCCAATAACCGGCGTCCCCAAACGCTTTGCAATGGATACCACCGTCATGAGTTCGTTACCGGTGCCGGAGTACGAAATACCGATCACCAGATCTTGATGGGTCAGCATGCCCAGGTCGCCGTGGATTGCTTCGGCCGTATGCATGAAGAACGAGGGTGTGCCAGTGGAGGCCAGGGTAGCGGAAATCTTGCGGGCAATGTGTCCCGATTTTCCCAGCCCGGTCACGACCACCCGGCCTTGACAAGCCAGGATCAGTTGAACCGCCTGAACAAAGCTGCTGTTCAGGCGCAACGCCAGCGCGTTCAGCCCGGCGATTTCGGTGTCGAAGGTGCGACGTGCCGAGGCCAGGATATCGTCAGAGGTAAGGGAGGAAGACGGGGTCATGGGCAAGGTGCGGCTCCGTGGCTAGGTCAACGTGGGGGGCAGTATCAATCAGAGGCGCGGCCCGGTTTAACGCAGGCCGCTGCCGTTCTGGCACGCTCGCGTGCCTGGTCGACAGTGCCGTCATAGGCCAGCGCCACGCCCATGCGCCGGCGGGCGTAGCTTTCGGGCTTGCCAAACAGGCGCAGGTCGGTTTGAGGAATTTGCAACGCCTTGTCCACGCCGTCAAACACCACATCGTTGCCATCGACCCCGCCGTAAATGACGGCACTGGCACCGGGCGCCAGCAGACGGGTGTCGACCGGCAGGCCCAGGATGGCCCGTGCGTGCAGCTCGAACTCACTTTGGCGTTGCGAAATCATGGTGACCATGCCGGTGTCGTGCGGCCGGGGGCTGACTTCGCTGAACCAGACCTGATCGTTTTTGACGAACAATTCAACGCCAAAGACGCCTTGGCCGCCCAAGTTGTCGGTGATGGTTTTGGCGATGTGTCGGGCTTTTTCAAGCGCCTCGGCTTGCATCGGCTGGGGTTGCCAGCTTTCTATGTAGTCGCCCTCCGATTGCAGGTGTCCGATGGGTTCGCAGAAATGCGTTTCAATTTGGCCGTTGGCACCGCGTGCACGCACGGTCAGTAATGTGATTTCATAATCGAAGTCAATGAAGCCTTCCACAATAATGCGCCCATGGCTAACCCGGCCGCCTTCCATGGCAATTTCCCAGGCGCGCTCGATATCGTCCGGGCCATCCAGCTTGCTTTGGCCCTTTCCGGAGCTGCTCATGACGGGCTTCACCACACACGGATAGCCGATGCCGCCTTCGATCGCAGCGCGCAGCTCGTCCAGCGAATCACAAAACTGGTAGGGGCTGGTTGCCAAACCCAGAGTTTCTGCGGCCAGGCGACGGATCCCTTCACGATCCATGGTGAGCCGGGTAGCGCGGGCGGTTGGAATAACACGGACGCGGCCCGCAGCTTCCAGCTCTTCCAGTACAGGGGTGGCAATGGCTTCGATTTCGGGAACCACCAAATCGGGCTGCTCGCGTTCGATCAGGGCTTTAAGCTGCTGCGGATCGCTCATGGAGATCGTGCGGGCATGATGCGCCACCTGCTGGCCGGGGGCGTTGTCGTAGCGGTCGACGGCAATAGTTTCGACCCCCAGGCGTTGCAGGGCAATGATTACTTCCTTGCCCAGTTCGCCGGAACCAAGCAGCATAACTTTGGTGGCGTGCGGGGTTAAAGGGGTAGCAATGCGGGTCATAGCGTCAAACAGTGGTAATGGCAATCCCGAATTGTAGTTGGAATCTGGCGGGGGACGTAGTATGTGCCGGTTTTTAGCGCTCGGAGTGCTATCATTCCGGTGGTTGGACGTATTTTTGTTTTCGGCGAATTCCCCATGCATATTGATCCTGCTGCTTACGTGCGTAATGCCATACGCAGTGTTCCGGACTGGCCCAAACCGGGCGTCATCTTCCGCGACATCACCCCCGTCTTGCAAGATCCGCGCTCGTTCCGGGTGCTGGTTGACTTGTTCGTTTACCGTTACATGCGCCACCGTCTGGACCTGGTGGCCGGTATTGATGCGCGCGGTTTTATTTTGGGTTCGGTGCTGGCGTACGAGCTTAATCTGGGTTTCGTTCCGGTGCGCAAGCAAGGCAAGCTGCCTTATCAAACCCTCGCTGAAGAATACACCCTTGAATACGGCAACGCGACCGTCGAAATGCATACCGATTCGGTGCGCCCGGGGCAGCGGGTATTGCTGATTGACGACTTGATCGCCACGGGCGGCACCATGGTCGCCGCGTCCAAGCTGCTGCAGCGCTTGGGTGCCAACGTGGTTGAGGCCGCCGCCATTATCGACTTGCCCGATCTGGGCGGCTCAAAAGTGGTTGAAGCGGCCGGTTTGCCGGTCTACACCGTGTGCAGCTTTGCGGCCACTGACAGCGGCGCACCCCAACAAGACGAAACGCCCGCGTAACTGTTTGCCGGGCGCACACCGCTTTATGCGCAAGGCTTGATGCTGCGCCCGTCCGTGTGCCAAGCCCGCCCCCTGAGCGGGCGTTCAGCATATAAGAAAGAATGGAGGAGATGAATGGCACAACCTGCCCGTGATGACGCGTGTGTTTCGCCGTTGCGATCCGATATACGCTGGCTTGGCCGTGTTCTAGGCAATGTGATCCGCGATGCCGACGGTCAGTCAGTGTATGACGTCATCGAAACCTTGCGGCGTGCGGCGGTGCGCTATCGGCGCGACAACGATGCGCCCAGCGGAACCACCTTGCGCGACTTGATCTCTGGCCTGGACGATGCCGCCGTGATTCCGGTGGTTCGGGCATTCAGTTATTTTTTGCAGCTGTCCAACATTGCCGAAGACCGCGACCAGAATCGCCGCCATCGCCGACATCTATTGGATAATGGCCTGCCCATGCGCGGCAGCTTGGACCATGCGCTGCATATGCTTGAACACTCTGGGGTAAATGGGCAACAGGTGTTGTCGGCGTTGTCGACCTTGTCGGTGGTACCGGTGCTGACTGCACACCCAACCGAAGTCCAGCGCAAGAGCACGCTCGACCTGCATAAGGCGATCGCGGCTGAACTGGCGGCCGGCGACCAACCCCGAACGCCGTCCGAGCAGCACAATCAAGACCAGCGTCTGGCCGGGCATATTGCCACCTTATGGCATACCCGCATGCTGCGTCGCCAAAAATTGACCGTGCTGGATGAAATCGATAATGCGCTGTCGTACTACAACAGCACTTTCTTCAGGGCGATACCCCGCTTGTATCAAGACCTGGCTCGCTTGCTGCGCCATTCGCCAACGCAACCACTGCCGCCTTTTTTGCGTATGGGCAGCTGGATCGGCGGTGACCGTGACGGCAACCCGTTTGTGGATGCCGCAACACTGGATGAGGCGCTGCAACGCCAGGCACGCACCGCGTTTTCGTTTTACCTGACCGAGGTACAAGCGTTGGGTAGCGAGCTGTCCCTGTCCGGTTCGCTGGGTTCGGCCAGTCCGGAACTGCTGGCGCTGTCTTTAGCAAGCCAAGATAGCTCGGCGCACCGTCTTGACGAGCCTTACCGACGGGCGTGCATCCATATCTACGCACGGCTCGCCGCCACTGCCGAGGCGCTGACCGGGGCGCCCTTGGCGACGCGGCGCACCTATGCGGCACATCCCTATCAAAATGCGCAGGGTTTTCTGGCCGATCTCGAAACGGTAAGCACGTCGCTTGAGCAGCATCGTGCAACTGCTGTGGCGCGTCTTCGTCTGTCGGGTCTGATACAAGCCGTGGCCGTGTTTGGGTTTCACTTGGCATCGCTTGATTTGCGCCAAAGTTCTGATGTGCACGAAAGGGTGTTGGCCGAGCTGTTTACCACTGCCCAAGCCTGCCATAACGGGCAGCCCTTCGATTATGCCGCCTTGCCTGAGGCTGAGCGAGTGGCTGTGTTGCGTAAAGAACTGGCCACGCGGCGCCCACTTATTTTGCCATGGGCGCGCTATTCACCCGAAACAGCAAAAGAACTATCCGTATTCCGCACCGCTGCATTGGCTCGCGATAAATACGGCCCCCAGGCTATTACCCAGCTGATTGTGTCGCATACCGAAAGCCTGAGCGATTTGCTTGAGGTGCTGGTGTTGATGCAGGAAACGGGGCTGGCCACGCCCCCCGGCCACGCATCGGCCGCACAGGGCCCGATGGTGGTGCCGCTGTTCGAAACCATTCCCGACCTGCAGCGCGGGCCGGAAATTATGGCCCGGTGGCTGGACTTGCCCGAGGTGGCAGCCCGTGTGCATCACGCGCAGCATGGGGTGCAGGAAGTCATGCTGGGTTACTCTGATAGTAATAAGGACGGCGGCTATCTGACGTCAAACTGGGCGTTGTATTGTGCTGAACGTGCGTTGTTGAGCGTGTTTCAGGACCGTCAGGTCAGGTTGCGACTTTTTCATGGGCGCGGTGGCTCGGTGGCTCGGGGTGGTGGCTCCAGCTACGACGCTATTCTGGCTCAGCCGTCCGGTACGGTAGGGTGCCAAATTCGCCTGACCGAACAAGGCGAGGTGATTCAGGTGAAGTACAAGGATGCCGAGGTGGGCCGCTGGCATCTTGAAAACATCGTGGCGGCGACGTTGGAAGCCAGTTTGGGCGTGACCCCCGAGATCGTCCGCCAAGAAGATCGCTACCTGGAAGAATACCAGCCGATACTGGACGCGCTATCGGCGCTGGCCGAACAGGCGTATCGCGATTTGGTCTACGAAACCCCCGGTTTTGATACGTATTTCTTTGCCTCAACCCCGATTCTCGAGATTGGCCAGCTGAATATTGGCTCGCGTCCGGCATCCCGCAAATTCAGTGGTCGTATCGCCGACCTGCGGGCTATTCCGTGGGGTTTTTCGTGGGCACAGTGCCGCTTGATGCTGACGGGTTGGTACGGCGTGGGCACGGCTTTGCACCGGTATGTGCAACAAGGCCTACCTGACGACGGCAAGACGCCGGCTGAGCGCTTGGCCGGCTTGCAGCATATTGCCAAGCATTGGCGTTTTTTCAGGGCGCTTCTGTCCAACATGGAACAGGTACTGGCCAAGACGGATTTGGGTATTGCGGCGCGCTATGCCGGGCTGGTGCCCGACCCCCAGTTGCGCGACACCATCTTTGGTCGAATCCGTGACGAATACGAAATGACGCTGACCATGTTTGGCAAGGTGACGGGGCACCGTTTACTGGCTTACGACGACGCCTTGGCGGCTGCACTGGCAGAACGATTTGCCTACATTGATCCGCTAAACCACCTGCAGGTAGAGCTGTTGCAGCGCTACCGCGCCTTGCAAGACGCAAGCAGGGTTGGCGGGCAGAACGATGCCGATCCCGACCAGCGGGTTGCGCCGAATAAGGGTCCGGGAAGTGGAGAAGCCGTTGGATCGGGTAACGCGTCAGATGGCAGCTTGTCGGAGGACGCAGAAGAAACTGCCTTGCAGCGTGCCATTCATATGACGATTAACGGGATTGCCGCCGGCCTGCGTAACTCGGGTTGAAGGCACAAAAAAATGCCCCTTGCGGGGCATCAAAGAAGCGTAATAACGCTGATGAACCAAACAAATTAGTCGTCTTTGCCCTTGTAACGCTGGTAGGGCAGCGGATTCCAGACGCGCTCTTGCAGGACGTCTTCTGTGACGGCCGGTGGCGTTTGCTCGAGCAGTGCCTTGGCGGCCTCGAGCTCGCGAGAGGCTTCGCTCTTGTCCTGATACATAAACTCGTCGGAGGCCTGCTCTGGCGCTTGCTGCACTTTTTCTTGCAGGTCGCCAATCACCATTTGCTGATGCCGGATCATGGAGTCGCGGGCTTCGTTGACCCATGCCGGCTGCATGCCCGGGTTGTGATCGGCCAACGTGCAGTACTCGCGATAGATATCGTTGTAGATATTGGTGGCATTGGCCCGGGCATCGAGACTGGCCGCTTCAAGGTCGCGTACGGTGATTTCTTCCGGTGACAAGGGTTGAAGCCGTTTTGAACCGCCCAGACGCGTATGCTCGGCGTAGTAGGGGAACATGCTTTGTACAACCTTGCTGACCGGCAGGGTGCCGTGACCATCGTTATTGATACCCTTGGGCTGCACACCCTGGATGGCGATGCGGGCGGATTC
>JAJUIY010000248.1 GCA_029267415.1 Alcaligenaceae bacterium
CCCGCACCGACGCCATCCGGCAGATTTTGCGCGAGCTGGGCAACACGCCCAAAAACAAGGCGGCCTGACGCTGCGCGGTTTGCTTGGCCCGGCCTGCGGCAGACCCTGAACGTGCCAAACGCCCGATTACGCTTTACTGGCGGGCGCGTTGTTCCAGGGTTTCGATTTGGCGCTGCAGTATTTTCAGCTGCTCTTCGGCGTCTTTCTGCTGCTGCGACAATTGCTCAACATAGCTGCGCAGCTGCGCTTGTTGTGATTTGATCACCGATTCCTGGCGCTCACGCAGCTCGATGTCGCGTTGCAGCGAGGTGAGCTCGTCCGCTTTGTTCAACAGCTCGCGCTCGGCCTTGTTATAGCGGGCCTCAAGCTGTATGCGCTCGAGTTCGGCCTTGGCCAGTTTGGCCGATTCGGCCGCGTAGTCGCGATAGGCTTTCTCGGCTTTGGTGGGGTCATCAGTTTTTACCACGCGCCAGGCATTGCGGTTTTCAAACAACACGGCGTAGTACACGAGATCAGCGGGGTGGAACAGCAGGCTGGCCCCGTAAATACCGTTGTAGGTGGTGCGAAGCTCGCGTACCGTGCGATTTTGGATGTGCTGGCGCACCTCGTCTACCCGGCTAAGCACCGGGGCGGGCGCCGGTGCAGCGTTGGCCGCGTCATCCGCGTCGGCCTGGGCGGCGGTTGCCTCGCTCTGGTTAGTGGCGTCGCCTTGCTGTTCCATATTGCGTACTACCGAACCATTGGACGCCGGAAAATGCTGGCAGCCCGCCAGCACACCGGCCAGTACACATACTGCCCCCAACGTTGTCAGCCTAGACATCCTTTCACCCATTGTTATTCACCTTTTTACGCATTGTGTTGCGCCGTAATCTGATACTTGCGCATTTTTTCCCATAATACTTTCCGGCTGATACCCAGAAACGCGGCGGTATCTTGACGGCGCCAGCCATGCTGGTCAAGCGCCGCAATAATGTCGTGCTTCTCAGCTTCTTCCTGATCGGTCAGGGGTATGTCAGTGCCGTCGTCGGCGTTGTTACCTTGTGCAACCCCTGGCGACAATGTTTCAAATTGTCTGAGTATATCGTCAAGACGGTCTTCATCCCAACCACCAAACTGCGTTTTTACAATGGCGACCCGCTCAGCCAGGTTGGAAAGCTCACGTACATTGCCGGAAAACGTGATGGCCGCGACCCGCTTCAGCAACCACCCCGGGATGTCGGTCACCACCGTGCCAATGTTTTGTTCCAG
Organism: Alcaligenaceae bacterium; assembly: GCA_029267415.1. Taxonomy (GTDB): domain Bacteria; phylum Pseudomonadota; class Gammaproteobacteria; order Burkholderiales; family Burkholderiaceae_B; genus JAJYRX01. The sequence goes on from JAJUIY010000248.1 coordinate 1,249, forward strand.
CATGGAGGTAAACAAGGCTTGTTTCTCTTGCGGTCCGCGCTCTTCAAGATTGGGGACAAATAATTCGATCACCACCAGCCGGTAATAGAGATCAGCGCGGAAATGGCCTTGTTCAACCAAAGCACGCAGGTTGCGGTGCGTGGCCACCACTACCCGGAAATCCACGGGAATTTCAGCGGTGGTGCCCAAGCGGGTAATTACCCTTTGCTCCAGCACGCGTAGCAATTTCACTTGCTGGTCTAAGGGCAGTTCGCCGATTTCATCCAGAAACAGCGTGCCCCCGTCGGCCTGCTCAAAATAACCCTTATGCGCGGCGACGGCACCGGTGAACGCGCCTTTTCCATGGCCAAAAAAATGCGCTTCAAACAAGCCGTCGGGAATGGCCCCGCAATTAACCGCTACGAACGGCCCCGCCGCCCGTGATGAATGCTCATGCAGCAGACGGGCGATGCGTTCCTTGCCCACCCCGGTTTCGCCGTGCACCAACACGCTGGCGTCGCAATCGGCGTACATGCGGGCGTCGGCAATAACCCGCTGCATAACGGGCGACACGGCAATGAGCGGGCGCTCCGGTGTGCGCGGCACCTCGGCCTTGCGCACCGCCTCAACCTGTGACGCCAAACGAAACACCAGTGAACGCAATTCCACACACTGGAACGAAAGCGGCAAGGTGTAGGAATAGTCGGGCGGATAAAAACGGGGATCGTAGCCGCGCTCTTCGGAGGCCACCCAGATGACCGGCACGGCGTGCCGGGCCAGCCAGTCGTTGCCGGCAAAGCGCCCCTCGGCCATGACACTGACCGATACCAGCGCCACGGTGCGCCGGGTGGGGTCAAGACGCGGCATGGCGGCCCCGGCCACATCGGCGGGCACCACGCGGATGCCGTGCTCCGCCAGACAGCGATCGGCCCGGAATAGCAAATCCGAGGTCCCCTCCCAGACGTAAACGTCAATATCGTCGGCAAACAATGCGTGCGTCATACTGTGCTTCAGCGGCTGCTGCCGCTTTCCACCTCATTTTCAAACCATTCCGGAATGGCATGACCGAAACTATCCAGGTAGCGTTGCCAGCTGCGCCCGGCCGTGGCCCCCAGCACCTGGTGCGGCGTACCCGGACGAGATGTATCGGCCTGCATTTCCAGCAAGCTGCGGGTGGCATCCCCAACGCGCTGCTCCGGAGCAAGACGAATCTCCACGCGGGTCATGCGGCGTTCCGGTTCTGAAGCGGGTGGTGTAGGCGCTACCGGCGCCGACGCTGGCACCGCAGCGGGGGGGACCGCTGACGGCGTTGATGGGCGCGCGGGGGCGGCGGTGACCGGCGCCGCAGGCTGCAGTGGAAACGTAACGGTTGCGGTGCCGTGGGGGGCGCGTGGCGCGGATGGGGTAGACGACGTGGCCGTCGCCGCGGTGTCCCCTTGTGTTGCAGAAGTGGCCGTCGGACGGCCTGCCGTTTCCGTTTGCCCGCTAAGCGGTGCGTTCATCTGCGCGTGGGCGCTGGATACCCCGACAATCGGCGCCAACACAACAG
>JAJUIY010000075.1 GCA_029267415.1 Alcaligenaceae bacterium
AGCCGCGACGAATTCCTGATTAAATAATCATTACCCACCGGCAAGGCTTATCAGAACGTAACAACCATTGTTATGTATTAATAACGCATTAAAACAATTTGGCTCTGCCAATACCGTGTAAAAGTTTTGCCAACCACTAATACAAGCCATACCCGCCCGGGACCTGCCATGCGGCGCCCGGGCTAATTACCTACCCACGCGGTAACGCACTTCACGAACTTGGCCGTTGTTGCCTGGAAAGCCATCGAACACGGCCTGTGCCAAATAAGGCATCACCAAGGCCAGGTTATCGGCATCACTCATATTGAGCGCCGTTGACCGATAAACTTCAGCACCGTTATTTTGGTTATCAATGATTGTGATCGTAAGGGTATTCTTATATACCTCTATCGGCACGGTCACCACTGACGGTGTCACATATATGCCGGAGCCCCACCCCCAACCCCGATAGCCACTATAAACGCCCCCAAAAAAGGGATTAAATCCCCACCCATCCCAATAAGGGTCGTTATATCTTTGCACCCAACGCTTTTCAACCGGGTTCCCATATTCAATATGAACATCGAACCGCGCAGATACGTTGCCGCCCGCTTCAACCAGCCCCACGGGACCGATCGCTGCCCGAACCATATCCGCATAGTTTTGAAATTCAAGGTTATTTTGCTGGTCGGGAGTAGCCACAATACGGTACGTGGCCCCCATGGTGTCTTGCGGCCATTGCTGAAAACTGGTTACCCGCGCTGCGATGGTAGACGCACACCCCGTCAGGCCCACAGTCAGGACAACTAACGCCAGCCTACGAACCACGCGACCACCCACGTCGATAAATAAACGCCACATACTTAACGCCCCATAAACCTGGCCACTGCGCCGCCCTAACCCGGCATGGCTTGTGCCATACATGCTGCGCCGCAAGCGCTGTGCCCGCCAGCGCGCGGGGTCACGCCCTCGCCGCGGTGGCATGTCATTACAATAGATCATTATCTTTGCTTTCGCTATACCGTTCCCATGCGCACAACCAACTCTTACATAATTTCACGTACCGATTACCGTCCCTACCCTTATACGGTTTCTCAGGTGCGGCTTTATTTTGATCTGGACCACGACATCACACGCGTAACCGCCGAGCTGGATATGCAGCGCTGCGGTGACGAGGCCGCACCCCTGGTCCTGGATGGCGATGCACTTACCCTGGTTTCCGTAGCGATCGACGGGCAGTTGCTGCAGCCGGCACAATACGAGCTCACCGACACGACGCTGACGCTGCATCCGGAAAGCGCAACATTTACACTGACCGTGCAGACGGAATGCCACCCCGCCGACAACACGGCGTTGATGGGTCTGTATGCATCCGCAGACAGTTTATTCACGCAGTGCGAGGCTGAAGGCTTTCGCCGGATAATGTGGTTTCCCGACCGGCCCGACGTGATGTCCGCCTACCGCGTTACGTTGCGCGCGGATAAGTCGCGCTACCCGGTGCTGTTGTCCAATGGCAACCTCATCAGCCAGCGCGAACTGGACAATGGCCGGCACGAAGCCGTCTGGGACGACCCTCATCCCAAACCCAGTTACTTGTTTGCCTTGGTGGCCGGCAACTTCAGCTGCCGCGAAAAAGTCGTGCAAACCCGCAGTGGACGGCCCGTAACGCTGCAGGTTTACACCGACGCGCTCTCTATCGACAAAACCGCGTGGGCGCTCGACTGCCTCGAGCGCGCCATGCGTTGGGATGAAGACACCTGGGGACTTGAACTGGACCTGGATCGGTTCATGATTGTGGCGGCGCGCGACTTCAATATGGGCGCCATGGAAAACAAGGGGCTCAACATTTTTAACTCGGCCTATGTGCTGGCCAGCCCCGACACCGCCACTGACACCAATTACCGTACTGTGGAAGCGGTGATTGGGCACGAGTACTTTCATAACTGGACTGGCAACCGCGTAACCTGCCGCGACTGGTTTCAGCTGTCCCTCAAAGAAGGGCTTACGGTGTTTCGTGAGCAGGCTTTCTCAGCGGATATGCTGGCGGCCGGCCTTGATGGTGACGCCGCTCGCAGCGCCCAAGCGGTCAAGCGCATTGAAGACGTCGATATCTTGCGCAGCAGCCAGTTTCCGGAAGACGCCGGGCCCATGGCGCACCCGATCCGACCCGAAAGCTATCAGGAAATCAGCAACTTTTATACGGCTACCATTTACGAAAAAGGCGCCGAGGTAATCCGCATGTTGCACACGCTGCTGGGCCGCGACGGGTTCCGCGAAGGCCTGCAGGAATATTTTCGCCGCCACGACGGACAGGCGGTAACGTGCGACGACTTTCTGGACGCCATGGAGCACGTATACCGTCAGCGCCATCCCGATCGCACCCTGGATACCTTCCGGGGCTGGTACAGCCAGGCCGGTACCCCACGGGTTACGCTGCGGGTGAATTATGACGAAACAACACGGTCGTGCACCATTACACTGACACAACAAAACGACCCCGCCGGCATCGAGAAGCAAGCTTCGCCGGTTAAAGCCAAACCGCCGCTGCACATTCCCGTCGCCGTGGGGTTTGTGGGGGCCAACGGCCAGCCCATGCCGGCGCCCAACAATGGCACCACGCTGCTGGAACTTACCGATGCGCAGGCCAGCTGGACGTTTTCCGACATGCCGGAACGCCCCATCGTGTCGGCGTTACGTGGCTTTTCGGCCCCTGTCATTCTGCAAAGCGACACCACCGATGCCGAGTTTGCCGTGCTGGCGATGCACGACCCTGACCCCTTTGCGCGCTGGGAGGCCGTGCAACGCCTTGCATCGGCCGAAATCTTAAGGCAGGCGGACACTACCGAGGACGCCGCCACACCAACACTCATTATTGACGTATGGCGCCAACTGCTTGCTGATCCGGGCCTGTCACCCGACTACCGGGCCCGCGCACTGCGCCTTATTCCCATCAAGCAAATGCTGCTCAAGATGCAGCCCATTAACCCGCAAGCCATCAGCCAGGCCCACGCGACAGTGCACGCCCACCTTGGCCATGCGCTTCGCGAACACTGGCTGGCCGCTTACGAGTCATGCAATGACGTCGCTGTCCGGCCCTATAGCCCGGCCCCGCTGGACGCGGGCAAGCGTGCCTTGCGCTCGCTGGCGCTGGCCTACCTGCTTTCGGGCGACCATGAACCCGCCATTGAGCTTGCCCGGGAACAATACTGGCAGGCCAACAACCTGACCGATCGCCTCGGCGCCCTGAACGCCCTGACCCGCTTTGCCGACCCGGTATGCAGCCAAGACATTCTGGCCGACTTCTACGAGCGGGCCCGTGCAGATGAGCAGCTCATGGACGCCTGGTTCAGCGCGCAGGCCACCGCGCACTGGGCCGACGTCGACACCATTGAAGCGCTGATGGCGCACCCGGAATTTTCCATCCGCAACCCCAACCGGGCGCGTGCCCTGGTGTTCCAGTTTTGTCTGAACAACGTTGCGGCCATCCACACGCCGGAGGGCTATGCGTTCTGGGCCCGACAAATTTTGGCCCTTGACCCGCTTAACCCGGAAATTGCCGCGCGTCTCACCCGCGGGCTGGACAACTGGGCACAGTTTGCCGAGCCGGCTCGCAGCGGCATGAAAGACGCCCTGGAAACCCTGCGAAACCATCACACCCTGTCCCCGAACGTCAGTGAAATCGTGGACAAGGCATTAACTATCGAATCGGAGTAAAACGTGAGCCTTTTGACATTGCCTCAATACCTGGTCGAGCAAGGGCGTCGCCATGCCGACATCACCCCTGACTTGCGCCTGCTGATCGAAACGGTGGCCAGCGCCTGCACCAGCATTAGCCATAAGGTAAGCAAAGGCGCCCTGGCGGATGTGCTGGGCAGTCTGGAAACGGAAAACGTACAAGGCGAAGTTCAAAAAAAACTGGACGTGATGGCCAACGACATCTTGCTGGCCGCCAACGAATGGGGGGGCGCCCTGCGTGCCATGGCCTCCGAAGAAATGGACACCTTTCATGCCATCCCGGCGGCGTATCCGCAAGGCGATTATTTGCTCCTGTTCGATCCGCTGGATGGCTCGTCCAACATCGATGTGAATGTATCCATCGGTACGATATTTTCAGTTTTGAAGACGCCAGAAAGCCACCGCAACAACCCCGTATCGGAGGCCGACTTCATGCAGCCCGGCGCACTGCAGGTGGCCGCCGGCTATGTCATTTATGGCCCGCAAACAACCTTGGTGCTTACCCTTGGCCAAGGCGTGGTGGCTTTCACCCTCGACAAAGACACCGGTGCCTGGGTACTGACCCGGGAAGGCATCACGATTCCTGAGGACACGGCCGAGTTTTCGATCAACATGTCGAACATGCGCCATTGGGAAGCCCCCGTGCGACGCTATATTGACGAATGCCTGGCCGGCACCACCGGATCGCTTGGGAAAAACTACAACATGCGCTGGATTGCATCGATGGTGGCCGATGTGCACCGGATTTTGACGCGCGGGGGAATTTTCATGTACCCGCGTGATCAACGTGAATCCAGCCGTCAGGGCAAGCTTCGCCTGATGTACGAAGCCAACCCCATGAGTTTTCTGATCGAGCAGGCGGGTGGCATGGCGGTGGATGGCGAACGCCGCATTCTGGATATCGAACCCACCGGCCTGCACCAGCGCGTCGGCGTAATTCTGGGTTCGAAAAACGAGGTGCAGCGCGTGCATGGGTACCACCTGGATAGCCCCAAACGCTGACGCCCAGCACCATGACCCCGCCGAACCAGGCGGGGTGCACATCTAAGACAAGCCTTTACAGGGTTAAAACCGTGGCGCCTGTTGTGGCACGCCCGGCCAGCGCAATGTGCGCATCGGCAGCGCTTTCCAGCGGGAAGCGTTGCCCAATGGCAACCTTGATTTTCTTTTGCACCACCATGTCGAACAGCTCGTCAGCGGCCGCTTGCATGGCTTCTTGTGTGGCCACATGGGTGCCCAACGTGGGGCGCGTAACAAACAACGAGCCTTTAGCGGCCAAAATACCCAGATTGACGCCCTCGACCGGGCCCGACGCGTTGCCGAAGCTGACCATCAAACCCCGGGGTTGCAGGCAGTCGAGCGATGTCAGCCAGGTATCCTTGCCGACACCGTCATACACAACCGGCACTTTTTTGCCATCGGTTAACTCAAGCACGCGTTCGACCACATTTTCCTTGGTGTAATCGATCATTTCCCAAGCTCCGTGCTGGCGTGCCAGCTCCATTTTTTCGGGGCTGGACGCGGTACCGATAAGCTTGACACCCAAAGCGCGTGCCCACTGGCAAGCAATCAGGCCCACACCACCGGCCGCAGCATGGAATAAAACGGTTTCGCCCTCTTGCAGGCGGTATGTTTGACGAAACAGGTACTGCACCGTCAACCCTTTCAGCATGATGGCGGCCGCTTCTTCGAAGCTGATTTCATCAGGCAGCTTAACCACTTGCTGTGCCGGCACGTTACGCGCCTCGGCATAGGCGCCAATAGGACTTTGCCCATAAGCCACGCGATCACCGGGTTTCAGGTGGGTAACGGCCGAGCCCACCGCCTCGACTACCCCCGCCGCTTCAAAACCCAGGCCATGCGGCAGGGCACTTTCATATAAACCGGTACGGAAGTAAATATCGATAAAATTCAGACCAATCGCCTTTTGACGTATGGTGACTTCGTTTTCGGCGGGTGCGGGCAGGTCAACAGCAACCAGCTGAAGCACCTCGGGGCCGCCATGGCGTTCAATTCGAATTGCTTGGACTTTATTTTCCACGTCGTCTCCTTGGAATAAAAAGAATGAGCCATCATACGATGCACGGAACAGGGCCGCGCACTTCTGTGGCACACTGCCTACTATTATGACGCGTTCCCAAGCTCTTGTTGCCATCCATATTGCTGCCGTTTTGTTTGGCCTGACCGGCATCTTCGGCGAATTGATCCAGGCCGATGCGACGGTCATCACCGCCGGACGAGCCGGCTTCGCCGTTGCGGCACTCTGGCTGTTTGGGCGTTCGGCGGGCCCCTCGGTATTTCGTGCCGTCCGCGGCCGTAACATTGCCGTACTGATCACCGCCGGCGCCATGCTGGCCATCCACTGGGTCACGTTTTTCATCGCCGTCAAAGTGGGCGGCGTTGCCCTGGCCACGCTAGGCTTTGCCAGCTTTCCGGCGTTTATTACCTTGGGCGAACATTTCGTGCTGAAAGAACGCGCCAGTCGCGAAGAGTGGCTGATCCTGGCGATGGTGACGGGCGGCCTGCTGCTGGTAACGCCATCGTTCGACTTTGCCAACCAGGCAACGATCGGTCTGGCATGGGCGGTGGCCTCCGGCTTTTCGTTTGCGCTGTTTACGCTCATTAACCGTAAGGTAGCCGGCCAGGTGCCCGCACAGCATATCGCCTGCTGGGAAAACTTTGTCGTGCTGGTGGTAACGCTGCCCTTTGCGGGCACCGGCCTGATGCACCTGGATGCCCTTAACTGGCTATGGGTCGCGCTGTTGGGCGTTTTTTGCACCGCCCTGTCGCATTACTTGCTTGTAGCCAGCATGATGGTGCTTAACGCGCGCAGTGCAGGCATTGTCATCGCCCTTGAGCCCGTGTATGCCATCGTGTTTGCCGCCATCCTGTTTGCCCAATACCCGTCGGTCAGGGCACTGATTGGTGGTGCCATCATGATTGCGGCGATCGTGTGGTCGGGACTACGCAAAGCGGATGACACCCAGGCCGTCAAACCCGGCAAGGCGACGCGTCGGGCCAAAAGTACAGCGTCGGAGCGCCCCTGCGCCTAACGACGGCGAACAATCCCGCCCAGTACGCCGCGCAATAAACGCCGTGTGGTACGGCGCGCTTCACTTTTGATCACCGACTGTACGATACCGTCGCGCCGTCCACCCCGCGGCCCGGTGGACCCGAAAAAGAAGTCACTGACAATACCGGCAATACCCCGGTCTTGCTGTTGGCCGGGTGCACTCTCCGGTGCCCCTGCGGTGGCCAACTGCTCTTCGACGCGTTTTTTCAAAACCTCATAGGCGGACTCACGATCAATAGTTTGCTCGTACTTGCCTGATAACGGTGATGCCGCACGAATGGCATGTATTTCAGCATCGGGGGCCGGACCGATCTGACTGCCGGGCGCCAGCATCCAGACACGCTCGGTCACAGTGGGGCGTCCCCGATCGTCCAACATGGACACTAGCGCTTCGCCCACGCCCAGCTCGGTGATGGCCGCCTCGATATCGAGTTGCGGATTGGCACGCATGGTTTGCGCGGCCGTCTTCACGGCCTTTTGATCGCGTGGCGTATATGCCCGCAAGGCATGTTGCACCCGATTGCCAAGCTGACCCAGCACAGTATCCGGAATATCCAGGGGGTTCTGCGTGATAAAGAAAATACCCACCCCTTTGGAACGGATCAGACGTACGACTTGTTCGATTTTCTCAAGCAGGGCTGACGGCGCATTGCGAAACAACAGGTGAGCCTCGTCGAAAAAGAACACAAACTTGGGTTTTTCCAGATCGCCAACTTCAGGCAGACGCTCGTAAATGCTGGAAAGCAACCAGAGAAGAAACACGGCGTAGAGACGGGGCGACTGCATCAGGCGGTCCGCCGCCAGGATGTTCACCACCCCACGGCCATTGTGGTCAACACGCAGCAGGTCAAAAACGTCGAGCATGGGCTCGCCAAAAAACTGGTCGGCCCCCTGAGACTCCAAACGTAACAGGCTGCGCTGGATAGCGCCGATGGACGCGGCAGACACGTTTCCGTAACGCACGCGTACCTCGGCCGCCCGCTCGGCCACATGCTGCAGCATCGCGCGCAGATCTTTCATGTCAAGAATCAGCAGACCTTCGTCGTCGGCAATGCGGAACACCAGGCTCAGTATGCCTTCTTGGGTATCATTAAGTTCGAGCATGCGCGAGAGCAGCAACGGGCCCATATCGGACACCGTGGCCCGCACCGGATGCCCCTGCTCACCAAAGATATCCCAGAAGGTGACGGGGCACGCGCCCCAGGCGGGCTCGGGCAGATCAAGCTTTTCCAGCCGTTGCATCAGCTTGGGGTTAGGCGTAGCGGCTTGCGAAATGCCACTGAAGTCCCCTTTGACATCGGCCATGAACACCGGCGTGCCCATCCGTGAAAAAGCCTCGGCAAGCAACTGCAGAGTGACCGTTTTCCCGGTACCCGTGGCACCCGTGATGCACCCATGCCGGTTGGCAAATTTTGGCAGCAACAACGTCGATGCATGGGCGTTTTTGGCGATGACGACGGGATCAACCATAAGAGCACCTTTAAGGCGGAAAATTGGTGGGCTCAGTTTAATGCATACGAAATTGTCTGTAGAGGTTAAAATGTCTTCTTTTCCATTGAATTAACAGAAGTTTTATGGCCGGACACAGTAAATGGGCGAACATCCAGCACAGGAAAGGTCGCCAAGATGCCAAACGAGGCAAACTCTGGACGAAAGTCATTCGGGAAATCACGGTAGCGGCGCGCGATGGCGGCCCCGACCCCGACAGTAACCCCCGTCTGCGCCTGGCCCTCGAAAAGGCCACGGCCGCAAACATGCCCAAGGACAACGTCCAGCGGGCAATCCAACGGGGTTCGGGCGGAACCGAAGGCGACAACTACGAGGAAATCCGCTACGAAGGCTACGGTGTAGGCGGCGCGGCGGTGATTGTCGACTGCATGACCGACAACCGTCAGCGCACGGTTGCCGAGGTACGCCACGCGCTAAGCAAGCACGGCGGCAACCTTGGACAAGACGGTTGCGTCACCTTCCTGTTCAAGCACTGCGGGCAATTCATTTTTGCCCCGGGCACATCTGAAGAACAGGTCATGGAAGTCGCGCTTGACGCCGGCGCCGAAGACATCGAAACGGATGAGGACGGCGTGATCGAGGTCATTTGCGAACCTGCCGATTACGAAGCCGTCAAAAAGGCGTTCGAAGACGCAGGCCTTACTCCTGAAGTGCAGGACGTCGTCATGAAACCGCTCAATGAAACCGAACTGACCGGCAAAGAGGCTGAAACCATGCAGAAAATGCTGGACGCCCTTGAAAACCTGGACGACGTTCAAGCGGTTTACACCAACACGGTTTTTGACGAAACCGCCGAAGAAGAAGCCAAGTAAGCGGTATTAGTCACCGCGCAGCAACCGGACTTTTTATGAAGCTACTTATTATTGGCGGCGGTGGCCGCGAACACGCGCTGGCCTGGCGGCTGGCGCAATCCCCGCGTGTAAAAACGGTGTTTGTGGCGCCGGGCAATGGCGGTACGGCTTGCAGCCCACGCATGCAAAATGTCGACATCACCAACCTGCACGACCTGGCCAACTTCGCCCGCAATGAAGGCATCGCCTACACCGTGGTGGGCCCCGAGGCACCGTTGGCCGCCGGTGTGGTCGATATCTTTCGCGAGCAAGGCCTTAAAATTTTTGGTCCCAGTCAGGCAGCGGCCCAGCTGGAAAGTTCGAAAGACTTTGCCAAGGCGTTCATGGTGCGCCACCACATTCCCACCGCCGCGTATCAAACGTTTACCGATGCCGAACAAGCCAAGGCGTATATTCGCCAGCAAGGTGCCCCCATCGTTGTAAAAGCCGACGGCTTGGCCGCCGGCAAGGGCGTCATCGTGGCCGAAACCGAACAGCAGGCCTTGGACGCCGTCGACAGCATGCTGGGCGACGGCAGTTTCGGGCAGGCAGGCGCACGTGTGGTGATCGAAGAATTCTTGACCGGTGAAGAAGCCAGCTTCATTGTGATGTGCGACGGCAACACGATTGTGCCAATGGCCAGCAGCCAAGATCACAAGCGCTTGCTCGACAACGACCAAGGTCCCAATACCGGCGGCATGGGAGCCTATTCGCCGGCGCCGGTAGTTAGCCCTGCGTTGCACGAACGCATTATGCGTGAAGTTATCGAACCCACGATCGACGGCATGAAGAAGGACGGCATTCCGTTTACCGGGTTTCTGTACGCCGGTCTGATGATTGGCGACGGCCACGATGCCACCCGACCGCTAAAAGTATTGGAATACAACTGCCGCATGGGCGACCCGGAAACCCAGCCCATCGTGATGCGCATCCGCAATGACCTGGCCACCGTGTTTGAAGACGCCGTCGAGGGTCGGCTGCAGCCACACGCAATCGACTGGGACCCCCGCACAGCGTTAGGTGTGGTGGTGGCTGCGCATAATTACCCTGCCACTCCGCGCACCGGCGACGTCATCAGCCAACTTCCCGCCGACACAACCCATTGCGTTACCTTTCATGCCGGCACCACGCTCAGAGACGGGCAGCTTTACACCAGCGGCGGGCGCGTGCTGTGCGTAACCGGACTGGCCGACACGGTCGAAGCAGCGCGTACCATGGTGTACGATGCTGTCCAACAAGTGCAGCTTGACGGCATGCAGTATCGCACCGATATTGCATGGCGTGCCCTTCAGGCCTCCGCATAG
>JAJUIY010000074.1 GCA_029267415.1 Alcaligenaceae bacterium
CAAACGCCCCGTGCTGGTTACGGGCGATACGGTTATGGTGGGTTTTTCCGATACTCGCTACGCCGAACTTTTCGCGTGAGGCGGCCATGCTGACACAAGACGAACTGAAGCAAAACGTGGCCCGCGAAGCCGTACAGTACATTTTGCCCCTGCTGGACAATACGGCGGTGGTGGGAGTTGGCACGGGTTCTACGGTGGACTTTTTTATTGATGAACTTGCCAAACATAAAACCCGCTTCCGGGCTGCCGTGTCCAGTTCTAATCGCAGTACCGAGCGCTTGCAGCGGCACGGCATCGATGTCATTGATCTTAACGAAGTAACCGAGCTGGTGGCCTATGTTGATGGCGCTGACGAGATCAACCACGACCTCGCCATGACCAAAGGCGGGGGCGGGGCCCTTACCCGCGAGAAGATCGTGGCGGCTCTGGCACGGCAGTTTGTTTGTATTGTGGACGAATCCAAAGTGGTTCAAACACTGGGTCGGTTTCCCTTGCCGGTTGAAGTACTTCCCATGGCGCGTGCCATGGTGGCGCGCCGCTTGGCGTCTGAGGGAACCCCGGTGTGGCGCGACGGTTTTGTCACTGATAACGGGGGCCATATCCTGGACATTCAGGGGTTGCAGGTTGATACGGAAGGCGCGCGCCGGCTCGAATCGCGCATTAACGACATTCCTGGCGTGGTTTGTTGCGGGTTTTTCGCGCTGGCGCCGGCGCATGTTGCACTGGTGGCCACGCAGGATGGTGTAAAAACCCTGCAGCGCCCGGCCTGACATCGTGTGTTGCGTATATCACGTCTACCAGCGATATTGACGACAGCCAGAACGACAGCCAGAAACACGGACGTCTGTTGGCAATACCGGCCATACCGCGGCGGCCATCCGAAATCACGCTCCGCTTAATAAACCTGTCACATTTGACGTCTAAACTTTCCGGATGGTCAGCAATCACCGGGTAGGGCTGGTGATGCATATAATAGAAAGGTATCGTTAATTTCGCGGTCGGGCTCGTGCCGACACGCCTTTGCGTTGAACTGAGGCTCCTATGTCAGAACACACCAACAAACAATTTCATGCCGATATCGAAACCACCCGTTCGCTGTTCCTGGAAATGGGAGGGCTGGTTGAGGCCATGGTGCGTGATGGCATGGAAGCGTTGGCAAGCGGTAACACCGATTTGGTCGAGCAAGTTCGCAAACGCGAAAAAGAAGTCAACCGGCTTGAAGTGGACATCGACGAGCGAATTATTCTGCTGATCGCCCGAAATCAACCCACTGCCGGCGACCTTCGCCTGCTGTTGTCCATTTCAAAAATGCTCACCGACATGGAACGCTGCGGTGATGAGGCCGAAAAAATTGCCAAAGTAGCCCAACGCATGTATGAGGCCCAACCTGACTACGAACCCGTGGTCGAACTGCGGCACATGTCCAATCTGGTCGGCACTTTGATCCGCAACGCACTGGATGCCTTTGCGCGTGAAGACCCGCTCAGCGCCGCCAGCGTGGTTCGGGCCGACAAAGAAGTCGACAAAGAGTGGAAAGCGTCGCTGCGTCAGATCATTACCTACATGATCGAAGACCCGCGGACCATTTCAAATTCGATTGACCTGATCTTCATTGCCCGCGCCCTTGAGCGTATTGGCGATCACGCCAAAAACATGGCCGAGCGTGTCATTTTTCTTGTGCGTGGCACAGATGTGCGCCATACCGGCGTCAAGCACACTGAGCGTATGGCCCGTGGCGAAGAAGACATTGAAGAAGACGTGGAGTCTGACACATAAAAAAGCCTGATCCGGTTGTAGAGCCGGCATCAGGCCATAGCGCCGCACGGTTATCGGTCCGCCCACTGGCGACCGTTTCCTTGCGGCGTTTTTTGTCGTCTTACTGCGAAGGCGGCACGTAGCCCTGCGCTTCGATGTCGGCCCCTTCGAACAAATACTCTTGCATTTGGCCTTCAAGATATTTGCGGGCGCGGGCATCGGCCAGGTTCAGCCGGTTTTCGTTAACAAGCCGGGTCTGGATGTCAATCCACTGCTCCCAGGCCTCTTTTGACACGTGACGCCAGATTTTGGCGCCCAGATCACCAGGGTAGGGTGGAAAATCGAGCCCCGGCGCTTCCTTCTTCAGCTTGACGCATTGAACCATTCGAGCCATGTTTGTAGCCTTTCAAAATTGAATAATCGGGAATCTATTGCCTGATTGTAGTCGCTGTCTTACAAGCGCTTGATAAACACCATGCTGTTGCGCGACCGGTTGTAATGGGCCTGACGTTCTTTGGGCAGATCGGCCACACCCCCTTGTACAAAGCCTCGCTTCATAAACCAGTGCGATGTGCGCGTGGTCAGTACAAACAGACGCTTCACGCCCATGGCGCGAGCGCGGGCCTCGGTGTGGCGCAACAGCATTTCACCTTCGCCCGCCCCTTGCCATTCTGGATGGACGATCAGGCACGCCATTTCTGCCATCCCTTCGTCCAGATAAGGCTTTAGCGCAACGCAACCGTAGATGACGCCGTCGTGCTCAAGCACGGTGAAGTTTTCCACTTCGCGCTCGATGGTGGCGCGCCCGCGGGGCACCAGGGTGCCGTCTTTTTCCAGTGGTTCGATCAGCTGGACAATGGCGCCAACGTCGTCAATGGTGGCGTCGCGCAGGTCGTCCAGCGTGTTTTCTACCACCATGGTACCCACGCCATCGTGCGTGAAGGTTTCCAGCAAAATACTGCCATCAAGGGTATACGGAACCAAATGCGCACGGGCCACACCGCGCTTGACGGCCAGCGACGCATGTGACAGAAACGAATGGGCATCCTCACTCAATGTGCCACCGGCCAGCAACTTGTCGGCATCTTCACGCGCCAGCTCGCTGTCGACGGTGCCGTCTTCCGCGCATACAATAGGGCCTTGGGTCAGGAAGATCAGTTTCTCGGCTCGCAAGGCCACCGCGGCACTGGTTGCCAAGTCTTCCATGGCCAGGTTAAAGGCTTCACCCGTGGGCGAAAACCCCACCGGTGACAACAGCACAATACTGCCTTCATCAATAATGCTGCGCATGATGGCGGCGTCCATCTTGCGAACTTTGCCGGCGTGTTGGTAGTCAACCCCATCTACAATGCCCACCGGCATGGCCGTCACAAAGTTGCCGGAAATAATCCGGATCTGGGCGTGCGACATGGGCGTGTTGGGCAGCCCTTGGCTGAAGGCCGCTTCAATATCCAGACGGATTTCACCTGCCGCTTCCTTGGCACATTCCAGTGCCTCGGCCGACGTCGGTTCGATGCCACGACCAAATTGCGTTGGATAGCCTTTCAGCCGCAGCTGTTCGTTCACTTGCGGGCGCGAGCCATGGACCAACACCAGTTTGATTCCCAGCGCCGACAATAGCGATAAGTCGTGGATAAGCGCGTTAAGTGCGCCGTCGCGAATCAGTTCGCCACCAAAGCCGATAATGAAGGTATTGCCACGAAAGTCATGCACATACGGGGCGACCTCTCGAAACCACCGCACAAATTGGGCGTGGTCAAGCTCGGAGGCGCTTTGTGCAACACGTGTTTCGATGTCGTTGTGATTCATGGCAAAGGTATCGGATACGGGTAATGGCAAAAACGATTCAAAATTATAATGAGTGAATCCACTCCAACCAGAAGTTTGATGCAGAAACCGCAAAAATCCCCAAAAAACCCCTCGGATACCAGCCAACGTGCCACGGGCAGCCCCGCGCGCAAGGCGCGTCGGCGCACTGTCAGGCCATCCGCCGACGCATCGCGTCCTGTGCGGGCCTTGCCCGCCATCACCTATCCCGAAGAGTTGCCGGTCAGTGCGCGGCGCGACGATATCGCCCAGGCCATTCGCCGCCACCCGGTGGTGATTGTGTCGGGTGAAACCGGCTCGGGTAAAACGACACAGCTGCCGAAGATTTGTCTGGAGCTGGGACGCGGCCAGACAAAAATGATCGGCCATACCCAGCCGCGCCGTCTGGCGGCCACGTCGGTTGCCCGGCGGGTTGCCGAAGAGCTGAATACCGAGCTGGGCGACTGGGTGGGCTACCAGATCCGCTTCAGTGATCGCACCAGCAAACAGACCGCCATCAAACTGATGACGGACGGCATTTTGCTGGCCGAATCCCAGCACGACCCGCTGCTGCGAAAGTACGATACCATCATCATCGACGAGGCGCACGAGCGCAGCTTGAATATTGATTTCTTGCTGGGCTTTCTTAAACACCTGGTTGAGCGGCGCGACGACCTGAAAGTCATCATTACTTCGGCCACGATTGATGCCGAACGCTTTGCGCAGCACTTTGCCGTCGCGGGAACGCCGGCGCCGGTCATTGATGTCTCCGGACGCTTATACCCTGTAGATATAATTTATCGCCCGGTGCAGGCCGACATGGCCACGCATGATGACGAGGACGACGACGCCACAACCGGCAGATCGGAGGCCGAAACGGCCTCGCGCACGCAGGGCCGCGGCAGGGCGTCGGCATCCCGCCGTAGCAGTACCGACGAGGAAAAGGACCTGATCGACGCGGTGGTCGAGGCAGTTGACCTCTGCGAGCGCCACGGGTCAGGCGATATTCTGGTGTTTCTGCCCGGTGAGCGTGAAATCCGGGAAGCGGCCCATGCGCTGCGTAAAGATTTGCGTGCCTCGCGCGAGGTGTTGCCCCTGTATGCCCGCTTGTCACGCCCCGAGCAAGACCGCATCTTCCGGCCGCAAAGCAATGTGCGCCGTGTTGTGCTGGCCACTAACGTAGCCGAAACATCGCTTACCGTGCCTGGCATCCGCTATGTGATTGACAGCGGCCTGGCCCGTATCAAGCGCTACTCGTGGCGCAATAAGGTCGAACAACTGCGCATTGAGCCCATCAGCCAAGCGTCTGCGAACCAGCGGGCAGGGCGCTGTGGGCGTATTGGACCGGGCGTGTGCGTGCGGCTGTACAGCGAGGACGACTTCAAGCGCCGCCCCGAATTTACCGACCCGGAAATTCTCCGCTCATCGCTAGCGTCAGTCATCCTGCGTATGAAGGCCCTTAAACTGCAAGACGTTGAGGCCTTTCCCTTTGTGGATCCGCCACATGGGCGTGCCATTGCCGACGGCTATCAGGTGTTGCAAGAATTGGGCGCCTTGGACGAACAACGTACGTTGACCAAGGTGGGCCAGTCGCTTGCTCGCTTGCCGGTGGATCCGCGCCTGGCGCGCATGATTCTGGCCGCCCACGAGCACCAGTGCCTGACCGAAATGTTGGTAATTGCGGCTGCCTTGTCCGTGCAAGACCCACGCGAGCGCCCCATGACTGAGCGCGAAGCCGCCGACCAGGCGCACGCCAAGTTCAAAGACGACAAGTCAGAATTCATGTCTTACATGAAGCTGTGGCGCTGGTATCACGACGAATATGCCAACCGGAAATCGCAGCGTCGTTTTGCCGAGATGTTGCGGCAAAATTTTGTGTCACCCTTGCGCATGCGCGAATGGCGGGATGTGCACACTCAACTCGCTGAGTTGGCAAAAGAGCAGGGTTGGCGCGCAAACGCCTCCGCCGCCACATACGAACAGGTACACACGGCGTTGCTGACCGGTTTGCTGGGCAATATTGGGCTTCGAAGCGACGACGGAAATCAATATCAGGGCGCACGAGACATCCGTTTCTTCGTGCATCCCGGATCTGATCTGGTCAAAAAAGGCGGTCGCTGGATTGTGGCTGGCGAGTTGGTCGAAACATCCCGCCTGTTTGCGCGTTGCGTCGCCCGCATCGAACCTGGCTGGATCGAGCGCGTCGGCGCGCATCTGATTCGTCGAAGCTGGTCGGACCCACGCTGGGAGAAGCGATCGGGCCAGGTGGTGGCTAACGAGCGCGGTACGCTTTATGGGTTGCCGGTATACGTGGGCCGCCGCGTGCATTTTGGCCGTATCGATCCGGTGCAGGCTCGTGAAATCTTTATCCGGGACGGCTTGGTGCCGGGCGAATTGAATACCGACCTGCCGTTTGTACGCCACAACCGCCAATTGATCGCCAAAATCGAGAAGCTTGAGCATCAGGCCCGACGGCCGGATATTTTGGTTGATGACGCTCTGATTTACGCGTTTTACGACGCCCAGATTCCCGAACGAGTTTTTCAGACGCGCACACTTGAGCAGTGGTACCGCAAGCTTGATCCCGCCGCACAACAGGCGCTGCGTCTGGATCGCGATGCCCTGATGCGTCACGATGCGGCGGGCATCACCACCGACGTGTTTCCGCGCAAGGTCGTGTGGAACGGGGTTGAGCTGGCGCTCGATTACCACTTTGAACCCGGGTCGGTACGTGATGGTGTCACGCTGACTGTGCCGCTGTATGCGCTGAATCAAATCGACGCGAAGCGCTGCGAATGGCTGGTACCCGGGATGCTCAAAGAAAAGGTGCACTTGCTGCTGCGCTCGTTGCCACAGCGCATCCGGCGTCATTGCGTCCCCTTGCCCGAGTATGCCCAGGGCTTTTTTGATCGCTGGTTCGAGCACGCTGCCGATCCCGATACCGATCTGCTTGATGCGATCGCGCGGGATATGAACGAGCAGGTCGGCGTACGACCCGCACGCAGCGACTTCAAACCCGAAACATTGCCTGCCCACCTTTTCATGAACTTCAAGGTGGTGGATGAGCACGGTCGGATGTTGTCCGGTGGGCGCAACCTCGAGCAGCTAAAAGCGGAGCACCAGCACCAGGCACAAGCCCTGTTTCAGGAAGTGGTCGCGCGCGAGCAAGGCGTTGGCCAGGTGCTGGCCCACGAAAAACTGACGGAATGGAGCTTTGGCGAGCTGCCTGAGTTGTTGGAAATACATCGACGGGGCCAGTCATTTGTGGGCTATCCGGCGTTGGTCGATAAGGGTGACCATTGTGACCTGGACGTGTTTGACGACCCGGTACAGGCAGAATTACATCACCGGAACGGGCTGCGGCGCCTGTTTCGCATTGCTCTGCGCGAGCAAGTGCGTTATCTGGAGAAAAACCTGGAAGGCCTTACCCAGATGGCCATGCTGTACATCAACGTGGGCACGCAGGAAGAACTGCGTGATGACATTATCGACAAGGCCATCGACCAGACCTGTGTGGTCGATCCACTACCCACCAACGACGCCGAGTTCAAGGCCCGTTGCGACCATGCCCGGGGCCGATTGGGCCTGCTGGCCCAAGAAATTGCCCGCCTGGTTCGACAGATTCTGACCGAATGGTCGCAGGCACAAAAAAAATTAGCCACCGTGAAGGCGCACAAGGCGGCACACAGCGATATGCAGTCGCAAATGCAAAGCCTGATTTTTAACGGATTTGTGCGCAAGACCCCATACGAGCAGCTGCGGCACTTTCCGCGCTACCTGAAGGCGGTGCAGGTGCGCATCGACAAACTTCGCAGCGATCCGCCACGTGACGCCCGTTGGGCGGCCGATATGGCGCCGCTGCTTAGCCAATATCAGCGTCGCCGTGCCGCCATGAAAGGGCAGCCGGACGCCGCCCTGGACGAGTTTGGCTGGATGTTGCAAGAGTTGCGCGTGGCGCTGTTTGCGCAAGAACTACGCACGCCGATGCCGGTTTCCGTCAAGCGGCTGCAGCGGACATGGGATGCCATGAACCGCTGATTGCAACGGTACAATTCCATTATGACTGACACACCCACATCCCCCGCATTCGTGCATCTGCGCGTGCATTCCGAGTTCTCTGTCGTGGACGGCATTGGCCGCATCCCTGAACTTGTAGGCAAAGCCGCCGAGTTTAACCAGCCCGCGCTGGCCCTGACTGACTTGGGCAATATGTTTGGCCTGATCAAGTTTTACAAGGCCACGCGCAAAAGCGGCATCAAGCCCATTGCCGGCGTAGATGTCTGGATCGAAAATGAGCACGATCGCGAGCAACCGCAGCGCTTGTTGTTGCTGGCCAAAAACCGCGACGGTTATCTGGCGCTGTGCGAACTGCTTAGCCGTGCCTGGCTTGAAAACCAATATCGCGCACGCGCCGAGATCAAGCGCGAATGGCTGCAGGGGCAACCGGGCTTGATCGTCTTGTCCGGTGGCCCCATGGGCGAAGTGGGGCAACTATTGGCAGCCGGCAAGCATCAAGAGGCACATGAAGCCGCGCAATGGTGGGCGCGTGCATTTCCCGACCATTACTATATTGAGTTGCAGCGCCGTGGTGCTGAAGGCGACGAGCAATATGTGCAAGCGGCCATACGTTTGGCCGGTCAGCTTGGGTTGCCCGTAGTGGCCACGCATCCCATCCAGTTTATTGAAGAAAGCGATTTCCGCGCGCACGAGGTGCGTGTGTGTATTGCTTCCGGTGAACAACTGGCCAACCCCCGTCGCGTGCGGCGGTTTACCACCCAGCAGTACTTCAAGAGCAGCACGGAAATGGCCGAGCTGTTTGCCGACATCCCCTCGGCGCTCGAAAACACCGTTGAAATCGCCAAGCGCTGCAATCTGGAACTGGACTTGGGCACGCCGCGGCTTCCCGCTTTCCCCACGCCCGACGGCGTGACGCTGGACGACTATCTGGTGCAGTTGTCGGAAGAGGGGTTGGCGCAACGTATGGAGCAACTTTACCCGGATGAAGAAGAGCGGGCCCGTCGTTATCCGGAGTACCGGGAACGCCTGCACTGGGAGTGCCAGACCATTATCAGCATGGGTTTTCCGGGCTACTTCCTGATCGTTGCCGATTTCATTAACTGGGGTAAGCAAAACGGAGTGCCGGTGGGGCCGGGCCGCGGCTCGGGTGCCGGCTCACTGGTTGCCTACTCTTTAGGCATTACCGACCTTGACCCCATCCGTTACGACTTGCTGTTCGAGCGCTTTCTTAACCCCGAGCGGGTTTCCATGCCCGACTTTGATATTGACTTCTGCCAGGATAACCGCGAACGCGTTATCGACTACGTTAAGCAAAAGTACGGTAAGGAAGCGGTCAGCCAAATTGCCACCTTCGGTACGTTGGGGGCCAAGGCCGTGGTGCGTGACGTGGGCCGGGTGTTGGAGTTGCCCTACAGCATGTGCGATGGCTTGTCCAAGCTGATCCCCTTTAATCCGGCCGACCCCTGGACGCTCGAGCGCGCCTTGCGCGACGAGCCGGCCTTTTTGGAACGCTACGAGCAAGACGAAGAAGTCCAGGCCCTGATCGACCTGGCTCGCCCATTGGAGGGCTTGACCCGCAACGTGGGGATGCACGCGGGGGGCGTGTTGATTGCGCCGGGCAAGTTGACTGACTTCTGCCCGCTGTATTGCCAGCCAGGTGCCGACGCCAGCGCAGTGTCGCAATTTGACAAAGACGACGTTGAAGAGGCGGGGCTGGTCAAGTTTGACTTTCTGGGCTTGCGCAACCTGACTATCCTGGATTGGGCGGTGCGCTACGTGCGTCAGTTCAACCCGGAAATGCACGACTTCGATATTTCCACGTTGTCGCTCGACGACCCGGACGTTTACAAGCTGCTTAGCGAAGGCAACACAACCGCGGTGTTCCAGCTCGAGTCGCGTGGCATGAAAGAGCTGCTTAAAAGCCTGCGCCCCAACAATTTTGAAGACATTATCGCCATGCTGGCCCTATACCGTCCGGGCCCGCTGGAATCGGGCATGGTGGTGGATTTTGTCAATCGCAAGCACGGCCGGGCCGAGGTGGATTATTTCCACGATGACCTGGAGCCAGTATTGCGCAGCACCTACGGGGTCATTGTCTACCAAGAACAGGTGATGCTGATCTCCCAAATTATCGGGGGGTACACCTTAGGGGGCGCCGACTTGCTGCGTCGGGCCATGGGCAAGAAAAAGCCCGAAGAAATGGCCATGCACCGCGAGCTCTTCGAGAAAGGGGCGATCGAGAAAGGGCACGACCCCAAGCTGGCGGTCAAGCTGTTTGACCTCATGGAGAAATTTGCCGGGTATGGCTTCAACAAGAGTCACTCGGCCGCCTACGCCCTTATTGCGTATCAGACGGCGTGGCTCAAGGCGCATCACCCCGCCGAGTTTGCGGCCGCAACCTTGTCATCCGACTTGGATGACACCGATAAGGTCCAGGTGTTCTGGAAGGATGCTTTGGACAATGGCGTCGATGTGCTGCCCCCGGATATCAACCATTCGCGGTACCGGTTTGAGCCCGTGCCCGATGCGTGGACCGAGCAGGGCAAGCCGCCGCGCACCATTCGCTACGGCTTGGGTGCCGTCAAGGGGACCGGGCAATCGGCGGTCGAAGCCATTATCCGCGCCCGTGAACAAGGCGGCCCCTTCACCAGTTTGTTTGATTTCTGCCGCCGTATCGATCGCCATGCAGTAAACCGGCGCACCATCGAGGCGTTGATCAAAGCCGGGGCGTTTGACAGTATCGAAGACAACCGCGCCGCCTTGCTGGCCACCGTTCCGCACGCGATTGAAGCGGCCGAGCAGGTCGAACGCAATGCCAACCAGGTGTCGCTGTTCGCTGATGATACCGACGAGATCGTGGAAGGCCAGCTGGCGACGGTGGCGCCGTGGGATCTGCAAACCCGGCTTACTCAAGAAAAATCGGCG
>JAJUIY010000094.1 GCA_029267415.1 Alcaligenaceae bacterium
CGACAAAGCGGGAAACTTGCTCTCGGACCACGGATTCCGCAAACCGCAGTTCGTCGGGCATGCGGATATTAATGTCCAGAAACCGGCTGTTAACGCTCCGAAATTCAACGGACAGGCTGCCCGGCTCGGATTCGGTGCGCGCACTGCCAAAGGCAGTCATGCTGTGTATCATGGTTTGTCCTGTGTTGACCCGTAAAATAGGGTTTATTGTAACGATCCCCGGAGTACATCTTGTCAGATCACACTGTTTCGTCCTCTTCCTCCTTTCAGCGCCCGTCCGGCCGCACACCCGGCCAATTGCGCGAGGTTTCGCTTGAGCTGGGCTACACCCGCTATGCCGAAGGCTCAGTGCTTATACGCCAGGGCCACACGCATGTGCTGTGCAACGCCAGCGTGCTTGATCAAGTGCCACCGTTTCTGAAAGGGCAGGGGTCGGGCTGGGTCACGGCCGAATATGGCATGCTGCCGCGTTCCACGCACACGCGGTCCAGCCGCGAAGCCGCGCGCGGCAAGCAAAGTGGTCGCACACAAGAAATCCAGCGCTTAATTGGGCGTAGCTTGCGCGCCGTGTTTGACTTGGACACCTTGGGCGAGCGCACAATCCAGATTGACTGCGATGTATTGCAGGCCGATGGTGGTACACGATGCGCCAGCATTACCGGCGCTTGGGTGGCGGCGGCCCTGGCGGTGCGTGGTCTGGTAGATAACGGAGTTCTTGCGCGCAGCCCGCTGCTTGACCACGTGGCTGCCGTATCGGTGGGCCTGTACCAGCAGCATCCCGTGCTGGATCTGGATTATGTTGAAGATTCTGGCTGCGGCGCCGACATCAACGTGGTGATGACGGGTGCAGGGCAGTTTGTCGAGCTGCAAGGCACGGCCGAAGGGCAAAACTTTGGCCGTACTGATTTAAACCGTGCCCTGGACCTGGCGGAACAGGGCATCACCCAACTGGTGGCTATGCAGAAACAGGCGCTGGAGCAATAAAGCGGCCAACGCGTTCCACATTTTCCAATTGCCACACGCGCTGGATCAGGGCTTCGACGTCCTCGGCGCTTGCCGCACCCTGGTAAGTGCCCAGGCGACGTGCCTTGTCTTCGATTTCAGCGGTGCTTAATGTGTTGCCTGGGTCGCCTTTGGGTTCGTCGACGCGCGCGCTCAAGGTGCGGCCATCGCGCGTTTTAACCACGACTTTGCCAATCCAGCGCTGGGGGTAAGCGGCATCCACCTCGGCATCCAGCGTCATGGTAACGCGCTGGCGGAAGTCAGCAATGGCGGGGTCGTCCAGGGCCGCGTCAAATTCAGCCAGACCGGCGCGACGCTGCTGGGCAATCAGGCCCAGTACCGTACCCATCGAGAACTTCGACTGATGCACTGTGGTTGGGTTAACCACCGGCCCCAGAACATCAATGGCGCCTTGATGCACCAGTGCATTAACAGATTCGATGTCGTCAATGCCCAGGTTTTCGTCTTGCACTACCTTCAGCAGTGCGTCGGCGGCAGGATGGGTATGGCGACACGACGCATGGTATTTAAACGACGTTTCAAGCACGGTCCAGCGTGAACCCAGGCCGTCTGTCAGGCGGCGGGGGTCGGCGTCGTCCGACATGCCGGCGGCCATCCCTTGCGGCCCTTCAAGAATTTGACGCGCACCGGTAAACCCTTGGCTGGCCAGCCAGGCGGCGGTCAGCCCATTGGCGGCCGCTTTGGCGGTATGCAGTTGCTTTGAGTCCGCGGCATCGCGCAAAAACTCCCACAAGCCAGCCGCCTGGGTACCGGCCGACCCCAGTGCATCCAGCATTTGCTGCGGGGTAAGTCGCATCAAACGCCCAACGGCGGCCGCCGCGGCCAGGGCACCGGCCGTGCCCGTGGTGTGGAATACCTTGTAATGCGAGCGCCCCAGGAATTCACCCACCCGTATGCCCACCTCGTAGCCGGCCACGCAGGCCGTCAGCAACTCGGTACCGCTACGGCCCAGCTCTTGCGCCACAGCGATGGCGGGCGGAAACACCACCGCTGCCGGGTGAAACACCGAGCCGTTGTGCACGTCGTCTTGTTCAACCATGTGCGCGGCAGCGGCGTTGGCCATGGCGGCAAACAGTGCACTGGTCTGGGTGCGACTAACCATGTTTTCGGCCGGGCCGTCAAACGGCCCCATGGCTGTGCAAAAGGCATCGATGGTGCGCACCGGGCGCGCCGTTGAACCCGCCAGGACGGAGGCCAGGCAATCCAGCATTAAATCTTCAGTGCGCCGCATCACGGCAGCGGGAATGGCCTGTGGCTCCAACGTAGCAGCAAAATGGGCCAGTTGTTCGGTAGGCTTAGTCATAACGGGCAATCCTATTAACGAAGCGCTTGTTCTAGCGTGACAACCGTTTCACCAAAGCAAACGCTTTTCCAGCATTCATTGTTTAGCGTCGCGCGCCTTAGAACGACCGGGGCATGCCCAGAACGTGCTCGGCCACATACGACAAAATCAAGTTGGTCGAGATGGGCGCCACCTGGTAGAGACGGGTTTCGCGGAATTTGCGCTCCACATCATATTCGTTGGCAAACCCAAAGCCACCGTGAAATTGCAAGCAGGCGTTAGCGGCTTCCCACGACGCGTCAGCGGCCAGCATCTTGGCCATGTTGGCTTGCGCACCGCAGGGCTGTTTGGCGTCAAACAAACGGCAGGCTTCGTAGCGCATCAGACTGGCGGCTTCAATATTGATATAGGCCCGCGCAATGGGAAACTGCACACCCTGGTTCTGGCCAATGGGGCGGCCAAACACGACGCGTTCTTTGGTGTATTGCGTCACCTTGTCAATAAACCAGTAGCCATCGCCAATACATTCGGCTGCAATCAGGGCACGCTCGGCATTAAGCCCGTCAAGAATGTAGCGAAAGCCCATGCCTTCTTCACCAATCAAGTTTTCGGCCGGAATTTCAAGGTTGTCGAAGAACAACTCGTTGGTTTCGTGGTTGACCAGGTTGGGAATGGGACGCGCTTCCAGGCCATTGCCCAAGGCATCGCGCAGGTCCACAATAAAAATCGACATCCCCTCGGTTTTGCGTTTGACTTCTTCCAGCGGGGTCGTGCGTGCCAGCAGAATCATCAAGTCAGAATGGTGCACGCGCGAGATCCATACTTTCTGGCCATTTACCACATAACGGTCACCTTTTTTGACGGCCGTGGTTTTAATTTTGGTGGTGTCCGTGCCGGTCGTGGGCTCGGTCACGGCCATCGACTGCAAGCGCAGCTCGCCGCTGGCAATTTTGGGCAGGTAATGCTGCTTTTGTTCTTCAGAGCCGTGGCGCAACAGCGTGCCCATGTTATACATTTGCCCGTGGCACACGCCGGAGTTGCCGCCATTGCGGTTAATCTCTTCCATAATCACCGACGCTTCCGTCAGGCTCAGGCCCGAGCCACCGTATTCTTCGGGGATCAGCGCCGCCAGCCAGCCAGCGTCTGTCAGCGCTTTGACAAATTCGGTGGGATAACCGCGCTCTTCATCAATTTTGCGGAAATATTCGGCCGGAAACTGTGCGCACAGATCGCGGATGGCGTCACGAATTTCCTGAAAGGCGTAGGGGTGGGTTGGCATAGTGTGGCAATCCGGTTTATTACAATAGCGTCTTACTTTGCCTGAACCCGACACGCTTGCCAATTGATTCTTGCTGAAGCGCGGGTTTATGTATTTTTAAGTCTCCACTGGATATGTCATGCACTTTGATCTGACCGATATGCATTTGATGGTTAACGTGGCCAGTGCTCAAAGCATGACCAAAGGTGCCGAGCGTACGTTTTTGTCGCTGCCCGCCGCCAGCAACCGTGTTAAAAATCTGGAAACCCGCCTGGGAACGACGCTGTTTTACCGAACCAGCCAGGGGGTTACACTGACACCTTCCGGCGAGGCCTTTGTGCGCCACGCGCGCGTGGTGTTGCGCCAAATCGAACACCTGCGCGGCGACATGCAAGAGTTTGCGCGCGGGCTGAAAGGGCGGGTGCGGGTATACGCCAACACCACGGCCATGAACGAATTCATGCCTAATGTGTTGGGTGTTTACTTATCCAGCCACCCCGACGTCAACATTGAACTGCGCGAGCGCCTTAGTTTTCAGGTGGTGCAGGCGGTGGCCGACGGCACGGCTGACATCGGTATTACCGCGCAGGAAAAGGGCGGCGAAAACCTCGAATTTTTGCCTTACCGCTCAGATCGACTGGTACTGGTAACCCATCAAGATCATCCCCTGGCAAGCCATGACGTGGTCGGCTTCAACGAAACCTTGTCGTATGACTACGTGGGCCTGTCCGAAGCCAGCGCCATTCATGCGTTTTTAATGAATGCGGCCGACGAGCTGGGCCGGGTCCTGCGCTTTCGTGTTGAAGTCAGCAACTTCGAAGCGGCGTGTCGTATGATTGCCGCGCACGTGGGGATAGGCATCACGCCCGAATCCGCCGCGCGGCGCTATGTAAAAAATTTGCCTCTCAAGCTGATTACCCTGGATGACGACTGGGCCTTGCGCCAGCTTCGGATCTGCGTTCGTAGTTTCGATGCCTTGCCCGTATTTGCCAAAGAATTGGTTTCTCTGCTGGTCAAGGACGGCCGCGCCGAGCAAGGCACGGATGCCGTGGCAGCGCCCTTTGCTGGCAGTGCTGCAGCGTCGTCGGATGTTTCCACCGGTAGTCTGGACATATAAATACCCGCTTTGTCGGGGCCTTATTGTGCTTGGCGACAGGCCGTAATTTGTATTTATTTGGATGGATTACATGTCTTCTTTACGTGTTGTTCTTGCGTCTGACAACCCCGGGAAACTGGCCGAGTTTTCCGCTATTTTGCAACCGGCCGGCGTCGAGATGCTTCCGCAAGGTCAGTTTGGCGTCACCCCGGTGGACGAGCCCCACGCCACGTTTGTGGAAAATGCCTTGCGCAAAGCGCGGCACGCCAGCCGCCAGTCCGGCTTGCCTGCGCTTGCCGACGACTCTGGCTTGTGCGTGTCTGCACTGAATGACGCGCCCGGCGTGTATTCGGCCCGTTATGCCGCATTGGCCGGCAAAGAAAAGTCGGACGCGGCCAACAATGCACACTTGCTGGAGCAAATGGCCGGCATCAGCAACCGGCGTGCGCGGTATGTGGCTGTATTGGTGTTTGTACGGTCGCCCGACGATCCGCTGCCCATTATTGCCCAAGGTGAATGGCACGGCGAAATCGCCATCGCCGCACGCGGTGGCAACGGCTTTGGCTACGACCCCTATTTTTATATTCCCGAGCTGGGCAAGACGGTGGCCGAGCTGGCGCCGGACCAGAAGAACAAGCTGAGCCACCGGGGCAAGGCACTGCGTGTGCTGCTTGACTCGTTGGCATCGGCAAACCCAACAGCCCAGTCATGACATCGGATAACCCCATGAGCGAACGCCCACGTATCCGTGCGCGCCAACCCGGCGAAGTGGTGCTACACAGCTTGCCGCCACTCTCCCTTTACGTGCATGTACCCTGGTGTGTGCGCAAGTGCCCCTATTGCGACTTCAACTCGCACGAGCTGCGCAGCGAGCTGCCCGAGCAAGACTACCTGGATGCCCTGGAAGCCGACCTCGAGCAGGCCTTGCCCCAAATCTGGGGTCGGCAGATTGTGTCGGTGTTTATTGGCGGGGGCACGCCAAGCCTGTTATCCGGCGAAGCCATGGACCGCATGCTGGGCCTGTTTCGGGCCTACCTGAACCTTTGGCCCGAAACGGAGATCACCCTGGAAGCCAACCCTGGCACGGCCGAGGCAGCCCGCTTCAAGGAGTTCGCCAGTGCAGGGGTTAACCGCTTGTCGATAGGCATTCAAAGCTTTAACGACGACGCCCTCAAAGCGTTGGGACGCATCCACGATTCCGCCCAGGCACGTCGCGCGATCGATATGGCCCAACAGGCGTTTGACAACATCAACCTGGACATCATGTTTGCGCTTCCGGAACAGACACTGGCGCAGTGCCGGCTTGATGTCGAAACAGCGCTGTCCTACCAGACTCAGCACTTGTCGCTATACCATTTGACGCTGGAACCCAACACCGTGTTTGCCAAATACCCGCCCAAGGTACCCGACGACGATCTGGGCGCCGAGATGCAAGACATGATTGCTGAACTCGCCGAGCAGGGCGGATGGGAGCGCTATGAGGTGTCGGCCTATGCCCGCGACGGCTACCGCGCCGTGCACAACGTAAATTATTGGGAATACGGTGACTACCTGGGCATTGGCCCCGGTGCGCACAGTAAATTGTCGTTCCCGGATCGCGTAATTCGGCAGGCCCGCTTGCGTAATCCGGCCACGTGGATGGCCGCCGCCAAGGCGCGCGACAACAGTCATCTAGCCACCGACCAAACGGTGCAAGCGGCCGATTTCGCCTTTGAATTTATGTTGAATGCCTTGCGTCTGAAAGAGGGCGTGCCGGCGCGCTATTTTTATGAACGCACCGGGCAACCGTTAAGCAGCATCACGCCCGCACTGGCACGGGCACGGGCGCGCGGTCTGCTGGCCAATGACCCCCTGCGTCTGCAAGCCACTCCCCTTGGATGGCGCTTTCTGAGTGACTTGCAGGCCGAGTTTTTCGAGTAAAATCTGTTTACTTCTGTTGCAGCCGCATCGCGGGCTGGGCCCGGCAGCTTGCAGCATCCCTTCTTCCCGGCATCACGCCGGGTTTTCCGCTTCAAGGATCTTAAATGAGCACGCCAGAAAATGTAGTTCAGTTCGTTGCCGAACGCGATATTGCTTTTGTCGATTTTCGCTTTACCGATACCTTGGGGCGTGAGCATCATCTCACCACACCCGCCGAATCCGTCGATGAAGACCGCCTTGAAGCCGGCATCGCCTTTGACGGCTCGTCGCTGCCGGGCTGGAAAAACATTGAAGCATCCGACATGTTGTTGCTGCCCGACTGCAGCACCCTGCGGATGGACCCCTTTCGCGAAGAGCCCACCGTCGTCATCACCTGCGATGTAATCGAGCCCAACGACCTGAAAGGGTACGCACGAGATCCTCGCTCTATCGCGAAGCGCGCCGAAGCCTATTTGCAGTCAACAGGGCTGGGCGATACCGCTTATTTTGGCCCCGAGCCCGAATTCTACGTGTTTGACGCTATCAGCTGGGATGCCGGCGCGGCCGGCTGTTTTGTCAATATTGTGGGCGAACACGCACCATGGTCGCGTGGACTGGCGCTTGACGGGCGAAACCAGGGGCACCGCCCGGCACGGCAGGGGGGCTATGTTCCAGTGCCACCGGTCGATGCATTCCACGACATGCGCTCTGAAATGAGCATTCTTCTTGAGCAGCAGGGCGTACCGGTCGAAATCCATCACCACGAGGTGGGCGCCGCCGGCCAAAACGAAATCGGCACCCGGTTTTCCACGTTGGTGCAGCGCGCCGACTGGAACCAAATCTTGAAGTACACCATACATAACGTTGCCCATGTGTACGGCAAAACGGCCACTTTTATGCCCAAACCCGTGGTAGGCGAGGCCGGTTCGGGCATGCACGTACACCAGTCCATCTGGAAGGACGGGCAAAACACGTTTGCCGGCGACGGCTACGCCGGTTTGTCGGAAACGGCCCTCTACTATATTGGCGGCCTTATCCGCCATGCCCGGGCGCTTAATGCCATTACCAACCCCTCCACCAATTCGTACAAGCGGCTGGTGCCACATTTTGAGGCGCCGGTAAAACTGGCGTATTCGGCCCGCAACCGTTCTGCGTCAATTCGGGTGCCCTATGTCAGCAATCCGAAGGGGCGACGCATCGAGGCCCGCTTCCCCGATGCGTTGGCTAACCCGTACCTGGCCTTTGCAGCCCTACTTATGGCCGGGCTTGATGGCATTCAAAACAAAATCCATCCGGGCGATCCGGCCGACAAAAACCTGTACGACCTGCCGCCCGACGAAGACGCCCGTATTCCCACCGTTTGCGCCAACCTTGAACAAGCCATTCAGGCGCTCGACGAAGACCGTGAATTTCTGACCCGCGGCGGTGTATTCAGCAACGATATGCTTGATGCCTACATCGACCTGAAGCGGGCTGAAATTGACCGGCTGCGCATTACCACGCACCCCGTCGAATTTGACATGTACTACAGCCTTGAATCGCGGCCTGCCGCATGTGCTAGCCGCACATACTTTTGGCCCCCGGGCACGCTCCTTGCCTTGACGCGCAGCGTGCCCGTGGGCCGTTGCATATACATCCAATAATATCTGCGAGGTAACTTATATGTCATCAAACCAATCCCGTGGCCCGGCACCGGGTATGCGACACACCTTGCTGTTTACAGCGCTCATGGCCCTTGCCGGCCTCAGTTCCGTCAGTTTTGGCCAGCCCGTCAGCACGCCGGCCGACACGGCAAGCACCACTGCCTCGCCCTTGGCGGGTTCGGGTACGGTACAGGCGCTGGGCTTAAGGGTGGGGCACCATGGGCAATACAACAGTTTGTCCGCTTTCTGGCAAACGCCGGTGTGGTGGAGCAAAGCCTTCAGCAATGGCTGGGGTCACGTGGATTTGTATGGCGAA
>JAJUIY010000200.1 GCA_029267415.1 Alcaligenaceae bacterium
CGCTCCTGTGGCAACTCGGCGTTGCGCTGGTGTGGGTGGCAGTGTCATGGGTATTGCCCGGTCTGCTCTCGGACGACGGCACCGTGGCCGATTATCTGCACACCTGGTTTGTGGCGGTTCCGCTTAGCTATGGGGCGCTGGGCACCTGCATGCTGATGGTGTCCGTATCAAACGCCATGAGCATGCCTCTACGCGCGGTGATGATCTCTTTGCTGCGGCTGTTTGGCTTTTACCTGCCCGCAGTATGGCTGGGCGCCCAGCTTGGCGGCATGACGGGCGTGTTCATTGGCGTACTGTGCGGCAATGTCGCGGCCGGCTTCGCGTCGTGGTTTATTTATCGCCACGCCACACGCCACCTGGCATCGGGGAGCGCTCCGTGAGCGGCCGTCTTGAAGTGCGTTGCTTGCACGCCGGGTACGGCCGATCGATGGTGCTGCACAACATTAACCTTGCCGTTGACGCGGGACGCAGCCTCGCCATTTTGGGTCATAACGGTGCAGGGAAAAGTACGCTGCTGGCCACACTTGCCGGCATTACGCAGCAACATCAGGGCCAAATTCTGCTTGATGGTTACGACCTGAGTGAACGGGCACCGTACGCCCGTACTGGCCACGGGCTAGCCTGGGTACCGCAAGAGCGCGCGGTGTTCGCCACGCTGACGACGCAGGAAAACCTGGCCACGGTGGCACGCCCCGGGCCGTGGACGGCGGATGACGTTTATGCGCTGTTTCCGCGGCTGGCCGAACGACGCCATCATTTTGGCAACCAGCTTTCGGGAGGCGAACAACAAATGCTGGCCATTGCGCGTGCCTTGGTGCTGAACCCGCGGGTTCTGATGCTTGACGAGCCCCTGGAAGGGCTGGCGCCCCTGATGGCCGAGCAATTGCTGGCCACGCTGGGCGAGCTGATAAGGCAGCGAGACATGACAGTACTGATCGTCGAACAGAACCCATGCCAGGTGCTGCCCATCACCGACGACGCCATCATTATGCAGCGCGGCCACGTGGTGCACCAGTCACCCAGTCAAGCCCTGATGTCCGATGCCGACACCCTGCGCACCTGGCTGGCGGTGTAGGGGGCGATGTGGCGAGCCGGGTGGCTAGCGGTGTAGTCGGCGCTGTGGCTGGCAGTGTGGGTAGCGGCGCACGCAGACGCGGGCCTGCCTACCCATAGCAATCAGACGTTAAACAGGAAGTTCAGGACATCGCCATCCTGGACCACGTAGTCTTTGCCTTCAGATCGCATTTTGCCCGCCTCCTTGGCCCCTTGCTCGCCTTTGTACGCCACGAAATCATCGTACGAAATGGTTTGCGCGCGAATAAAACCATGTTCGAAGTCCGTGTGAATAACCCCGGCCGCCTTGGGTGCGGTGTCGCCCACACGGATGGTCCATGCGCGCACCTCTTTGACGCCAGCGGTAAAGTAAGTTTGCAAACCCAGTAACTGGTAGGCGGCACGAATAACCCGGTTAAGACCCGGCTCTTCCATGCCCAGATCATCCAGAAACTCGGCCTTGTCCTCGTCATCCAGGTCAGCAATTTCAGCTTCAATGGCAGCGCAAACGGCGACAACCGGCGCGCCCTCGGCGCCAGCGTGGTTTGTGACGGCATCCAGCAACGGGTTGTTCTCAAAGCCATCTTCCACCACGTTCGCCACGTACATAACCGGCTTGGCGGTAATGAAGCAGTAGGGCTTCAAAATAGCTGCGGCGTCATCGTCCAGCCCAAGTGCACGTATGGGCTGGCCCTCGTTCAGCGCAGCCACTACCTTTTCAAGCAGGGCCACCAGCTTGATGGCTTCCTTATCGCCCGAGCGCGCCAGTTTCTGATTGCGCTGCAAGATACGGTCGGCCGACGCCAGGTCGGCAAGCGCCAGTTCGGTATTGATCACCTCAATGTCAGAGACAGGATCAACCTGACCCGCCACGTGAACAACGTTGTCGTCCTGAAAGCATCGCACAACGTGCACAATGGCGTCAGTCTCGCGGATATTGGCCAAAAACTGGTTGCCCAGCCCTTCACCTTTGGACGCCCCCGCCACCAACCCGGCAATATCCACAAATTCGACCACCGCCGGCAGCACGCGTTCGGGCTGGACGATTTCGGCCAATACGGGAAGGCGTGTATCGGGGACCTCAACCACACCGACGTTAGGTTCGATGGTGCAAAAAGGGTAGTTTTCGGCGGCGATGCCCGCCTTGGTCAGCGCATTGAAAAGCGTTGATTTACCAACGTTGGGCAAGCCAACAATGCCACATTGCAAAGACATGGTTATCCTGAGTAGTAAAAACTGAAAAAAGGGTCGGAAACGCAATTATGCGCCGGCAACATCATGACACCATCTCCGGCATCAGCGTAATGGTAAGCCACACAATCAGCAGTGGGCCGCCATTGAATACGGCATGCAGCACGATGGCCGCGCCAATGCCGCGCTGCACGCGCAACCAGCCCAAAACCAGGCCAGTTAGCCACTGCGGCAGCACCAGCAGGGGGAGCAGCCAAAGCGCCGCCTCCGGAATATTGAAATTATGCAGGTGTACGCCGGCAAAAACCAGGTTGGCGATGTGAAAAACCACCGGAAACAGGCGCCGATAACGACGTCCGCTTGCCATGGCCGCCCCCGGCCGGCGAGGCCGGATCGACAATTTGCCGTGGCTATGTGCCCAGGGCGACCAGCAAAGCAAGAGCACGGCGCACAGCAAAAGGACGGACGCCGTGCCCGGGCCGCTTAACATCAGACCGGCTGCAACCGGCACCAGCCAGAGGGCATGAGCGGCGCGGCGCAGGCTGTATCGGAACACCAACTCTTCAACGATGGGTGCCCAAAGCAATGCCTGCAGCCACGGAATGGCATGGATGTTCAAGCGATGCTGTGCGCCGGCCGCCAATGCCGCATTGACGGCAATAGGCCCCAAAAAAAGCAAGTTGACTGCCCATAAAAACAGGGCCCACTTCAGTAGCCGTCCCGGCTGCACACCCGACAGCCAGTCGGCGGCCAACTGGGTACTGGCCAGACGGCCCGGAAGGCGTGGCCCCAACCGGGGACGAACGACAAAACGCGCGAAGTTGCGCAGTTCGTCCCGAAAACGCAGTCTGGGCGGGACGCCGACGTGGCCCAGGCCAGCCATCAGCGGTTGCCCGTGTGCAATTCGCTGATTGCACGTTCGAAGTCGCCTTCCAGCATGACCGGCAATACCCGCCGGCAGCGCTCGATGGCCTCTTCAATTTGTGCGAGCTCATCGCGTCGCGGCGGGTTTAGCACAAATGCCGCCACCTGTTGCGCCAGGCCGAAATCGCGCGGATGCCCGATGCCAACCCGCAAACGCCAGAAGTCCGGACTGGAAAAAGCCCGCTGAATATCGCGCAAGCCATTATGCCCGGCATGACCGCCGCCGCGTTTCAGCTTCACCTGCCCTGGCAACAAGTCGAGTTCGTCGTGAATCACCAACACCTGGTCCGGCGTCAGCTTGTAAAAACGCATCAACGCGCCCGCCGCCTGACCCGAACGGTTCATGAAGGTATCGGGCTTGGCCAGAACCACCAGTTCGCCACCCACACGCGCTTTGGCGACATGGGCAAAAAACGGCCTGTCGTGCGTGAAGCTGGCCCCCAGGTCATCGGCAAGATGGTCGACCAGCCAGAACCCCGCGTTATGCCGCGTGGTTTCGTAACGGGGACCGGGGTTACCCAGCCCGATGATCAAGCGCAAAGATGGGGTGGTGCTCATCACATCTCCTGCTGGCACAGTAAAAAGCCCCCGCCGCTTTCGCAGTACCGGGGGCTTTTCCGGAACGTACCACAAACTGCGTTGTCGGTACGGACGAATGGCCGGCGATTATTCTTCGGCGCTTCCTTCGGACTCACCTTCCTCGCCGTTTTCCTCGGCGTCGCCGTTGTCATCGGCAGCACCGCCACGACCCAGGGCAGCAGCCAAAACCGGATCTTCTTCGGTACCGGCGTAGGTGACACCTTCGGGCAGCGTGATGTTGCTAAGGTAGACGTTACCGCTGGCATCCAGCTCGCCAAGATCGACTTCGATCGTGGTGGGCAGGTCGGCCGGCAA
>JAJUIY010000054.1 GCA_029267415.1 Alcaligenaceae bacterium
ATTTCCGGCTTGGGCAGCGCCGACTACCGGCACGATGAATGGGGGGTCGATGTGTCAGTGGCCGGCTCGCAAAAGGGGCTTATGCTGCCCCCGGGCATCAGCTTCAATGCGGTATCGGCAAAGGCGCTGGACGCGGCGCGCCAATCGACCATGCCGCGCAGCTTTTGGGATTGGCACACCATTATTGATATCAACAAAGGGGGGTATTGGCCTTACACGCCCAGCACTAACCTGCTGTATGGCTTGCATGAGGCGCTCGACATGGTGCTGGCCGAAGGTCTGGAGGCCGTGTTTGCCCGCCATCAGCGTCTCGCGGCGGCATGCCGGGCTGCGGTCAATGCCTGGGGGCTCGAAATCCAGTGTCAAGATCCGGAAAGTTATTCGCCGGTGCTTACCGGTGTTGTCATGTCGGATGGGGTCAACGCGGATGCGGTGCGCCAGATCATTTACGAGCGCTTCAATATGTCGCTGGGCCAAGGCTTGGGCAAGGTGCGCGGCAAGATGTTCCGTATCGGCCACTTGGGCGATTGCAACGACCTAAGTCTCATGGCGGCGCTGGCCGGCTGTGAAATGGGCCTGCAATTAGCCGGCGTTTCGTTGGACGGCAGCGGGCTAGACGCGGCTATGGATGTGCTGCGCGAACCGATGGGCATGCAGGTGGCGGCCTGAGCCTTGCGCTTCCATAAAAGAATAGGATAGAGACATGGTAGATACCGTTGGGGTGATTGCCCGGATACAGCGCGCCTACGCTCAGCAAACTTTAAGCGCGACTCAAGTAGTGGACGACTGCCTGGCGCGTATTGAGCATAATGATCAACAAGGCCCCGCGCTGAATGCTGTCGTAGCAATAAACCAGCAGGCGCGTGATGTGGCCCGCAGGCTTGACGCTTTTGTGAACGAAAGCCGGCAGCTAGTGGGCCCCTTGCACGGGGTGCCGGTGGTGGTTAAAGACAACTTTCACACCGCGGATATGCCCACACGAGCCAGCTGCCGGGGGTTGTCTGAGCAACTTACCCCTATAGAAAGCACGATCACGCGCAAGCTACGCGAGGCGGGTGCCATTATGCTGGCCAAAACCAATATGCACGAACTGGCCCTTGCCGGCACCACTGTTAGCTCATTGGGGGGCCAAACGCGCAACCCCTACGACCTCACGCGCACACCCGGCGGGTCAAGTGGCGGAACCGGGGCGGCGTTGGCAGCGGGATACGGCCTGGTGGGGCTGGGCACCGACACGGTCAATTCCATTCGGTCGCCGGCGTCCGCACACGCACTGGTGGGGTTGCGGCCAACGCGCGGCCTGGTCAGTCGTGGCGGTCTGATCCCGGTTTGCGAAAGCCAGGATGCGGCGGGCCCATTGGTGCACACGGTGGCCGATGCGGCACAGGTATTGAATGTGATCGTCGGCTTCGATCCGGCCGATCCGGCCACGGCCTATGCGGCGGGCCATACGCCGCCTTGCTATGTACAGGCGCTTGCCGGCAGTACGTTGAAAGGGGTCCGCCTGGGTGTGATGCGCTCGCTGTTTGGTACGGAACCCCAGCACGCGCCGGTTAATGCAGTGATGGACAGTGCCCTGCAGGCCATGCGTGAAGTCGGCGCATACTGCATTGATATTGACGATGAACACGTCGATTCACCCCGCATTCTTCGTGATCTTGACGTACAGAAATGGGAATTTGCCGAAGAGTTCAATGCTTACCTGGCGACGCGTCGTGATCCTGATATCGGCACGCTGACCCAGCTGCTCGACAGCGGCAATTACTATCCAGCCCTGCAGGGCTTTTTGCAGCAGGCCAATGCGGTGACGAACCGCTGGGATGATCCCGAATACCCGCTACGCCTGGCACGCATGGCCGCCATGCGCCGTCATTTGTTGTTCCTGATGGCGCAGCACAACGTGGATGCGCTGGTGTACCCCTTGCAAAAGCGGCTGGTGGTGCCACTGGACGAAACGGATCAGGCCGACCGCAATGGTATTGTGGCGGCCGTCAGCGGGCTTCCGGCCATCAACGTGCCGGCAGGTTTTTCCGAGCCAGACAGTAACGCGCCTTTAGGGGTGCCGGTGGGTATGGATATTATGGGGCGCCCGTTCCAAGAGGCACGCTTGCTGCAAATTGCCGCAGCGTTTGAACGCGCCATGCCGGTGCGCCAGTCACCCGCTAATTTGCCGCCAGTCTGGGGCGCGTGGGGCCTGGGCTGAGGCATCTTGTATAGCGGTGGGCAATGTGGATATTGCGCAGCGTGCTTTTGATACGCGTTTCGCCACTTCAGGCGTCGACGTTGTGGTAAATTGTGCCAACGTGCCAGAATGTAAACAGGCTTCTTTATAACGTCGCTCTGTATGGCCGCCGTTTTCCGGGTACGCTGCCCGTATGAAAATGGCGGGAAGCCGGTGCATCAGCGTGCCGGCTTCCTTCGTTGTGCCGTACGCGCGGCGCTCATCTTCTGTGCGGAACATCACGTTTTGATCCATCTGGAAAACATCCACAAGACCTACACGTCGCCCGGTCGGGTGTCGCACGCATTGGCGGGCGTTACCCTGCATATTGGCGCGGGCGAAATCTACGGCATTATTGGTCGCTCCGGGGCCGGTAAAAGTACCCTGATCCGGATGCTTAACCTGCTTGAGCAACCGACGTCGGGCAAGGTGTGGGTAGACGGTCGCGATATTACGACGCTAAGTCCCGGCCGGCTGCGGCAGTTCAGGCAATCGGTGGGCATGGTGTTTCAGCATTTCAATTTGCTGACGTCGCGTACTGTGCTGGATAACGTGCGGTTCCCCTTGCGGCTGGCGGGCATGTCGGCGCGCCAACAGCGCGAACGTGCCGCCGAGGTGCTCGAACTGGTGGGTTTAAGCGAACACATGAATAAATATCCGCGCCAGTTGTCGGGTGGGCAGCAGCAACGCGTGGGCATTGCTCGCGCATTGGCCAACCACCCCAAACTGTTGCTGTGCGACGAGGCCACCTCAGCGCTTGACCCCGAAACCACGCAGTCCATCTTGCGGCTGTTGCAAGACATCAATACCCGGCTGGATCTGACCATTGTGCTGATTACACACAGCATGGACGTGATCCGGACGGTGTGCGACAAGGTGGCGGTCATCGATGCGGGAAAAATTGTTGAGCATGGTGATGTGCTCGACGTGTTTTTGCATCCGCATCACGCCGTGACCCAATCGTTGCTGTCTGAAAGTGGCATGGACGCCGATGGCTGGGAGGAGATGGCCGAAGGTGTGCAGGGCTCGCTGGTACGCCTTAGTTTCAGGGGGCAATCCACGCTGGAGCCTTTGCTTAGCCGCGTGAGTCGCGACTTGCAGCTTGATCTGAGCATCTTGCAAGGGTCCGTGGGGCGCATCAAACAAACGCCCTATGGTCAACTGGTGCTGGCCGTGCAAGGTACGCCCGAGGCAAAGGGGCAATTGGGCAGCATGGTCGAAAGCCATGGTGTGCAGTGTGAGGTATTGCGTTCATGAATTGGTCCAATGTGGATTGGCTGCTCATTCTTGAGGCGTCAGTAGATACCCTGCTGATGACGGGTTTTTCGCTGGTGTTTACCGTGCTCATCGGGTTGCCGCTGGGCGTGATTCTATTCCTTACCAGTCCCAACCAGATGATGGCCAACGCCCCGGTGTATCAAGCGTTGTCGTTCGTCGTCAATGTGCTGCGTTCAGTGCCGTTTCTGATCTTGCTGATCGTAATGATTCCGCTCACCCGTGTTCTGGCGGGAACATCGCTGGGCGTGCAGGGCGCCATACCGCCACTGGTGGCCAGTGCGGCGCCGTTTTTTGCCCGTCTGGTCGAAAATGTCCTGCGCGAGCTGGACCCCGGGGTGTCGGAAGCCTGCCGTGCCATGGGGGCAAACTCGCGCCAAACAGTGCTTATGGCCTTGTTGCCTGAAGCCACGACCGGCATTGTGGCGGCAGTTATTGTTACGGCCATTGCCCTGGTTGGTTATTCTGCCATGTCGGGGGTCATCGGCGGGGGCGGGCTGGGTGATCTGGCGCTACGTTTTGGTTATCAGCGCTATCAGACTGACGTCATGGTGATTACCGTCGTCATTCTGGTTGTCATGGTGCAGGTATTGCAAGTGGTGGGTGACCGGCTGGTAGCCCGTTTAAATCGCAAATAACAGTTAGGAGCTGTCTTATGTTCATTAAAAAACTTATCCCGGTGGCAAGCTTGTCGCTGGCGGCCTTGTTTATCAGCCCGGCCCAGGCGCAAAACGAGACGTTGTCGATTGCGGCAACACCCGTACCCCACGCCGAGTTGCTGGAGTTCGTCAAGCCTACACTGGCCGAACAGGGCATTGAGCTCGACATTAAAGTGTTTACTGACTATGTGCAGCCCAACCTGCAGGTGGCCGATGGGCATCTGGACGCCAACTTCTTCCAGCACAAGCCGTATCTGGATACGTTCAATAGCGAGCACAAAACGGGTTTGGTGACCGTGGGTCTGGTGCACGTCGAGCCTTTCGGTGCCTATTCACAGAAAATCACCGATATCGGGCAGCTGAAAGACGGCGCGCTGGTTGCGCTGCCCAACGATCCGTCCAACGGCGCACGAGCGTTGTTGCTGCTGCAGGAAGAGGGCCTGATCACGCTGGAAGACCCCACCAATATTCTGGCTACGGCGCGTGACATTGCCGACAACCCAAAAAACCTGAAGTTCCGCGAACTTGAGGCCGCCGCACTGCCGCGCGTATTGCCGGATGTCGACTTGGCGCTGATTAACACCAACTATGCGCTGGAAGCCGGGTTGAACCCGCTGGAAGATGCGCTGTTTATAGAAGGTGCGGATTCCCCGTACGCCAACCTGGTCGCCACCACGTCCGCCAAGAAGGACGACCCGGCCATTCAAAGCCTGGTGAAGGCATTGAACAGCGACACGGTGCGCCAGTTCATTGAAGAAAACTACAAAGGGGCGATTGTCCCGGCATTTTGATGGTGACGGCGTGGAAAACGCGTTGAGGAAGACGGCGTAGACTTAAGCCAGCATTCGCGCGTTGCCGTGCATCACGATGCACGTAACCAGGCGCATAACAAGAAGGGCCGGCAGCTATAACGGACTGCCGGCCCTTTGCTTGTGCTGATAACGAGACCGTATTATCGGCTGGCAATAATGGTGCGTGTGGCGGTCACTTTTTCCTGGCCTTCACGACGGATCTGGATAGTGACTTCGCGCGCCGTGAAGTGATCCGGCAGGGCTTCTTCGCCCTGAATATGAATATAGTGGTCGAATTCGACGTCGAACGCCGGCAAGTTGACGTGTCCCGACTTGCCGTTGGAGTAGCGCCCCGCCACAACGAGTTCGACGTTGCCTTTAAAACTTTCGTTTTCATCATCAAGAATCACCAGAATACGGTAATCCAGGTTGCCGTCAACGTTGCGCATGCCGGCCGCACGGATACCGGGCGATGTGCCGCGGGGGTCCGGCGGGAGTGAATCGGCAAACATTTTGATGTCGGCACGCATGCGCGCCAATTCTTGGCTGACCTTTTCAAGTTCTTCCGTTGTTTGCTCAAGGCGCGTGGTTACCTCGCTGAGCTGCCGCCCTTGCTGGTTAAGTTCGGATTGCAGGCGCTGTTTTTCCAGGTTGGCGCTGTTCAGGTCATACTGGAGTTGTTGCGATTGCTCGGCGGTCAGACGGGTTGGCCCGTAGCTGGTTTGTATGAACAACAGACCGCCCGCACCCAGCACGACACCCGTCACCATCAATACCAACCATCGCGGTATGCGTCGCTGGCGACGCGTACCGTATGCGGTAGGCTTGAAGACGTGGCGGTTGCGTGATCGAAACATGGGGTAAATCCTTTCTAGATGGTAGGTGGCCTTGAAACCAGACTGAAGTTTAGCGTGCCGGACCGCTACGCGCCAACCGTTGGTCAAGCGTTTGCAGCCTTTCCGGTGTGCCCACATCCACCCAGTCGGCGGGATGAAAACTGCCGATGACGCGGCCGGTTTCGATGGCGTGGCGCAGTAGTGGTGCCAGCGGGGCCGGGGTATCGGGAAGGATGTTATTGAACAGTGCGGGGTGGTAAATGCCGATGCCTGCAAAGGTCAGGCGTTGCGCGTTGCTGACCGGGGGTTCGTTGGGGTGAACCTGGCCAATGGCGATCGGGTTAGGCACTGTAGTGGGGTGTTCGCTACGCGGTGCGCCAAGCGTTGCTGGTGTTGCTGCGGCGCGGGGCGATGTAGACGCCCATGCTGCCGATTCAGCCGGTGTTGCGCCAGCGTTTGCCAGCACAAAATCACCTTCCGGGTTATGGGCCGGGTTATTAACCAGCAACAGCCACGCCAAGGCGTTGTGCTTGGCCATGGCCGCGCTGACGGCACACGCCTGCGCGGGGTTCCAGTCGCACCACACATCGCCGTTTATCACCAGAAAAGGCCGGTTCTGAAAGAACGGCAGGGCGCGGGCGATCCCACCCGCCGTTTCCAGCGGGGTGGGCTCGGACGAATAGGACAGGCGCACACCAAATTTCTTCCCACTGCCCAGCGCGGATTCGATTTTTTCGCCCAGCCAGGCATGATTGATGATGATGTCACGAAACCCGGCCGCCGCAAGACGCTTGATATGCCAGACGATAAGCGGTTGCCCACCCACTGGCAGCAACGGTTTGGGCGTGGTGTCGGTAAGGGGACGCATGCGTTCGCCGCGACCCGCGGCCAGAATCATGGCACGCATCAGAAGGTGTAGCCGCTTACGCTTTGCACGTTTTCTACCCGATCCAGAATGCGCAGCAGCGGGTGGAACACATCGTAACGGCGGGCAACCTGACGAATATATTGGCTTACGCGGGGCATGTGATCCAGATAGTGGTGCTTGCCATCACGATGCGACAAGCGTGCAAACACGCCCAGCACGCGGAGGTTACGCTGCAGGCCCATCCATTCGTAGGCCACGTGGAACCGGGCGAAATCATCGTCAACGGGCAGGCCGGCCTCACGTGCTGCCTGCCAGTAGCGGATGGCCCAATCCAGTTGTTGGGGTTCTTCCCATGTGGTGCGGGCATCCATAACCAACGATGCGATGTCATAGGTGATGGGCCCCGCCACGGCATCTTGATAGTCGATAATGCCCGGGTTTTTGTGGGTGTCGGGCCCGGTATGAACGATCAGGTTGGGTGAATGGAAGTCGCGATGCACAAACACAGTAGCCGCCTTCGCATTGTGCTCAGTCAATATCTGGAACGTGCGGGCAAGGATTTCCTTTTCGCTGTCGTCCAGGCTCGCCTGGCGGTGTGTTTCCACGTACCAGTCGGAAAATAACGAGAGCTCGTCAAGCAGGCGTGGCTGGTCGTATCGGGGCAGGTGCGTGGCGCTGGCCGATTGCATCTGGACAAGCGCTGCGATGGCGTCACGA
Organism: Alcaligenaceae bacterium; assembly: GCA_029267415.1. GTDB lineage: Bacteria > Pseudomonadota > Gammaproteobacteria > Burkholderiales > Burkholderiaceae_B > JAJYRX01. The sequence continues at coordinate 7,368 of JAJUIY010000054.1, forward strand.
TACAGCGACTGCAGGCGGGCGTCATTCAACCCTTGTTGCACGGCCTGGTAATACGTTTGCTCGCCCAAGTCGGTGAGCAGTAAAAAACCTTGGCTAAGGTCTTGTGCCAAAATGTGGGGCACGTTCAGCCCGGTTTGTTGCAGCAGGTGGGTAACGTCAACAAAGGGCTGGCTGTTTTCACGGGCGGGCGGGGCGTCCATGGCTATCACCGTGCCGTTTGGCGTGCCCAGGCGAAAATAGCGACGAAAGCTGGCATCGCTGGATGCCGGGCTGATGCAATCCAGATCAAGGCCATGCTGGCTGGCCTGGCTTTGCAGCCATGCCATCAGGGCTTGGTCGCGTGGTTCGGGCGTGTTGTTTGTGTTCAAATCCATACGTTGTGACAAGTAGCGAAGGGTAGGATAAGCGGCACTCGCGCGCGGTGCGCCGGGTTCTCTATAATACCGGCTTGCCGCTTCGATCGGGGCGCCATGGCAGGTCAAAATAAAACGCTGTTAACTCGGAGTAATCATTGTCGTGCATTGGGTCAGGTGGGCACTTCTTCCGTTGATGGCCGTCGCGTGCGTTGCACAGGCTCAGCCGTCTGATACCGGTGCAGCGCAGCCGGTCCTGCGCGATTTGCGCCTTTCTCCATCGCTGCGGTTGCATACCCGGGTTGACGACAACGACATGGCGTCGTTTCTGATTGCCGACAAGATGGAAACCGATGAGGACGGCAAAGTCATCATGACCGGTTCGGCCGAGGTGCGGCGCCTGGATTCGGTGGTCAAGGGTGATTATATTGACTATCAGCGCTCCGACGGGCAGGTGCGGGTTCGTGGTAACGGCCTTATCATGCGCGACGGTAATATCGTCAAGGCTCCTTCGTTTGACTACAACCTGAACAGCGAAACGGGCGAAGTCGAGTACCCGGATTTCTGGTTTGGAGTGGGGGGCGGCTCGGGCTCGGCCGACCAAGCGGATATTTTCAGCCAGCAGCACATGCGCTTGCATGGCGTTACCTACGCGGGCTGCCCATGCCCCGAGCCCTCTTGGTATATCCGTTCCCCCCGGGTCGATCTGCATTTTGACGAAAACGAAGGCATTGCACGCCATGGGGTGCTGTACTTCAAAGACACCCCCTTGCTGTATTCGCCCTGGTTGTCATTTCCGCTGCGCAAAGAGCGCAAGTCCGGCTTCCTGATTCCAACCTACGGTACGTCAAGCAAAAGCGGTTTTGATTTCTCGTTGCCGTATTACTTCAACATCGCACCCAACTACGACGCCACGCTGACGCCACGGTATTTGGGCAAGCGCGGCCTGCAGCTGGGGGGCGAGTTCCGCTATTTAGGCCGTCGCTACAGTGGTATTGTGCAGGGTACGTATCTGAACAACGACAAACAAACCGGCTATAACCGCTGGTTGTTTGGCGCCCAGCATACGCACCGTCTGGGCGGCGGGTTCACGGCGTCGTTCAACGTCAACCGCGTATCCGACGACGACTATTTCCGCGACTTTTCCAACCTGGGCCTTAACGAAGCCACCACCAACTATTTGGCCAGCACGGCTGGGCTCAGCTGGTCGGGCTATCAGTATTTCAGCGCGTCGCTGCGGGCCACCAAGTATCAAACGCTGCAAGACCGCACGTCAACCTATCGCCGGCCGCAGTTCGATAAATTGCCCGAGCTTACCGTGCGCGGGGCACGTTATAACTGGGGCGGTTTTGATGTGATCTCGCGCAATACGGCAACGCGTTTTCGCATGCCCTTTTATTCTGGTCGTGAACCCGAGTTTGATGCCTTCCGTGACCGGCGCCTCACGCAGGATGGCAAGCGCTTTGCCTCGTACACCACTATTGCTTACCCATTTGTGCGCCCGGGCTGGTACGTGACGCCACAGGCCGGCATCCATTTAAGCCAGTATTCAACCGATTGGTACGAACACGACCTGACACGGTTTGCGGGGCGACCCAAAACGCAAACCCGTTCTGTGCCCATTTACTCGGTCGATGCGGGCATGACCTTCGAGCGTGACACCACGCTGTTTGGCAACCCGTCGTTGCAGACGCTGGAACCGCGCGTGTACTACCTGTATGTACCGTACCGCTATCAAGACGATCTGCCCATTTACGACACATCCGTCGCCACCTTCAACTTTGCCCAGGCGTTTGACGAAAACCTCTTTACCGGCGGGTGGGATCGCATCGCCGATGCCAACCAGTTAACGGTGGGCCTTACCACCCGCTGGCTGGATGCCGATAGCGGATTTGAACGGTTGTCGATTTCGGCTGCACAGCGTTTGTACTTCCAAGATCAGCGTGTGGCGCTGAACCCAAATAACCCGATGCGCACCGGCAAGAAGTCGGATTACTTGTTTGGGGTGAATGCCGCGGTCACCGACACGCTGTCGGTTCGTTTCGATGCGCAGTGGAATCCGGAAACGCGTGATCGCAACCGCATGTCGGCGGGCTTGCGTTGGGAGCCCAAGCGCCTGGCAACGCTGTCTGCCTCGTATCGCTACGACCGCGACCCCCGTGCCATTGACGACCCCCGATACAAAATTGACCCGGAGAATGACCGCAGCCGTGAACAAGTGTCGGTGGCGGGGCAATGGCCATTGACCAACAAATGGTATGCCATGGGCCGTTATGATTATTCCCTCCAGGAAAAACGCTCCACACAGTCGATCTTGGGTGTTGAATACAAGGGGGACTGCTGCTGGGTAGCACGGGCCGTTGTGCAGCGTTATGCGGTATCAAAAGAAGACGTGAATACCGCGGTGTTTTTCCAGCTAGAATTGTCGGGGCTGGGCTCGTTGGGTACTGACCCCATGAGCTTGTTAAGCGATCGGATTGCCGGCTACAGGACGATCACGCCGCCTATACCTGACCAAACCACCTTCGAGAGGTACGAATAAATGCGTCGTCTGTGCGTAACGCGTAGTGCATCGCTCCTGACCTTGTGTCTGGCGTTGGGGGCGCATGGCTTTGCGCCGGCCATGGCCCAACAACAAAACAGCGAGCAGCCCTCGGCCGCCCCGCAACAACCGTTCGTGGATGGCATTGCCGCCATCGTCAACCAAAACGTCATAACCCTGCGCCAGCTTGACACCGAAACCCGCAGCGCAGCGGCACAGCTGCAGCAGCAAAATATTCCGCTTCCCGATATGGACACGCTGCGGCGCCAGGTTTTGCAGCGCATGATCATGCTCGAACTGCAGCGCCAGGAAGCCGTGCGCCTGGATGTGCTGGTAACCGATGCACACGTTGACCACGCGGTGCAAACCATTGCGGCACGTAACCAGTTATCCGTTGACCAACTTCGTCAAGAAATTGAAAAGCAGGGCTTGACGTGGGACGCCTACCTGCAAGACTTGCGCGAAGAGGTGCAGCTGGATCTGTTACGCCAACGCGCCGTGGATCACACCATTGTGATCTCCGATGCCGAGGTTGACGCCTTCCTGCGTACCGAAGGGCGCAGTCTGAATTTGCTGCCCGGGCCGCAGCAGCCGCCGCAGGCACCCCAGGCGCCCAGTGCGGCACAGGCCGAGCCACGCGTATTGGGGCTGGGTCACATTCTGGTTCAGGTTCCCGAGGGCGCCAGCCGTGCCCAAGTTGACGAGCTTCGTCGCCGCGCCGAAGAGCTTCACGCCCGGGTTCGTTCCGGCGAAGACTTTGCCGGTGTTGCGGCGGCATCCTCAGACGGCCCCAGTGCTCTGAACGGGGGCAACATGGGGGTACGTCCCATCGAGGGCTGGCCCGATCTATTCGTCGAGGCCACACGTGGCTTGGCGGAAGGCGACATCAGCGACGTCTTTCAAAGTGGCAATGGTTTCCACATTCTGAAGGTGCTGACGCTGGGGCCCGATTCCGGCCCCACCACATCGCTGCCGCCGTCCGCCCCGGCCAGTGTCCAGCAGCCGTCGGCACCACAGGGGCAAATGCTGGTCACACAAACGCATGCCCGACATATCCTGATCAAGCCTTCGCAGGTATTAACCGACGAGCAAGCCCGCCAGCGGCTGGTTCAGGTGCGTGATCGCCTGCGTCATGGTGAAGACTTTGCCGAGCTGGCCAAAAGTTTTTCGGAAGACACCACCGCTCCGCTGGGTGGCGACCTTGGCTGGCTAACTCCCGGCGAAACCGTACCGGCCTTCGAGCAGGCCATGAACATGTTGGCACCGGGTGAAATCAGTGAGCCCGTGCAAACCCAGTTTGGCTGGCACCTTATCCAGGTAATTGACCGCCGTACGCGCGACATGGAGGACGAGTTCAAGCGCATGCGTGCACGCGAAATCTTGTTCCAGCGTCGTGTTGAACCCGCACTTGAAGACTGGCTTAGCCAGCTGCGTGGCGAAGCCTACATTGAAAACCGTCTCGACCCGTCGGACAACCGGCGCCGCTGATCCCGCCATGGCACATAAGGCTCGCAAGCGCTTCGGCCAGCACTTTCTGCATGACGAAGGGGTCATCGAGGGTATCGTGCGGGCCATTGAGCCCGGCCGCGATGACAACATGGTTGAAATCGGGCCGGGCATGTCTGCGCTTACCGGCCCTTTGCTTGACCGTCTTGATCACCTGACCGTTATCGAGATTGACCGCGACCTGGCGGCTCGCCTAAGTCAGTTGTATTCACCGGACCATCTGACCGTCGTGCAGGGTGATGTGCTGGATGTCGACTTCCGCACATTGGGTGAACGGCTGCGCATCGTGGGCAACTTGCCTTACAACATTTCCAGCCCCATCTTGTTTCACCTGATCGCGTATGCTGACCGGGTGGTCGACCAACATTTCATGTTGCAGCTGGAAGTGGTGGAGCGCATGGTGGCCCAGCCGTCCACCCCGCATTATGGGCGCTTGTCCGTCATGCTTCAGTCACGCTACCGCATGGTGAAGCTGTTTGACGTTGACCCGGATGCCTTTGATCCCCCGCCGGCGGTGATGTCGTCGGTGGTGCGCATGACGCCGTTACCGGACAGCCGTGTTAAACCGGCGTCTGACCACGCGTTTGCCCAGGTGGTTGCACGGTCCTTTGGGCAGCGTCGGAAAATGCTGCGCCGGGTGTTGAGCGATTGGAGCCACGCCATTAATTGGGAGGCCGCCGGTGTAGCGCCCACCGCGCGCGCCGAAGAACTGGGTGTTGACCAATTTATTACGCTGGCCGACCAGCTGTACCATGCCGGGGTAATTACCCCGGCAAGCGACGTATAGCGTTAAACGCGACGGCTGCAGAAAATGGGTGGCCGGCGCGGCCCGGCTTGGCCGTATTTCTATCCAAACAACCAGTAGCACACCGCAATGGCTGCCAAAACGCCGGCCATGTCCGCCAACAGGGCGCACCCTACCGTGTGACGGGCACGCTGAACGCCGACGGCACCAAAATACACCGCCAGTACATAAAACGTGGTTTCGGTGCTGCCCTGAATCGTGGCGGCCACTAATGCCGGAAAACTATC
>JAJUIY010000011.1 GCA_029267415.1 Alcaligenaceae bacterium
ACAATGGTTTTCACCATTTCCCACTGGTTGTCCTTGACCTCGTAAATGGTCACGGCAATTTCGTTCAGGTCGCCCTTTTCGTCATAAGCGATGTGCTCGCTGGTGGCCCCGGAGCGCGAGATTTCACGCAGCTTGGGCAGGTAGTTTTCGGGCTTGGCGGAACCGGCCTCTTTCATGGCGATAATCATGTTCCAGGCACCGTCGTAGGCGTATGGCGCATAAACGCCAGGGTTGGTGTTGAAACGCTCTTTATAGGCCTGTTCGAAGCGCTCGCCGGCTGCCATTTGCTGCAATGGCACCCCGGCCAGCGACGCAAAAGTACCGTTGGCGGCATCCCCCGCCAATTTCAGAAAGGTATCACTACGCGTCATCTCACCGGACACCAACGGGGCTTCAATGCCCAGGGTGACCATTTGACGACGCATGGGGCCGGACTGCGCGTCCAGACCACCGAAGAAAATGGCATCCGGTTCGCGGGCCTTGATGTTGGTCAGAATGGCGGTGAAGTCATTGGCCTTGTCGGTGGTGTATTCACGCGCGATGATCTCGCCACCTGCAGCCTCAACCGCTTTGGCGACCTGGTCAGCCAAACCCTGGCCATACGCCGTGCGGTCGTCAATCAGGGCAATTTTCTTGGCACCCAGGTCATTCACAATAAACTGGCCGGCCGCGGCACCCTGCTGGGTGTCACTGGTCATCATGCGAAATGTGGTTTCGTACCCTTGATCCGTATATTCCGGCGATGTGGCCATGGCAATCTGCGGCAAACCGGCATCGTGATACACGCGCGAGGCCGGAATAGTAGTGCCCGAGTTGAAGTGACCCAAGATGCCGTCGACACCCTCGTCCACGATTTGCTGAGCCACCTGAACCGCCGTACGCGGGTCGGCCTGATCATCGCGTGACACCAGTTCGAACTGGGCCACCTTGCCGTCCACTTCAATGCCCTGCTCGTTGGCTTCCTCAATAGCCAGTTGCAGGCCGTTGCGCATATCTTCACCGTAGTGGGCCTGCGGCCCGGTTAAGGGAGCGGCGAAGCCAAGCTTCACCACCTGGGTTTCTTGCGCATGTGCCGCGCCCAGCGACATGCCAGCCGCAACAGCCAGCGAGCCGGCGATAGTTGTCAGTTTTTTGCTTATGGTCATGATTTTGTCTCCGTATCGATTATTAATGACAACAGTGAAGGCACTGTGTCGTTACCACCCTACAATTGGCCCACCCCACCTTATTTTTGGGTCGAGCCCACCATGTTCTAACGGCCCGCATTGTTGCACATTGCAATAATATCAGCCCACCATCATGAGCGATGCGTTACCACCGGCCGCGGCCGTATTCACGCTGACCGAAACTTCACGCAACAGGGGCACGACGGAATACCCCGCTCCATGCTCAATGTCGTCCGGGCTTAAGCCCTGCACCGGCACAATTGGACCAGAGCGCGCGGCGACGGCCTGGTTCAAGGCACCCAAATCGTCGCTGTCGCCCTCAAAAAGCACCGCATCAATGGCTCCGTCGTGTAAAACGCTGCTGTCGACCACAGCAATCGTCGACGCGTCGACCGGCAATTTTGCGCACGCCAGCAGGGAGCGCAGTGCCGGCGTATCTAAAAACACGGCTGTATTACCGGTATCTGCGCATAGCCGGGTTTGCAAACTCAAACCTGCTGGGGTGGTGGCCACGCACAGCACCGTGCCCCGCGGCAACAAGCGGTACGCGTTGCGCTCTCCGGTGGGACCGCTTAACTCATGCTCGGACGCCAACATGGGCCGCACCCATTGCGGCAGCCCTTCGGGCGCCCGCGACAACAGGCGACGCAAATACAAGGGCCCGCCGGCTTTGGGGCCCGTGCCGGACAAGCCGGTACCACCAAAGGGCTGCACCCCCACCACCGCACCGACCATATTGCGGTTCACATAGATATTGCCGGCCCGGATGCGCGTGGCCACCTGGGCCACCGTTTCGTCCAGCCGCGTATGCACCCCAAAGGTCAGGCCGTACCCCGTGGCGTTGACGTCATCGATTACACGGTCGAGATCGTCGCGGCGGTAGCGCAGTACATGCAACACCGGGCCAAATACTTCTTGCCGAAGTTCGGACACCGCCTTGATTTCAATCAGCGTAGGCGCCACAAACGAGCCATGTTTCGCGTCGGTACCCAGATCAATTTGTTCGACCTTATTGCCGGCTTCGCGCATGGCATGAATATGCTCATCGATAAGGCGCTGCGCATCCACATCAATAACTGGTCCCACATCGACTGACAGCCGATCCGGATTACCCACCGTCAGTTCACGCATGGCGCCACGCAGCATGCTGAGCACGTGGTCGGCGCAGTCGTCTTGAATACACAACAAGCGAAGGGCCGAACAACGCTGCCCCGCCGAGTCGAAGGCAGAATTTAAAATATCCAGCACCACTTGCTCGGCGAGCGCGGACGAATCGACCACCATGGCGTTTTGCCCACCGGTTTCAGCCACCAGGGGAATGGGTCGCCCATGCCGGTCGAGCCGCCTCGCCAGGCTTTGTGCAATTTGGTGGGCAACTTGTGTTGAGCCAGTAAACAGCACGCCATCCACCGCCGGATTGTTCACCAGGGCGGCGCCCACGGTCTCGCCCAGACCAGGCAGCAACTGGGCCACCCCGACCGGCACACCGGCCTGCTGCAAGATTCGGACGGCCTGCGCGGCGATCAAGCTGGTTTGCTCTGCCGGCTTGGCCAACACGGCATTACCGGCGGCCAACGCGGCGCTGAGCTGTCCCGTGAAAATCGCGAGTGGGAAGTTCCAAGGGCTGATAGACAGCACAGTGCCCAGCGGACGATGGGTGTCATTGTCAAAATCGCGTCGAATCTGTTCCGCGTAAAAACGCAAGAAATCAACCGCCTCGCGGACTTCGGCAATGGCATTGGGAAGCGACTTGCCGGCCTCGCGCACAATCAGGCCCAGCAACTGCGGCATCTCTTCTTCCATAATGCGTGCTGCACGCATCAGGCACTCGGCGCGCTCATCCACAGAGGTGGCATGCCATATCGGCGCCATGCGACGAGCGGTTTCGATGGCTGACTCTACCTCGGCATCGTTCGCAAAAATAACGTGGCCGACAATATCGCGACGGTCTGCCGGGTTGCGCACAATATGCGCCCGTGCCGCGTCCCAGGTATCGACCTGCGACCCGACAACAGGAGCCGCCCGCCACAGCGTATTGGCGCTTTGCACCAACGCTGCGGACAACGATGCCAGGCGCTGCTCGTCACTTAAGTCCAAACCGGCCGAGTTGGGCCTTTCTTGATCAGCACGGTAGATATCGCGTGGCAATGGAATTTTGGGATGTGGCGCACCCGGGGGCTGGACCTGCGCCGCCAGCTCAAGCGGATCGGCAATGAGCTGCTCGAGCTCAATCGCATCATTGTTCAGCTGGTTTACAAACGACGTGTTGGCGCCATTTTCCAACAAACGCCGCACCAGATAGGCGAGTAAGGTTTCGTGTACCCCGACGGGCGCATAGATACGGCAGGGGCGACCCAACCCACCCTGGGATGCCGGACTGACCACGGCTTCATACAAGGATTCGCCCATGCCGTGCAAGCATTGAAATTCGTACTGGCCCGGATAATAATTGCGCCCGGCCATGTAGTAGATGGCCGCCAGTGTATGGGCGTTATGGGTGGCAAACTGCGGGTAAACAGCCTGTGGTGCGTCCAGGAGCTTGCGAGCACAAGCCAGGTAACAGACGTCGGTATACACCTTGCGGGTATACACCGGGTAACCGTCAAGCCCGTCAACCTGCGCACGTTTGATTTCGGTATCCCAATAGGCGCCTTTAACCAGCCGCACCATCATGCGGCGGCCGCTACGCTGCGCCAAGTCAATTAAATAGTCGATCACAAACGGCGCCCGCTTCTGATAGGCTTGCACCACAAAGCCGATGCCGTCCCAGCCGGCAAACTCGGGATCAAAACAAAGTGCTTCCAAGATATCGAGAGACAAGTCGAGACGATCGGCTTCTTCCGCATCGATATTGACGGCAATATCGTACGATTGCGCAAGCCGCAGAAGCGTCGCCAAACGCGGCAGCAATTCGGCCATCACTCGGTCGCGCTGCGCGCGCGTATACCTTGGATGCAAGGCCGAGAGCTTTACCGAAATACCCGGGCCTTCGTAAATACCGCGGCCCTGGGCGGCCTTGCCAATAGCATGAATGGCTTGTTCGTACGCCTCGTAGTAGCGACGCGCATCGGCCGCCGTCGTGGCGGCTTCACCCAGCATGTCGTAGGAATAGCGAAAACCCTGCTCTTCGTGACGGCGCCCGTTGGCAATGGCTGCCGCAATGGTTTGCCCGGCCACGAATTGCTCGCCCATCAGCCGCATGGCGGTATTTACCCCGCGCCGGATAAGCGGCTCGCCCCCTTTGCCAATAAGGCGCGTAAGCGCACGGGACAAGGAACGTTCGCTGCTGACGCTGACCAGCTTGCCTGTAAGCATCAGTCCCCATGTGGCCGCATTGACAAACAACGAGGACGAATCGCCCACGTGGGCGCGCCAGTCGCCTTGGCTGACCTTGTCGCGAATCAGCGCGTCGCGTGTGGCCCGATCTGGAATGCGCAGCAAGGCCTCGGCCAGGCACATAAGGGCCACCCCTTCCTGGCTGGATAGGGAAAACTCGTGAATAAGGCTTTCGACGCCGCCTGTTTTGCGCTTGGCACGCAGCATTGTGACCAGACGCGTGGCCAGCGCGGCGATCTCTTCATGGTGCTGCCGCACCGGACGCGCCTGTTCAAGCAGCAATGGAACGCAATCGGGCTCGGGGCGACGATACGCGGCCGTAATGGCGGCACGCAATACCGACTGCGGTTGCACGTCTTGTGCAAAATCGTAAAACGGGGGAGCCGGTACATTAGGTGCGGGGGCGTCAACGGTATCCGTGTCGGCACCGGTGAAAAAACGGATCTCGTCGGGCAGCTGGCCGCGTTCAATAGCGTCAATGTAGGCCGTCAGCGCCTGTTTGTGCAGCCAATGCGCGGTACAACCCAGCTTGTCGGCAGCGGCACGCAAGCGGTCGCGTACGGTTTCGTCTACCTTGACCCCCAGAGTGGTTGTTGCCATGTACCCTGCCCCGAAACAAAGTGTGATGGGTGAAATACTAAAGGGGTTACACCGGCGTGTCATGCAGGTTAACCCTGAGCATAGGGCATACCCTAGAGGTACAACCAATACGCTAAATGCATAAATAAAGGCATTAAAAAACGCCGGTTCCCCTTAGGAAAACCGGCGTCATCGTGAAGCAGAAAGTACCGCGGGCGCCCGGGCGCCGAGGCGGGGTTAATCGACCAATTCGGGCTCGGGTGCGGATGGCGCCTTGGCGTCTGACGCGCTGGCGTCGCCGTCGGAACCGTCGAAAATCAGCGTGATTTCGCCTTGGGCATCCAGATCCACTTCCACTTCACCACCATTAACCAGACGGCCGAACAGCAGTTCGTCGGCCAAGACACGGCGGATGCTGTCTTGAATAAGCCGCTGCATGGGCCGGGCACCCATTTTGGGATCGAATCCCTTCTCGGCCAGGTAGGCGCGCAGTTCGGGCGTGAACGTTGCATCGACCTTGCGCTCGTGCAGCTGTTCTTCGAGCTCCATCAGGAACTTGTCGACCACACGCATGATTACCTCGTGTGAGAGCATGTCGAAGCTGATGATGGCATCCAGACGGTTACGGAACTCTGGCGTAAAAATACGCTTGATTTCGCCCATTTCGTCACCGCTGCTGGTGGTGCGCGCAAACCCGATGGAAGTCCGACCCAACGCTTCGGCCCCCGCATTGGTGGTCATAATAAGAATGACGTTGCGGAAGTCGGCCTTGCGACCGTTGTTATCCGTAAGCGTGCCGTGGTCCATCACCTGCAGCAGGATGTTGTAGACGTCGGGGTGCGCTTTTTCGATTTCGTCAAGCAGTAGTACGCAGTGCGGCTGTTTGCTGACGGCCTCGGTAAGTAACCCGCCTTGGTCAAACCCTACGTAACCCGGCGGCGCCCCAATAAGGCGTGACACCGTGTGGCGCTCCATATATTCGGACATATCGAAGCGCAGAAGGTCGATCCCCATTACAAACGCCAGCTGGCGCGCAACTTCGGTTTTACCTACCCCGGTAGGGCCGGAAAACAAGAACGAACCAATGGGTTTATCGGGACGGCCCAAGCCTGAGCGCGACATTTTGATGGCAGCCGACAGCGCTTCGATGGCGCGATCCTGGCCAAACACCATGGCTTTCAGATCGCGTTCAAGCGTGGCCAGCTTGCTGCGATCGTCGCGCGAGATGCTTTGCGGCGGGATACGCGCAATTTTTGCCACTGTGGTTTCGATGTCGCCCTTGCCGATCAGCTTTTTCTGACGCGACTTGGGCAGCAGGCGTTGCGCGGCACCGGCCTCATCGATGACGTCAATGGCTTTATCCGGCAGGAAGCGATCGTTGATGTAGCGCGACGACAGCTCGGCCGCGGCGGTGATGGCTGCGGACGAATAACGCACACCGTGATGCTCTTCGAAGTGGGACTTCAGGCCCCGCAAAATTTCGATGGTTTGCGGAACCGTCGGCTCGACCACGTCAATCTTTTGGAAACGACGTGACAGCGCGTGGTCTTTCTCGAAAATGCCGCGATATTCATTATAGGTGGTAGCGCCCATGCATTTGAGTTGACCGGACGACAGGGCCGGCTTCAATAAGTTGGACGCATCCAGCGTGCCGCCTGACGCCGAGCCAGCACCAATAAGGGTGTGGATCTCGTCGATGAAGAGTATGGCGTTTTTATTGTCCTGCAGCGTTTTAAGGACGCCTTTAAGGCGTTGTTCGAAATCGCCGCGGTACTTGGTACCGGCCAGCAAAGCGCCCATATCCAGGGCATACACTTGCGCGTCGGCCAGCACTTCCGGCACTTCGCCCTTGGTAATACGCCACGCCAAGCCTTCGGCGATGGCGGTTTTGCCGACACCGGCCTCGCCCACAAGCAGGGGATTGTTTTTGCGTCGACGGCACAAAACCTGGATTACACGCTCGACCTCGTGGTCGCGCCCGATGAGCGGGTCGATGCGGCCCTCGCGCGCCTCGTTATTGAGGTGGGTGGCGAATTGTTCGAGCGGGGATTTGGGTTGATCCGGTTTGCGCTCCGGTTCGGAAGCGGCCTGCGACTTGAGCGGCTGAGGTACCGGGTCGGTGGGGGTTTTAGTGATGCCGTGGGAAATATAGTTGACGACATCCAGCCGGGTGATACCTTGCTGCTGCAAGAAATAAACGGCGTGGGAATCCTTTTCACCATACATCGCCACCAGAACATTGGCCCCGGTGACCAGGTTTTTCTCCGAACCGCTTGAAGAGACATGCATGATAGCCCGCTGGATTACCCGCTGAAAGCCCAGCGTGGGCTGCGTGTCGACATCTTCACGTCCGGGCAAAACCGGTGTGTTGTCATTAATGAACTTGCGCAGCTCGCGACGCAAGGCGTCAATATCGGCAGCGCAAGCGCGCAGCACCTCGGCCGCCGCGGCGTTGTCCAGCAACGACAGCAACAGGTGCTCTACGGTTATAAATTCGTGTCTCGCGGCGCGGGCCTCTACAAAGGCCGTATGCAGGCTGACTTCAAGCTCTTCGGAAATCACGCTTCCTCCATTACATATCGGAGCGGATAGACAATTCGATAAAACCTATTCTATGACTAAATCGACCTTGTTCATCAACAACAGTTCAACAGAAAAATCCAGCAATTACAGCTTTACTATACATGGAGTTTGGTCAATTCGTGCGCGGGAAAACACTATGGATCAGGCACCGGCTCCATCAGGCATTGCAAGGGGTGCTGGTGTGCGTGCGCGGTTTGTTGCACCATCTCAACTTTGGTTGCAGCGATGTCACGCGTGTATACACCGCAGACACCCCGGCCCTCGTGATGCACCTTCAGCATGATCCGTGTAGCAACTTCAGGGCTCTTGCCAAAAATACGTTGCAAAATCATGACCACGAACTCCATCGGGGTGTAGTCGTCATTAAGTAACACCACCTGGTACATGGGCGGTGGTGCCGTGCGCGTCGTTTGACGCTCAAGAACGGTAGTGGGCGAATTTCCTGTCTGGGTGACCATATCCAATACTAGTGATTTCCATAGTTGACGCTTGGAAGGAAAATTGCGCATGATGGCCTTATTCTGAAACGCACCACCGGGCGCGCAACAGAAAACGACGACGCAAAGGTTTCCTTGCAGTCAAGCTATTAACACATACACTATAGTCGAGAGGCGGTTCGCATGTCTGATACAGCTGCAATTTCCGGGGACGGAGACACCCAAAAACTGACCGGAACTGTAAAGTGGTTTAATGATGCCAAGGGATTCGGGTTTATTACACCCGACAACGGTGGCGAAGACTTGTTCGCGCATTTTTCATCGATTCAGATGAATGGGTTTAAAACCCTGAAAGAAGGCCAGAAGGTGGCGTTTGAAATAGCCCAGGGCCCCAAAGGCAAACAAGCGTTAAATATTACGACTTCCTGAGCGTCTTTCCGATTACAGAATGTACGAGTGTCATCGGCAAGCAGGGCTTGCGAGCCCTGCTCTTCCTTTTTTTGTGGCGCTATTCCTTTCGCTGACTCTATTTTACAACACGGCACGCGCGCAATCGATGCGTCTGCCCGTTGTTAATCTTACTATTCAGCACCACACACTTCATGCCGAGGTGGCCGCTACCCCAAAAAGCCGCAGCCTTGGGCTGATGCACCGGCAGTCATTACCCCCAGACACCGGCATGCTATTTGTGTTCGAGCGTACCGGCCAGCCGTGCTTCTGGATGAAAAACACCCCGTTGCCCCTAAGCATTGCCTTTATTGACGACAATGGGGCCATTGTGAACATAGCCGACATGCAACCCAATACGCGGGACAACCACTGCCCTGTCGCCCCCATCCGCTACGCGCTGGAAATGCAACAAGGCTGGTTTAAAGACAAAGGCATCCAGCCGGGCGACACGGTGCAGAACCTGCCATCGGCTTCAATAGCGCTACCGTAACGGCAATACCCGGCCTGGTTCCCCGGTAATGGACGTTATCGCCCCGATAACAAACCTGTCGCCCCAGCCGCGGAAGCTATCACACAGTAACGTCAGGGCGTTGGGCCGGGAGCGTAACGTTTCAGTTAAACCCGTTCAAGTACCAGCGCAATACCTTGTCCCACCCCTATACACATGGTGCATAAGGCATAACGCCCGCCCACCCGATGCAGCTGATTGACGGCGGTAGTCACCAGGCGTGCACCACTGGCACCCAGCGGGTGCCCCAATGCAATGGCGCCGCCATTGGGGTTCACGCGCGGGTCGTCGTCGGCCAGCCCTAACAGGCGCAACACGGCCAGCCCCTGCGCGGCAAAAGCTTCGTTAAGCTCGATGACATCCATTTGCTCAAGGGTAAGCCCGGCCAGTGCAAGGACTTTTTCAGTGGCGGGCGCCGGGCCGATACCCATGATGCGTGGCTCGACACCGGCGGACGCCATCGCCACTACGCGGGCACGCGGCGTAAGGCCCTGGCTGCTGGCCATGGCTTCGGAGGCAAGCAACAAGGCACACGCCCCATCATTGACCCCTGACGCGTTGCCAGCGGTTACCGTGCCGTCTGGCCGAACGATGGGACGCAAACGAGCCAGCGCCTCGAGAGACGTCTCGCGAGGATGTTCGTCAGTATCCACCACGAGCGGATCGCCCTTGCGCTGAGGAATGGTAACGCGGGTTATTTCGTCTGCAAAAACACCCGATTTTTGTGCTGCAGCAGTACGCGCCTGGCTGCGCAACGCGAACGCGTCCTGGTCAGCACGCGACACCTGGAATTGATCAGCGACGTTCTCGGCCGTTTCTGGCATCGAGTCGATGCCATACTGGGCTTTTAACTGCTTATTAACAAAACGCCACCCGATAGTGGTGTCATAGATTTCGGCCGAGCGGGAAAACGCGGCGGTGGCTTTACCCATTACAAAGGGAGCGCGGCTCATGCTTTCGACACCGCCAGCCAGCAGCAGCCCCGCTTCGCCTGCGCGTATGGCGCGCGCCGCCGTGCCAACGGCATCAAGCCCCGACCCACACAAGCGGTTTAACGTTACGCCGGGCACCTGCCAAGGCAAGCCGGCCAGCAGCGTGGCCATGTGTGCCACGTTGCGGTTGTCTTCGCCGGCCTGATTGGCGCATCCCAGGAAGGTATCGTCAACACGTTCCCAGTCGACATCGGGATTACGCTGCATCAGCGCACGCAGCGGAACAGCGGCGAGGTCGTCGGCCCTGACTTGGGCCAAGGCACCTCCGTAGCGCCCAAACGGGGTGCGAATCGCATCGCAGATGAAAGCATGAGTGGTCATGATCGTTACACCGCAACGTATTCCAATAAAAACGGGCCGTTAAAAAACGGCCCGTGAAACGAGGGTTAATTACCCAAGATTGCTGGCAACGAAATCCCAGTTAACCAGATTCCAGAACTTCTCGAGGTACTGGGGACGGGCGTTGCGGTAATCGATGTAGTAGGCGTGCTCCCAGACGTCACAGGTCATCAGGGGAACGTCGTCGGTGGTGATGGGGGTTTCGGCATCGTCGGTATTGACGATGTCCAGGCTGCCGTCAGTTTTCTTGACCAGCCACGTCCAACCCGATCCGAAGTTACCAGCCGCCATTTTGTTGAACTCTTCCTTGAAGGCATCGAAGCTGCCCCACTTGGCATTGATGGCCTCGAGCACCTTGCCGGAGGGTTCGCCGCCACCGTTGGGCGACATGCTGTTCCAGTAGAACGTGTGGTTCCAGACCTGCGCAGCGTTGTTGAACAAGCCGCCCGATGAACTTTTGATGATCTCTTCCAGCGACTTGGACTCGTTTTCGGTGCCCTTGACCAGGTTGTTCAGGTTGTTCACGTAGGCAGCATGGTGCTTGCCGTAGTGGTATTCCAAAGTTTCTTTTGAAATGTGGGGAGCCAGCGCGTCAAGAGCGTAAGGAAGCGGAGGAAGCGTAAAAGCCATAGTGAAAATTCCTGTAAAAACGGTTAAAGCGCCCCATGTGCGCACGTTGATTAAAACCTCAAGGTGCCGAATCAGAGCAGCCCATGCACATTGCTTACATCCACCTGTGCGGTGCCGCGCTCGAACTCGACACTGAGCAAATCTCCAATCTTTAAGTCTAACGCATTTTTTACAACCTCTTGATTACTTTTTCGTACGATCGCATAACCACGTGCCAGAACGTGGCGTGGGCTTAGCGCGTGCAAGGTTTGCGTAGCCACGTCCACGCGCCGTTCGGCCTGCTCGAGCCGGGCAGCCATCGCTGCGGCCATGCGCGCGGCCAGATCGTGCAGACGATCCTGCCCGACATCGACGCGGGGTGCGCAGTGTGGCAAGCGGGTTACCAACAGCTGTAGCGCGGCCTTTCTTCGTTCGGGGATCGCCATCCCAACGCGCGCCAGGCGCCCCCGTAAAGCATCAAGGCGCTCGCCCTGCAAACGCATGCGTTCTTGCGGTGAAACCAACCCGGCTGCCGCGCGGTCAAGCTGTATCGTGCGGCGTTCGTGCAATCTGCGCCACGCATAATCCAGCCGTATGCCAGCGTTTTGCACCAATTCCAGACTTTGACGCCGGTCACGACCGGCAAGTTCGGCCGCTGCCGTGGGCGTGGGTGCCCGCACATCGGCGGCAAAGTCACATATCGTGAAATCGGTCTCGTGCCCCACCCCGCTGATCACGGGTATTGGGCTGGACGCCACCAACCGGGCAAGGCGCTCGTCATTGAAACTCCACAGATCTTCAATGCTGCCCCCACCTCGTACCAATAACAAGGTATCCACCTCAGCGCGGTCAATCGCTGTCTGAAGCGCTTGCACAAGCTGGCCCGCCGCTTCGGCACCCTGTACAGGCGCCGGATAAACGATGACCGGAATGTGAGGCATACGGCGAGCCAACGTCGTCAGCACATCCCGCAGGGCCGCCGCTGCCAGCGATGTGACCACGCCGATGGCCCGTGGCATGGCGGGTACCGCCACCTTCCGGTCGACATCAAAAAGCCCTTCGGCCGCCAATTTGTCTCGCAACCGAAGAAACGCCTCGTGCAAATCGCCCCGGCCGGCACGGCGCAAGGACTCGACGATCAGTTGATAGTCGCCGCGAGGCTCGTAAAGCGAAACTCCGGCATAGAACTCGAACTGATCACCGACCTTGGGCACGATGCCCGTCGCCTGGGCCCGTGATCGAAACATGACGGCACGCACCATGGCACCGCTGTCTTTGATTGAGAAATACCAATGACCCGAAGCGGCCTGGGTGAAGTTGGATATCTCGCCTTTTACCCAAATGCGCGAAAAACGGGTCTGCAAAACCTGCGCGACATGCCGATTCAGCTCGGTAACCGTCAACACTTGGTCACGAGTCGTTGTTGCGGTGAAGTTGCCCATAAAACTGATGTCCGAAATGAAATAATGTCCACAGGTCCGCGAACTTTGTCAAATTAATGAAATATAAGCAGCTTTCGGCATGATTCTCATATCTTGCTTCACAATAGCTCTGTAGAACATTGATTTACAATGACATTTTTGACAACGAAAAATTGATCAAAAATTGACCATTGAACTTCAAACCCCGTTGAATGCTAGCGAACAGCACTCTTATACACATAATTATCCACAGATTCTGTGGAAACCCCGCGCAAAGGCTTGCGGCATGCGCCTTTGGGCCATCATCCCCAGTATTCCAACCGAGCTATGTCAAAACATTACAATGTCGCCCGCTGCGCTATAGGCAGATCGTCGCGACGACAGCATAATAGCGATTGCATCCCCAAAACAAAAAGGAGCGTTGACATTGCTGCACATTATCGAGGCCGCCGGCTGGCCTATTTGGTTGCTGATTGCCACATCAGTCTTGTGCCTGGCCCTGATCATTGAGCGGCTGCTCTCATTGCGCCCAGGACACGTTTTGCCAACACGCCTGCCCGGGCAAGCACTGGATCTATACCGTCAAAACAAAGACACGCCGGAGGCTATTGTACGGTTGGCCGCACGAGCCCCCTTGGGCCGCGTGTTGGCCGAAGTGCTGGCCAACCGCGAGCAGCCCGAAGCATATCGGGTTGCTGCCATCGAGGATGTAGGCAAAGATGTTGCCTACCGCCTGAATCGCTACCTGCCGGCGCTGGGGACCATCGCCGTCATTGCCCCGCTTCTGGGGCTGTTTGGCACCGTGATCGGCATGATCGAAATTTTTGGCACGTTCACCACCACGGGGGGCGACCCCGCACAAATGGCACGCGGCATCTCGATTGCGCTGTACAACACGGCGTTTGGCATTCTAATCGCCATCCCTGCCTTGGCCTTTCACCGCTTTTTCCGCACCCGTGTCGACTATTTCCTGCACCGGCTTGAACGCGAAGCCAGTGCACTGGATCGCCTCATTGCTCGCAAAGGTGAGCCGTGAACTTTCGACCTGAGCGCCCTAGCGACGATTTGGAGATCAACCTGATCCCGTTGATCGACGTCCTGCTGGTTATTTTGATCTTTCTGGCGGCCACCACCACGTTTTCCCGATACAGCCAGCTGGAGGTGACACTGCCCCAAGCCCAGGCCGACGCCAGTACGGTACCGGCCATGCTCAACATCTCGGTAAGTCGTGATGGCGTGTATGCCATGGACGGTCGCCTGCTAAGCGGCAACACCACCCAAGATATTGTGCATGCACTTCAAGCAACGGCACGCAACCCGGACACCGCGCTCGTCATCAGCGCCGATGCCCATGCCACACACGACTCAGTCATTCGGGTGATGGAAGCCGCGCGCCTTGCCGGCATCGAACGGCTCAACTTTGCCACCCAAAGCGCACAGTGAAAGTGAATGCATTTTTGGCCGCCGTAGCGCAGCGCATCTGGGCCCGCCGCGGCATTGTCAGTACATTGCTGCTGCCCCTGGCCTGGCTGGCCGGGCTCTTCATATGGCGCAAGCGCGAACGATACCGTCGGCACCCGCAGCGCGTATGGCTCGCCCCTGTACCGGTCGTCGTTGTCGGGAATATTTACGTCGGCGGCACGGGCAAAACGCCCGTGGTCATTGAACTGGTCAGGCAACTGGCCCAACGCGGCTGGACACCGGGTGTGGTCAGCCGTGGCTATGGGGTGGATATTGGGCCACACGCACGCACCGGCCACGGTCGACTTGACCCGGCACAGTTTGGTGACGAGCCGGCCCTGATTGCCGCCAACACCGGTGCGCCGGTGGCCGTCCACCCCGTGCGCGTCAAGGCGGCACAAACGTTGTTGCGCGACTGGCCCGACGTAGACGTGATTGTTGCCGACGATGGCCTGCAGCATCTGGCCCTTGGCCGCGATGCAGAAATTGTTGTGCAAGACGCGCGCGGCATCGGCAACGGACGTTTACTGCCCGCCGGTCCCTTGCGCGAACCCGCCGCACGGCTGAAGCACGTAGACATCGTCGTAACCAATTTCAGCGGTACGTCAGCCGACGCGCAGGTATGCGGCGCCAACAATACTGCTCCGGCGAGCAACCTGGGCAATGATATTGACATCAGCCGGGCAACCGACGGCGCGACGACGCAAGCCGCCGCTGGCACCCCGAACTCTGCCGGCCCCCTGCATACGCGCATGATGCTGATCCCGCACGATGTGGTTCATGTCAGCAGCGGCAAAACCCTGTCGTGGCAAACCTGGCTGGACACGTACGGAACGACACCGCTGGGTGCTGCGGCGGCCATCGGCCACCCTGAGCGGTTCTTCAACATGCTGCGTCAGGCGGGCCTACACCTGGAGCAAACGCTCGCCTTGCCCGACCACACTGCCTATAACGCCCATACGTTGGCATCACTTAACCCCGAGACCATCCTGATCACCACGAAAGACGCGGTAAAATGCGCCGCCCTGAACGATGGCAGGCTTTGGGCGGTCCGGGTCAGTCCGCAGTTCTCGGACCCGTCGTGGCTTGATATGCTTCACGGTAAACTGATTGCTGCACGCCACGCGCGCGGGGCAGCACCCAACGCCGGAGCGCACCACACTCCGCCGCGCCATTAACAATTTCCGTAACGGAGCCATTCATGGAACCTCGCCTTCTGGAAATTCTTGTCTGCCCGCTTTGCAAAAGCTCGCTGCGGCACGATCGTGAAAACCAAGAACTAATTTGTCGCGCCGACCGTCTTGCATTTCCTATCCGGGACGGCATTCCGGTCATGCTCGAAGCCGAAGCCCGCACACTTGAACCCGAGCCCAAGTCCGGGCAACTCGTCTGATCGCCCGCAGTGTACGCCTATGCCGTTTATCGTCATCATTCCCGCCCGCCTTGCGTCAACCCGTCTGCCCGACAAACCACTGCTTGATATTGCCGGCGCGCCTATGGTGGTGCGCACCGCCCAACAGGCCAGCCGCTCGGCGGCGCAGAAGGTCGTCATTGCTACCGATTCCCCGGCGATCGCTGAAGCCGCCAAGCAACACGGATTCGACGCTCTGATGACGCGTGCCGACCATCCCACTGGCACCGACCGCCTGGCTGAAGCCGCGCAACAACTGGGGCTGGCACCCGACGCCGTCGTTGTTAACGTGCAGGGCGACGAACCGCTGATCGAGCCCGCCACCATTGACGCTGTTGCCCAGCTGCTGCATGCAACGCCTGACGCGGCCATGGCTACCTGCGCCTGTCCCATTACGGATGCCGACGCCCTGTTCAACCCCAACGTCGTCAAGGTGGTTTGCGACAACAAACAGCGCGCCCTGTATTTCTCGCGGGCGCCTATCCCCTGGGCACGCGACGCGATTGCTCGCCACGGCCAGCACCTTGCCAAAGGCCTGCCTGCCCTGCACCACATCGGGCTGTATGCCCTGCGCACCGGCTTTTTACAGCAGTTCCCGCAATTACCTGTCGGAGCACTGGAAAGTTTCGAGTCCCTTGAACAACTGCGCGCGCTGGAAAACGGTTACCGCATTGCCGTTCACCCCGTCGATGCCTTGCCGGCACCCGGCGTCGACACCGAAGCCGACCTTCAGCGGGTACGCGAAATTTACGCAAATCGGTTATAAATTCGCCTTTTGTGTCGCATTCGTGTCTGTTGCGCGCGTGCACAACTTGCTGCGTTGCGGCATAATCGAACGGTTCAAAATAATGACATTCGGGAGAAATTAAGTGCGAGTGATACTGCTAGGCCCTCCGGGGGCGGGAAAGGGGACACAAGCTGCCTTCATCACCGAACAATTCGGTATTCCACAAATTGCCACGGGCGACATGCTGCGCGCCGCGGTCAAAGCGCAAACGCCGCTGGGCATCGAGGCAAAGAAGGTCATGGATGCCGGCCAACTGGTTTCTGACGACATCATCATCGGACTGGTGAAAGACCGGCTCACACAGCCCGATTGCAGCAACGGCTATCTGTTCGACGGTTTCCCGCGTACCATCCCCCAGGCCGATGCCCTGAAAGAAGCTGGCATCGGGCTGGACTATGTTGTGGAAATCTCAGTTCCGGAAGAAGAAATCATCAAGCGTATGAGCGGCCGACGCATTCACCCCGCCAGCGGTCGAAGCTATCACACGGTGTTCAACCCGCCCAAAGTGGCCGACGTCGATGACATCACCGGCGAGCCCCTGATCCAGCGTGACGACGACCGTGAAGAAACCGTGCGTGAGCGCTTGGCGGTATACCGCAATCAGACGCGCCCGCTTGTCGACTATTACTCGTCATGGGCCAACTCGGGCGATGCCAACGCCCCTGCCTATGTACAATTGTCCGGCCTGGGCACGGTCGACGAAATCCGCGAACGTATTTTCAAGGCATTGAACGCCTGATCGCCCCGGCCGGCCCGGCCCCGCGTCGGGCGCTGTTTGACGCTAAAAAAGGCAAATTGACATGGAAATCAAGGATAAAGTCTTTATTGTTACCGGCGGCGCATCTGGACTGGGTGCCGGTACGGCCCGCATGCTTGTGCAAGAAGGCGCCAAGGTAATTTTGGCCGACGTGCAAGATGAAGCGGGGCAGGCCCTGGCCGCCGAGTTGGGCCAAACGTATGTGCACTGCGATGTCACCAGCGAATCCGAAGGGCAAGCCGTGGTTGACGCCGCGATCAATGCCGGCCCGCTGTTTGGCATTGTCAATTGCGCCGGCATTGCCCCCGCGGCACGTACCGTGGGGCGTAACGGCCCGCACCCACTGGACATGTTCCAGAAGGTGATTATGGTTAACCTGGTGGGCACCTTCAACATGACCCGCCTGGCCGCCGCCGCCATGAGCACCAACACGCCCGAGCCCACTGGCGAGCGGGGTGTCATCATCAACACGGCCTCGGTTGCCGCCTTTGACGGCCAAATCGGTCAGGCCGCCTACAGCGCATCAAAAGCTGGCGTAGCCGGCATGACCCTTCCCATCGCGCGCGACCTGTCCAAATCCGGCATTCGCTGCATGACCATTGCGCCCGGTATTTTTGGCACCCCCATGATGTTTGGCATGCCGCAAGAAGTACAAGATTCGCTGGCCGCCAGCATCCCCTTCCCGTCGCGGCTGGGCCGTCCTGAAGACTTCGCGAAGCTGGTTCACAGCATTATCACGAACGACATGCTCAACGGGGAAACCATTCGCCTCGATGGCGCCATCCGCATGGCACCAAAATAACCTCATCACGGGTCATGGGGCTATTCAAGTCTGCCGCAACGGTCAGCAGCTTTACCCTGCTTTCGCGTATTACGGGACTGTTGCGAGATATTGTCATAGCCAGCTCGTTCGGAGCAGGCCCGCTTACTGACGCGTTCTGGGTGGCGTTCAGGATCCCCAACCTGCTGCGCCGCCTGTTTGCTGAGGGCGCGTTTTCCCAAGCTTTTGTACCCATCCTGGGACAAGCCCGCAGCACACAAACCCCGGACGCCGTCCGGGTGTTGCTGGACCGTGTCGCCATGGTGCTGACGGCCGCTCTCATGCTGGTAACGCTGGCCGGGATTTTGGGCGCACCATGGGTGGTCAGTGCCATGGCCAGCGGCATGCGCACAGCCGCACGGCAAACAGAGTTTGGCGCAGCCGTGTGGATGACGCGCCTGATGTTTCCCTACATTATCTGCATGTCGCTGGTGGCATTTGCATCGGGGGTACTCAATACCTGGAGCCGATTCGCCGTCCCGGCCTTTACACCGGTATTGCTAAACCTTTGCATGATCGGGGCCAGCCTGCTGCTAGCGCCCTATTTTGCCGAACCTATTTATGCGCTGGCGGTGGGTGTCATGATTGGCGGGGTGGCCCAACTGACAGTGCAATGGGCTGCCCTTGCACGCCTGGGGTTGCTACCACGATATTCGCTGCGTATACGTGAAGCCTGGCAAGACAGCACAGTGCAATACATATTGCGCCAGATGCTTCCCGCTATTTTGGGCGTATCGGTGGCGCAGATCTCACTGCTTATCAACACCAATATTGCCACATGGCTACAGCCCGGCAGTGTCACATGGCTTTCGTTTGCCGACCGGCTGATGGAGTTTCCCACCGCCTTGCTTGGCGTGGCACTGGGTACCGTGCTGCTGCCCAAGCTATCGGCCGCCTGGTCGCGCGAAGACTACCGCACCTACAACACCTTGCTGGATTGGGGATTGCGCCTGATACTGTTGCTGGGGCTACCTGCCAGCCTGGGTCTGGCCATGCTGTCCGAAGGCTTGGTCGCCACCCTTTTCAACTATGGCGCGTTTGGCAGTGCTGATGTATTGCAAACCCGGCTCGCCGTGATGGCTTATTCCGTGGGCCTGCTGGGGCTATTGGCAGTCAAGATTCTGGCGCCCGGCTTTTACGCGCAGCGCGACATCCGCACGCCGGTCAAAATTGCTATTTTCGTACTTGTGCTGACGCAGGTATTCAATATCATCCTGGTGCCTACGTTTGCCCACGCGGGTTTGGCGTTGTCCATCGGGTTGGGAGCGGGCATCAACGCGTTAACCTTATTGGTATTGCTACGCAAAAAGCAGCTGTACAAGCCGGGCAACGACTGGGCAGCGTTCATTGCCCGCTTTCTGCCCGCGCTTGCGGCCATGGCGGGCACGTTATGGGCGTGCAATCAGGTCATCGACTGGATTGCCTTGGGGCAACAGCCCGCACTGCGCCTGTTGTACCTGCTAGGCGTGGTTTTAGCCGCCGCCGCCACGTATTTCATCGTATTGATATTGCTGGGGTTTCGCGTTAAAGACTTTACACGGCCCCAAAACTAGTTTAAGATTTACGTCTTTTCGTCAAGTTAGACTTTTACAGTTCACCAGTTACAGGAAACGTCTCAGAATAATGGCTAATACCGCCCAAGCCCGCAAGCGCGCCCGCCAGTCGGTCGCCCGTAACAAGCACAACGCCAGCATGCGTTCCATGATGCGCACGTCTATCAAACGTGTACGCCAGGCAATCGAGGCTGGCGATAAAGCCACCGCGGAAAACTTGTTCCGCACGGCAACCAGCGCTATCGATCGTGTTGCCGATAAAAACATCATTCACAAAAACAAGGCCGCTCGTCATAAAAGCCGCCTTGCTGCCGCCATCAAGGCCTTGGCCTGATCGGGCACGGTGCCGGCAACAGGCAGCCTGGCTAAACGCCATCGGGCTGTCCTTGTCAGGCCGCCACGCAAAAGGGACGCATCCAGCGTCCCTTTTTGTATTTGTAGCAATGGCGCGACCATGCCGAAAAACCCTATGTTGCACGAATGGCAACTGCCCTTTCGCGGCCGCCCATTAACGGGGCATTAACGGGCGTTTAATCTTGAGCATCGCCGCTGGTTTGCAGATCGTTGTCCTTGGCGAAATCGCACACAAATTGCCACGCCAAGGGTGAGATATCGCGCAGGCGGTGATCAACAACCACACAACGGACACCGTCAATTACCCGGGGCACAACATAGGGCGAATACGTCATGTGGCTGCCTTCTGAGCCCTTCGGCCTGAATTGCGACATCACACCGGCCAACCGTTCGGCCCAGTCACTGGGACGAAACCGCCGCCCCTCCAGTGTGGTGCCATGAATAATCAGCTTCTTCGCATGTTGTGACATAAACCCCTGCCAAGCAATCGTCGCAATTTTCGCCATCGCGTGCTTTCACGCCGCTGCGAATTGTATATGATAGTCGTCTCGACATTAATGTGGCAGGGTTGAACCAAACTCCATGCTCACGCGATTACAACGGGCTAACTTTGCATGGCAAAGGCCCGGAAAACAACACAAAGGTTGCATTTTATGTCTGACGCTTTACCGAACACCGGCCCGTTACGGCACTTTCTGCAGTTCCGCGATTTCTCGGCGGAAGAAATCCAGTACGTGCTGGACCGTGCCCGCCTGATCAAGGACAAGTTCAAACGTTACGAACCCCATCACACGTTGCACGACCGCAACCTGGCAATGGTGTTTGAAAAGGCCAGTACCCGCACACGGGTATCGTTTGAAGCCGGCATGTATCAGCTGGGCGGCGCAGTCATACATATTACCACTGGCGACTCGCAGCTGGGCCGGGCCGAGCCCATCGAAGACACGGCGCGAGTGATCTCCCGCATGGTCGATCTGGTCATGATTCGCACCTTCGAGCAAAGCCGTATCGAGCGCTTTGCCTCGCATTCACGCGTGCCCGTCATTAATGGCCTGACCAATGAATATCACCCGTGCCAAATCCTGGCCGATATCTTCACATTTAAAGAACACCGTGGCACCATTCGAGGCAAAACGGTTGCCTGGATCGGCGATGGCAATAACATGGCGTACACATGGCTGCAGGCGGCCGAATTACTGGGCTTTACCTTACACATCTCCACGCCGGAGGGGTACGGGCTAGACCCCGCCCGCACCGGTGAGCCGGGCCCGGATATATTGAAAACCTTCGCAAATCCGCACGACGCCTGTGACGGCGCCGACCTGGTCACGACCGACGTCTGGACCAGCATGGGATACGAAGATGAAAACGAGGTGCGCCGCAAGGCCTTTGCGGACTGGTGCGTCGATCCGGCCATGATGGCAAAGGCCAAGCCGGATGCCCTCTTCATGCACTGCTTGCCGGCGCACCGCGGTGAAGAAGTAACCGCCGACGTGATCGACGGCCCGCAAAGTGTCGTCTGGGACGAAGCCGAAAACCGGTTGCACGTACAGAAAGCCCTGATGGAGTTCTTGCTGCTGGGCCGCGTCGACGGCAAGGGCTAACCGTCAGCAGATGGCAACTGCCGTCGGATACTGCCAGCAGATAGCAATCGCCGGCTGATATCAATTGACGGAAGATGCCGACGAAGCATCCCCAAAAAAACCCCGGTCATTGCCGCCGGGGTTTTTTGTCGACGTCAGTTCTTATCGACTACTTGTCGGACGTGTCGTCCTTCAGCTTGGGCAAGGGATCGGTGCCCGAGGCCGGCACCAGCAGCCCTGCCTTCACGTAGGTAAACAGCTTATCGCGCGTGTCGGTAATATCCAAGTTACGCAGCGTCAGCTGACCAATACGATCTCGCGGCGAGAACGTGGACGCCCCGCTTTCCATCGTGAGGCGGTCGGGATGGTAGGTCAGGTTGGGCGACTCGGTGTTCAGAATGGAATAGTCATTGCCGCGGCGCAGCTCAAGCGTGACCTCGCCCGTAATGGCTCGGGCCACCCAGCGCTGGGCGGTTTCACGCAACATGATGGCCTGCGGATCAAACCAGCGCCCCTGGTACAGCAACCGACCCAGACGCAAGCCGTTGATGCGGTATTGCTCGATGGTGTCTTCGTTGTGGATGCCCGTAACCAGACGCTCGTAAGCGATATGCAGAAGCGCCATTCCCGGCGCCTCGTAAATGCCACGGCTTTTGGCTTCAATGATACGGTTTTCAATTTGGTCGCTCATGCCCAGGCCATGGCGTCCACCAATGCGGTTGGCCTCCAAGAACAACTCGACGTTGTCGGAGAACTCTTGCCCGTTCAGGGCAACCGGCTGCCCCTCTTCAAAGCAAACCGTTACCGTTTCGGCCGGAATCTGGACGTCGTCGCGCCAGAATGCCACACCCATGATCGGCTCGACAATTGACATGCCGACATTAAGAAATTCGAGATCTTTCGCCTCGTGGGTGGCGCCCAACATGTTTGAATCGGTGGAGTACGCTTTTTCGACCGACATCTTGTAGTCGAAGCCCGCGTTTTGCATGTACTCGGACATTTCGGTGCGGCCGCCCAGTTCGTCAATGAATGTTTGGTCCAGCCACGGCTTATAGATTTTGAGTTCCGGGTTGGTAAGCAAACCGTAACGGTAGAACCGCTCGATATCGTTGCCCTTGTAGGTGCTGCCATCGCCCCAGATATGAACATCGTCATCTTTCATGGCAGCCACCAGCATGGTGCCGGTTACGGCACGGCCGATGGGTGTGGTGTTGAAATAAGGGATGCCGGCCGTCGTGACATGGAACGCGCCACTTTGCAATGCCGCAATGCCTTCAGCCGCCAGTTGGGCGCGGCAGTCGATAAGCCGTGCTTTTTCAGCGCCGTACTCAATGGCTTTGCGGGGGATGGCGTCGTAATCCGGCTCGTCAGGCTGACCCAGGTTGGCGGTGTATGCATAGGGCACAACACCCTTGTTACGCATCCAGAGAATGGCCGCACTGGTGTCCAGCCCGCCCGAAAAGGCAATGCCGACTTTTTGGCCAACGGGGATATGTTCGAGAATGGTGGTCATTATATAAACCTGGTTCTGGGGCAAGAAATTTAAACAAAGGAAGCATTATATCGTGAGCCCCCCCATACGCGCCAAGCAGGGCGGGCAGGTGCAAAGCCAAATGCGCCGATGCACATGACAGGCCGACAAAAGATACTGGACTCTTGCTGCGCGGCGGACGACCGTCGGGCCTGTACACAAACCAGCCCATTGACTCATATAATCAAACCTAATAACTATTAGAAAGAAAGGTCGTTTGCGTTAAAAGGCGCCGTGAGTATCATGGCTTTTTCGTAACCCCTAATTAAAAGAACTTACCTATGCGTACCGTTTCCCACATTGTGCGACTGGGTGTCGCCGTATCGGCCATCGCAACAGGCGCACTGCTTGCGCCGACCGCCGCCGCCGAATCAACCTTTGATGTCACGGTGCTGGCCGCCACCTGTGCCAACTGCCACGGGCCGGACGGTCGCTCGCCGGCCTCCATCCCGACCATTGCCGGTCGCCCTGAAAGCATACTGCTTGAGCAATTGCGTGCATTCCAGTCCGACACGCCACCGGCCGGCACCACCATTATGGGGCGTCTCACCCAAGGCCTGACCGACGACGAGCTGGTTGCACTGGCCCGTCACTTCTCGCAGATCAACGCGCAACCGTAACCGTGGAACAAGGTTTTGAAAATGAATAAATCTGTCAACCTTTCGCGCCGCACATGGCTGGCCAATATCGGTAAAACATCGGCCGCCGGCGCCGCCCTGCTTTCCATGCCCGTCTATGCGCAGGGCTCGGCCGGTCACGTGGTTGTTGTCGGTGGTGGTTTTGGTGGAGCCACCGCCGCACGTTACGTCAAACGTCGCAACCCGGACGTGCGAGTCACATTGATCGAACCCGCCACCACCTATCTGACGTGCCCGTTCATGAACCTGCATTTCGGTGGGCTTCGCACGTTTGACCAACAGGCCCACGGCTTTGACGATCTGCGTAAAGCCGGCATCGAAGTCATTCACGACTACGCCACCGGCGTTGATGCGTCCGCCAAAACAGTCACGCTTCAAGGCGGCGAAACGCTGTCATGGGACAAACTTCTGCTTTCCCCCGGCATTGACTTCCGCTGGAATGCCCTTGAAGGCTACGGCGAGGACGCATCTTTGCTGGCGCCGCATGCCTGGAAAGCCGGCGAACAAACACGCCTTCTGAAGCAGCAACTGGAAGCCATGCCCGACGGCGGTACCTTCATCATGGTGGCCCCTGAAAACCCCTTCCGGTGCCCGCCGGGGCCCTACGAGCGCGCCAGTATGGTGGCGCACTACCTGAAGCACAACAAACCCAAATCCAAAATCCTGATTCTGGATGCCAAAGACGCCTTCTCCAAGCAGGGCCTGTTTCAGGATGGCTGGAAGAAATTCTATGGCGACCTGATCGAGTGGGTACCCCTGTCCGACGACGGCAAGGTAGAACGCGTCGACGCCAAGAACCTGACCGTGGTCAGCGAATTCGGCGAAACCCACAAGGCCGATGTGCTTAACGTGATCCCGCCGCAAAAGGCCGGCGCCATTGCCGAGATTGCCGGCGTGACCGATGGTAGCGGCTGGGTGCCCATCAAGCCCGACACATTCGAATCCACTCTGGTGCCCAACGTCTACGTGGTCGGCGACGCCACCATCGCATCGCCCATGCCCAAGTCCGGCTTCTCGGCCAACGCGCAGGCAAAAGTCGCTGCTGCCGCCATTGTCAATTCTCTGGCCGGCAAGCCGGCACCTGCACCCGTATACGCCAACACCTGCTATAGCCTGATCGCCCCAGACTACGGCATTTCGGTGGGCCACATCTACAAAATGCAAGACGGCAAACTTGCTGAAGCCTCCGGCGGGGTCAGCCCCCGCGAGGCCGACGAAAGCTTCCGCAAACTGGAAGCGCAGTACGGCGAGTCGTGGTATAACGCGATTGCACTCGATATCTGGGGAACCCAAAGCTGATCGCTTTTATGCCACAACTTGAACTTGCATTATGGGCCGGTTTTGCAATCGGCCTTCTCTTTGGCGCCTGCGGCCAAGCAACCGGGTTCTGCCTGGTACGCGGGCTCAACGAATACTGGTCGGGCAACACGGGCTACAAGCTTCACGCCTTCGCGCTTGCGCTGGCGGTCGCCGTAGGCGGCACCCACATAATTAGTACCACCGGGCTAGTCGACATCACCCAATCGATGTACTTGGCGCCCAGCTTTTCGTGGTTGCTTATCCCGCTGGGCGGGTTAATGTTCGGCTACGGGATGTACCTGGCCAATGGCTGCGGAGCGCGCGCACTTGTTTTGCTTGGCCGCGGCAACCTTCGCTCACTGGTGGTGTTGCTTTGTCTGGGCATTGCGGCGTATATCACCATGTCCGGCTTGCTTGGGCCATTGCGCGTGCGTATGGGGAATCTGACGACGGTTTCCTGGTCAAGCATGACGGTGCCCCCCGGCGCCCTGCGCTCAGTGTTGGTGGGTTTGGCCGTTGCGGGCCTGTTGTGGTTTGCATTCCAAAAACGCGTATCGGGCAGCCGAGCCCGCGATCTGACCGGTGGCGCCATTGTTGGGCTGCTGGTAGTGGCAGGCTGGCTGGCCACAGGCTGGCTGGGCGCCGACGATTTCGACCCCCTGCCCGTCACCTCGCTCACCTTTGTGGCGCCGATCGGTGACACCATTCAATATGTCATGATCTCTACCGGCATGAGCGTGCGTTTCGGTATTGCAGTGGTTGCCGGTGTGCTGCTGGGGTCCGCCCTTACCGCGCTGCTGTCACGGTCGACCCGGCTGGATGCGTTTACATCGCCCCGCCACATGGCCCGATCTATTCTTGGGGGCAGCCTGATGGGTATTGGGGGTGCACTGGCCCTTGGCTGCACCATTGGACAAGGGCTTACCGGCTTATCAACGCTGTCGTTCAGCTCGATGATTGCCGCCGCAAGTATTGTGGCCGGCGCCCGGTTAGGCTGGATGCGCGACCCGGCTCACGCCCCGTAACCCACACCGCTTCACAAGCACACCGGCGACAATACCACCGGCAAGCCACTGACCACCGTCACAACGACGGCACTGGCATCCAGCAAATATATAAGGCGCGGCATAAACCCCGGCGCGTTGGCGCCATGGCGGTAGCGCTGCCGGCTGCGCCGCGCCAAAATCAGCAGCCACACGATAAATACGAGCCAAAGCGCGAACAGGGCCATGCGCACCGTGGCAGGCGCCGCGGCCGCCCCAACAGCTGCTGCACCAGCGTCTGCCCATGCCGTACAAGCCAATGCGTGCCCGGTGTACAAGACGGTAAAACACACAGCCCACACGCTGTACGATGCGATTGCACGCCACATACCCGGCGGGTGCAAACTGCGCTGACGTGACGCCTGTGCATGCATGTTTCCTCCTATTGAAGCGATGCGGACACGGCGTATAAAGCCGCTGCCGCTGTAATCGCCGCGAAAAACGTATACGCCACCCACAGACGCACTACCCGGGGCTCAAGGCTGCGGGACGCTGATATAAACCCGGCGATGTCTCTTGCCATTACAAACAGCACCATCAACAACCCCGCCGCACAATGCAGGCCCACATAAGCCAGCATCACGGCAACGGTCGCGCCGTGCGCATGTATAGAGGGCTCAGCCACGTGCCGTAACGGCCATAACCACAGCGCAGCCGACGCTGCCAATAAAGCGGCAGAAAGCAGCAGCCACCCGCGTCGCAACCCAAAACTGCTCAACGCGGTCCGGCGGGATGCCTGCAACAGTGTCACGACAGCAGCCCCGGGGGTCAGCGCCATAAGGAGAGCCTCCACTATCGATATCGGAAACGCGACCGCATCGGCACGCCCCGGCGCCATGGTGATCAAGAAAAAATATCCAAACAACAGCGAGGCATACAACGCGGCGTTACCCACCAGGCTGCACGCCATCCCCCACCAGCCGGGTGCC
>JAJUIY010000193.1 GCA_029267415.1 Alcaligenaceae bacterium
CATCCCCTTGCCCCGATTACCTGGAAAACCCGGGCAGCTGATCGTCCGACAATGGCCCCATCAGGTAGTACCCCCAGGCATTGCCCAAGTCGTTGCGCTTTTCCTGTCGCGCACCGGGCATCTCTAAGCGGGTGCCGGGGGCCATCGGCTTGACCAGCCGCGGCGTTACCGCAATGACCAACTCCTTTTCAGTTTGCGAATACTGCACGTTACGGAAGAACGCCCCAATAATGGGCAAGTCGCCCAATAAGGGGATTTTGTTCACGTTGGCCATGGTTTCGCGCGACACCAAGCCGCTGATCACATAGGTTTCGCCATCGCCCAGCTCGATGGTGGTGTCGGCACGGCGCATACGCAACGCCGGCATCACACTGACACGGCCCTCGCTGTCAAACACCGAAATCGCATTGGCATAATCCAGTTCGCTGGCTTCGGGGGCCACCTTCAGGGCAATGCGCTGAGCGTTAATTACGGTGGGGGTTACCGTAAGCCCGATGCCAAACGGTTTGTAGGTGATGGTGGTGGTGCCCAGGCCGGCCGACTGGGGCACGGGGATTTCCCCCCCGGACAAGAAGCTGGCGCTTTGGCCCGACAAGGCCAGCAGCGTGGGCTCGGCCAAGACGCGCGCCATGCCGTTTTGCTCCAGCAACTGCAATGACGCACTGAAATCGCGCGAGCTATAGAACAATGAGAACCCGCTGCCAAGCTCAAGCGCAGGCAGCAGGTTTAGCCCCCCGCGCCACGGGGAGGAGCTGGCCGAGGTGCTGATGCCCACGTCTTTCATGACGCTGCGCGACAACTCGACGACGGTTACCTCAACTTGCACCATGCCCGAGGTGGCAATGGTCGCGGTATTGACCTGGCGATCGCCGGCCGCCGCCGCGGCCACTTGGCGCGAGCGCTCGTGCTCCAGCAGGCTGGAGGCCTCGCCGCTGATCACGGCATGCTCGCCCGCCACATCAACCCGCGCTTCCAACGGCCCATGGGCTTGCACCGCCTGCCCTACCGCGGGCTGCACGTGTATACGCCAGCGCGACGGCGCACTGCGCTCCGATGACCACACCTGTAAATCGGTGGTGCCGGGTTTAAGGGCAATCAGCAACAAGGACGAGCGCCCGTCGGCTGGCGGCAAAGGCTGGACATCAACAACGGCGGGGTCGCCAATGGCAATACGGGCCGGGGCCTGGCGCAAGGGCACCACGTGTTGTTCGTTAACGGTGAGGTCAATGTTGGTGATCTCGGCATTGATCACGACCGGCGACGTGCCTTGCGCATGCAGCGGCGCGGCCAGCGACAAACAAACGGCAAACAACCCTGCCGTCAGCACCCTTACCGGGACCCGCATTGATGTCACCATAAAATGCAGCAATTTTCCGTTAAAAGCGTTCATTATCATTCTTTTTGTCACCTACTTCGCTTATCCTTTAGTCGGTCTTAATAAGGAATCGACTGCACCTGACCGCCCCTTATCACTTGCACGCGGCGCCCGGGCCCGCTACTGCGCGACGTCGGCGATTCGGCGTGGTCGACACGGCGGTCTGTTCCCGCCAGTCCTGAAAGCCGAACCCCGGCGTACGCCTGGTTTGCCGGTGCTTGCAGGGCTTCTTTCTTCTCGTCGTCCAGCCGGTTGTCAGCGGCCAGCACCGGGCTGGGTTTGGGAAAGAGTTCAAGATCCGGCCGGCCTGTGTCTTCAGGCGAACGCAACACCAAATGCAGCTTGCCGTTACGCATGGCCAGCAACATTTGACCGACCTCTTCCAGCGGAACGGCCAGCACGGCCGAGCTGGTAGAGTTACGCTCGTTGCGGCGTGGGGAGTCGTCCGTACCGGGGATAGGCCCATCCACGGACTGATCACCCCAAGCCAGCACTTGTACCGATGGCAGCAACAGGCGCGCTTGCGTATCGTCCACCTGATCACGATCTTTGTTAAGCGTAAAGAACACATCCACCACGTTGCCAGGCTGGATGGCGCCCGCAATGCCGGCCACATCGTCAATGGGCACGGCCAGTGCGCGGAAATCGGGGCTAAGGTAGGTGGCCAGCCCGCGTGCCAGCCACGGCTGCAAAATGGCGTCGCCTTTGGCCACCGGCATGCGCAGCACCTGACCGACCAACTCGTCGGCACGGCTAAAGGCCTGTTCCGGCACGGCCGACCACTGGCGCACGGTCAGCATGTCGGGTTGCAGGGCTTCGCCCGCCGCAAGATCACGTTTGGCCACCACCACGTCGTAAGCCGGGGGAGCGGGTGGCGGCGCGGGCGCTTGGGCAACGGGGGTTTCTGGAGGTGGCGCCACGACTTGCGGCGCCGTTACGGGTGTGCTGGCCAGCCGATAGGCCACCACGCCCAACGCCACCGCCACACCCAGCAGTAATACGGCCATTATTTTTGTTAGTGTGCTCACGAAACCACATCCCCTTTAATTCGTACCACGGCCGTTGCGCTTAAGGTATTGACCGCGCCCACGGCATCATCCCCTCCGGCGGCGCCCATCAGCGCCCGCACGGGCTTAAGCATTGGCCACGCGCTGACGTTTGCCGTGACCGTAATCGTTACGCATTGCACCGGCAGCGCGTCGTCGCAGGCCTGCCCGGCCGCTGATGGTACGCACGTGACTGCGCCCGCCCCCAATGACGCCAACAAGCGGTCGGCGGCCACATGATGGGCCACATAGTCGCAGCCGGCCTGCGCCGGGTTGGCGTGCCCCGATACGGTAGCCACCACCGCATGGCGAGCGCTGTCGCCGGCAATGTGCTCAACCTTTTGTTGCAGCCAGAACAACAGCCCAAAACCAACCAGGCCGTACAGCAAAAGCAGCAACAGCCCTATCACCAGCGCCAGCTCGGTGGTGGCCACCCCCCGCTGTCCTGCACTGCCATGATGTTGGCCGGCGTGGTGGCGCGACATGGTGGCGGATGGGCGGGCGGTGGTTGGCGTTGTCATGTGGCGTCCCCCCGTTAATCCACCTGAACCAGGCCAATTTGCAGGTCAACCAGCGCGCGCCCGTATAAGGCGTCCGGCACCAACACGCCAAACACGGTGTCGGGCCCCAACATGGGCACCAACGGCCCGTCGCGATAGGCGTAGCGCATCAGCACCTCGATGGCGTTTTGCGGGTACTGAGCCGTGGGCAAGGGTGCGTGCTGACACAGGGCGTCGTGCCCGCCCACCGGCGGCACCTGCTGGGCGCGTACACCGCGCGGGCACACCTGCACCTGCACATTGCCGGGCCCGGCAATGCGGGCTACCCAGCCGGACAAGTTGGCGGCCCGTTGTCGCGCTGCCTGCATCCGTTGCGACAGCGATTCTTCTTCATCGCCGCTTTGCCAGCGCAAGGCGGTTCGGGCCGCGTCTTCGGCCGCGAAGTTAAGCGTTTGTTGTGCGGCGAACACCATGCCAAAGGTAAGCAGCGCGTACAGAATCAAAAAGAACACGATGAAGGCTGCCGCGAACTCCACGGCATACACGCCGCGTTGTTGCTGGCACAAGCGAGCCTTCTTATCCGTATTCATACGCTTGCCACCCCGTCCACAACGCCCAGCCCACGCCTGCCAACGCCAAGTACCCCCCATACGGCAAGCCGCGGCGCGCGCCAGGCCCTTGTTGCCATTGCTGCCGCATCTGGCGCCAGCGACCTTGCCACACCAGCAACACCACGTGCACGCCCGCTGCCAGCGACGCCAGCAGCAAGGTAGGCAGCAGGCCCCGCACACCCAAAATGAAGCCCAGGGTGGCAATCAGCTTGACGTCAGCCGCCCCCATGGCGTTCCACCGCCACAACGGATAAAACACCACCAGCCCCACCACAAACCCGGTCGCCGCCTCCCGCCAGCTGGGAAACGGCGCAGCAACAGAGAACAAGCCCCCCAATGCCGCCAGTAACCAGGTACTGTGCACCACTAAAGCAATAAAGAGCAGCTTGTTTCGTATTCGTCGGGTTCGGAAGTCGCTGGCGGCGACCATTAAGCAGAATGCCGCGAGGAGAGGGAACCAGATTGACAAGGGGTTAGTTACTAAATGAAGGAGTTATTCCTGAAATGATGACTCCGCCCAGACTAGTCGTCGGTATCCTGTCCGATGCTCTTAGGATCCTTTAAGGCGTCCGAGACATCCTCAAAGAGACCTCTCAATTCTTCACCTAACGTAGCTAAGACACCCAAAATCGCAACCGCCACAAGCGCTGCAATCAATCCATATTCGATCGCGGTAGCGCCTTCTTCGTCTTTTAGGAAGTTGATGATATTTCGGCTCATGTCATTCTCCTTAACC
>JAJUIY010000122.1 GCA_029267415.1 Alcaligenaceae bacterium
CAGCGCCGCTGAGCAGTTGCAAATGCTTCTTGGCGACCATGTCGAATCTGCATTGCTCACGTTTGGCGAAGCGAACGCTCAGATCGAAGGGTCGCGGTAGGGACACCGGTTTCCCGATGCCCCCCGCACAGATCCGTACGTGCAGAATTACCGCATACGGCTCCTACCTCGGGTATAACGCATAGAATCGCCGTTCAGGATAAGGGTGGACTTGTCGCGGGTGTGGGATGTACCGAATTGCCAAGCGGTTAAAGCGATCCCATGTCTGCCTGTTTCGTTGGCTTCGTCGCTTTAAGGCATGGCGCCATGCGCGACATACTTCGGAGCGAAATCCGTCCAGACGATACAGATTCGTGGGTACCGCATAGTAAGCAAAGTAGCCTTGCACTACCGTGCGCAGCCACTTTCCCACAACAGGTACCGGCTGGTGCCTGCGCCGCATTAGCTCGGCCCGTATGGCGGCCAACGTTACCCGCATGCGCTTTTTCATCGTCAGGCGGATGACTTGAAACTTCCCCCGCCTATCTACACCACAACAGTGCGTGAACCCTAGAAAGTCAAACGTTTCAGGTTTACCTTGGCCGCGTCGCTGGCGTTGCTGGTGGGCGAAACGTCCAAACTCAATCAACCTTGTTTTTGAAGCATTCAAGGTCAATCCAAATTGACGCATCCGCGCCTGCATTTGCGCAAGGAAACGGCGGGCATCCTGTTCTTTCTGGAATCCAAATACACTGTCGTCCGCGTAACGTACGATGATCATCGCACCGCGAGCATGCCGACGACGCCACTGCCGGGCCCACAAATCGAGCACATAGTGCAGGTAGATATTCGCCAACAATGGCGAGATAACAGCCCCTTGGGGCGTTCCCCGGTTCGCTGCTACTCTACACCCATCCTCGATGACTCCCGCTTTAAGCCATTTGCAGATCAGACGCAACATCCGCCGATCTGCGATTCGATGCTTTAGAAACTTGAGCATCCAGTCATGATCGATCTCGTCGAAGAACGACTGGATATCTGCATCCAGAATCCAATTCACGAACTGGCTTTTGATCCCGACGGTTAACGCGTCCAGCGCATCGTGCTGTCCACGTCCCTGTCGGAACCCGTACGAGAATCCAAGAAAG
This sequence comes from Alcaligenaceae bacterium, assembly GCA_029267415.1. Taxonomy (GTDB): domain Bacteria; phylum Pseudomonadota; class Gammaproteobacteria; order Burkholderiales; family Burkholderiaceae_B; genus JAJYRX01. The sequence goes on from JAJUIY010000122.1 coordinate 1,128, forward strand.
TCTTCCTCATAGATGGCGCTCAACACAGTCGTAACTGCCTGCTGCACAATCTTGTCCTCCAAGGAGGCGATCCCGAGCGGCCGCTGTTTCCCATCAGCCTTGGGTATATAAACCCGGCGTGATGGGTGACAGCGATAGGTACCGGTGTGAATACGCCGATGCAACCGCTCCAATCGTTCGCTGAGGCCTTCCTCGTAATCTCGCCACGTCACGCCGTCCACGCCCACCGCCGCATTGCGACGCAGGGCATAAAAGCTCTCTCGCAGCAATTGTGGCGTGACGTGATGCAGCAGTGCCGTGAAGCGCACGTTTTTATCCTGTCGTGCGATCTGGCGTATGCCTTCAAGCGCCATCGACGCATCATGGATCCGGCTCTGTGTCCGGGATGCGGGACGCTTGTTGGCATTTCCCTTGGTTACGCCCCTTCCCTCCGCCTGCTCCGCAGCGTTGCCTTGCGACTTCGCGTTGTTCGCGGGTTTCCTCGGTACTATGGACGTATCCGACTTCTCGTCTGCGTCAATGACGGGGTTACGACACATGGTCTTTCCCATCCTGCCATCTCAAGGAAGGCACAGACGAGACCTCCCAGTTTCTGTGCATGAGACTTCCCAGCGTGCACAGGGTCTGCGACCGCGCAGGGTCGGGCCATGACAGGCGAACTACGCCATGCCCCGTATTGCCTTCTGCATAACTTAACAACATCGGCACCCTGGACTCCTGATTTCGCGGCTCAATAGCTGGCCCGCTGGTTTCCCCTGACAACGCTTCGCGCGACACCTCACGATGCCGCACGCATGACTCGGGGTCTGATTGATTCGCCATTTCTTATCAGTATCAAACTTTCATTGACTATCTCATGCCAGCTAAACTGGCGCTCTAAGGTTCCGGTAAACACACGTTGACGCTTGCTGTAAGCAGGCGTTCTTGTTTGCGGGATCAGATCGTGGCGGGCTGCCAGTTGTGCGGCAGTAGCTCTTCGATGCGGCGGTTCGGATGTGTTGGCAGACGTGTGAGCACGTCTTTGAGATACGCATGCGGATCGATGCCGTTCAGTTTGGCGGATTGAATCAGGCTCATGACGGCCGCCGCCCGACGGCCAGCCCGTTCAGAACCGGCGAAGAGCCAATTCTTGCGACCCACGGCGAGCGGTCGGATCTGCTGTTCGATATGATTATTGTCGATGGGCGCAGCCCCATCATCCAGGTAGCGCGTGAGCGCCACCCAGCGTTTCAAGCTGTAATCCAGGGCCTTGGCCGTGCCCGAGCCGTCCGGCACACGGGAGCGTTGTGCCAGCATCCAGGCGTGCAATTTATCCGCAATGGGTTTGGCTTTTTCCTGACGCAATCGCCATCGCTCGCTGGTGTGCAGCAACTTCGCCTCGCGTTCAATGGCGTAGAGCTCGCCAATGTAATCGAGGGCTTGTGCGGCCAGCTGGCTTTGGTTGGCCGTGTGCAAGTCGAAGAACTTGCGTCGGGCGTGCGCCATGCAGCCGATCTCGGTAACGCCGTCGAGACCCAGGGTCTTTTTATAGCCGACGTAGTCGTCAACGACGAGCTTGCCGCGCCAGTCGCCCAGGAACGCCCGGGCATGTTCACCGGCACGGCTCGGGGCGAAGTCATAGACCACGGCTTTCAGGTCTTCAAACGCACCTGGTGCATAGGCCCAGAGGTACGCCCGGTGGGTTTTGCGTCCGGTATCGGGACGCAGAACCTGAATGGGCGTCTCATCGGCGTGCAGCACCCCGTGCGTGAGGATTGTCTCGCGCAGGGCATCCACCAGCGGTTGCAGGCGCACCCCGCACACGCCGACCCAGTCGGCCATGGTGGAGATGGGCAACTTTACCCCGGCGCGCGCGACGATTTTTTGCTGTCGATACAGTGGCAGATGATCGGCATACTTTGCCACCAGCACGTGGGCCAACAGGCCGGTGCTCGCCAGCCCCTTATCGATCACATGTGCAGGTGCCGGGGCCTGGGTGAGCGTCTCGCACGCGCGACACGCCCATTTGCCCCGGATATGGCGCTCAACGCGAGCCACCCCCGGGATGTCGTCGAGCTTTTCGGCCACGTCTTCCCCGATGCGCTCAAGCTGGCAGCCACAGGCGCATGTCGTACTGTGTGGTTCATGGTGAATCTCGATGCGGGGCAGCTCCGGCGGCAGGGCTTGGCGTTTTGGTTGTTCGCAAGGTGCGACCTTCTTAGGATGGTCGGTCAGTTGATGCAGTTCTTCTTCGATGGCAGCAATGTCAGCCGCGACCGCTTCTTCCAGCAGGCTGCCCTGGACACCCGTGAGCTGTTCGCTCTTCTTACCAAACCGGAAGCGGCGCAGTACCGCAATCTCGTGCGTGAGCTGCGCGATCGTCGTATCCTTGTGGCGAATCAGCCGGTCTTTCTGTGCGAGTTGCTGCTCGCGTTCACGCAACAGCGCGCGCAAGGCATCGGCATCCAGATTCTCAAGGGGGTCAGACAGCGGCATATTCATGGCACTGAAGTGTGCCACAGCCGCGTGCGGGCTGCCATGCATGTCAGCCCGGATTGTGTAACCGGGCGGTTTCTGGGCTTAGATGACGTCGATAATGCCCGCCTCACCGATGCGATGCCAGGGCAGCCCGATGACCAGCGCCTGGAGTTGCTCATCGGTAAGTTCAATGTGGATTTGACCGGCCCGAGGCCACACGAAGCGGCCCTGATTCAGGCGCCGGGCGGCCAGCCACACGCCCAGCCCGTCGTGCACCAGAATCTTGAGGCGGTTGGCTCGCTTGTTGGCAAACACGTAGGCGTGATGCGGGCGGGCGGCACCGAAGTCCTTCACCACACGGGCGAGCGCCGTGTCGGGCCCGGCACGCATGTCCATCGGCTCCACCGCGAGCCAGATCTGCTCGACATGGATCATGTCAGCACGGCACGAGCAAACTGCGCCAGGCCCGTCGCATCGTGGGCGGGCCATTGCAGCGTCAGATGAATGCCGCAGCCAGCCAGTTCCAGCGCAATGGTGGAGCTCGCCGGCGTGGGGCCTTCTTGCGCGACAATTATCTTGTCCGGTGCCTGCGCCACGACCTGACGGCTGGCCGTGCTACGTGGCGGGCTGATCGCAAGCCAGTTGGCCGGACTCATGTCGCGTGTTTGCGCGACCGGGGAACCGTGGCCTTCATCTGACAAACTATGCTTGCCGTAGCGCTCGTGCTCGGTCACCCAGCGTCGTAACAAATTAGCGTTGATGCCATGATTTAGTGCAACCGCAGCCATGGAAACGCCAGGCTGTTGGCAGATGGCGACCAGCTCTGCCTTGAACTCGGGTGAGTGCACGCGTCGACGACGACGCGTTGGTTCAGAAACAATCTTGTTAGTACCCACGTGTCCGCTCCATTCATTAATGGACTCGTATGCTCTAACAAAAACCGACCGCCCTCAATGTGTATTCACCGGATGGATACACAACTAGGGCACAATCTGCAAAGGTTTGCGGACTATGGGAATTGCGTTCGACGTGCCGCTCAATACCAAACTAGGGCGTCGAACTATATACTGATAAGCCCTTACCTCTTTTGGGGACTTCAATGACTATGCACCTGCCTGCACATCAGCTCAGCATGACTGTACTGATGACGCCGGATACGGCGAATTTTTCCGGCAATGTGCACGGCGGCACAATACTGAAGCTGCTCGACCAGGTGGCCTACGCCTGCGCCAGCCGTTATGCGAAGCGCTACGTTGTGACGCTAAGTGTTGACCAAGTTACGTTCCGCCAACCTGTCCATGTGGGCGAGCTGCTAACCTTCCTGGCCAGCGTCAACCATACCGGCACGTCATCCATGGAAGTCGGCATAAAAGTTATTGCCGAAAATATCCGCGAGGGCGTGGTGCGACACGTGAACAGCTGCTTCTTCACCATGGTTGCCGTCGACGACTCGCACAAACCCGTAGCTGTCCCGCCTCTGCAGCCCACCACAGAAGACGAAAAACGGCGCTTTGCCGCTGCGCAAGTGCGGCGGCAACTCCGCAAGGAAACAGAACGCCGCCTAAGCGACACGCGTAGTTAAGCCCCATGACATCCAAGTAGCATGGCAGGCAAGGGGTGGGCCTTGTACCAATCTACTTTGCCAGTCATCCCACCCCCTACCGCATCATCAAGCTTGGCAACCAAAGCACCAGCTGCGGGAACACCATAACCAGTGTAAACACAACCAGCTGCAGCGCAATAAATGGCATCACGCTTTTGTATAAATCCATCATTGGGAAGTCGGATGGCGCGATGGCTTTGAAGTAGAAAACCGACAAGGCGAAGGGCGGTGTCAGGTAACCCAGCTGCAAAAACAGAATCACCAACATGGCATACCATACGGGATCGAAGCCGAGTTCTATGGCGATGGGCGTAAACAGCGGCACGACCAGATAAACAATACCAATCCAGTCGAGAAACATCGCCAGAATGGTGATGGTGATCAACATGAAAATCAGTATGCCCCACGGCCCAAGGGGCATATTTAAAACAAGGTTTTTGACGACAGCATCACCGCCGACGGACGCAAATGTAGAAATGAACGTCACCGCTCCGACGGTCATGGTCAAGATCATGCAGGTGGTGCGCATCGTGGACGTCAGGGAGTCCGACATTTTTTCAAACGTCAGTGTGCGATAACTCAGACCAAGCAGTAACGCAGCCAGGACGCCAACAGCAGCAGCTTCTGTGGGTGTCGCTATGCCAAAAAATATCGTTCCGAGCACGGCCAACACAATCAGCACTGGGGGGACGATGGCGAATATAAGACCCCCTACACCAATACGCTCTATTTCGGCTTTGCGGTCTTCGGCACTAATGGGCGGGCCCAAGTCCGGATTAACCAAGCACCGCACAAAGACATAGACTGTGTACACCAGCGATAGCAGAAGCCCGGGAACAATCGCAGCCATAAACAAGCTGCCAACCGACACCCCCGCGACCGGCCCATACACCACAATAAGAATACTGGGCGGGATCAAGACCCCCAAGCCACCACCGGCACACACAACACCCGCCGACATTTTTCTGTCGTACTTACGCTCCATCAACGCGGGCAGGCTAAGGGTACCGACAGTCACAACCGATGCCCCCACAACACCCGTGACGGTGGCAAAGATGGTTGCCAAAGCATTGGTCGCAATTAACAGGCCGCCACGAAGTCGACCAAATAATACATACAAGCTACTGAAGATTCGGTCACCGGCCCCGGTATGCTGCATGATATTTCCCATCAAAATAAATAACGGGATCGCGAGCAGCACATTATTTGTCATGGTACTGAAGATACTGTTGATCAGAACGCCCACGTAACGGTCGCCAAACAATATCACACCAAAAAATAGCCCTACTGTGGTGAGCACGAACGCCAAGTAATACCCTAATACGATCCCCACCACGACCAGCAAAAACATCAATGCTATCGTTACTTCCGGCGTTAGTAGGCTCATTCAGCCGTCTCCTCTTTTTTGGCCGTCAATACCTTTAAGTCCTTGCAAAGCTCGGACACGCCCTGCAACAACAGCAACACCACAGCAATAAGGATGATTGTTTTCAGCGGGTAAATGGGTGGCAGCCAGAAGCTACCACTGGCTTTCTCTTTCCTTTCCCACGACCTAATTACCCATGGCACCAATTTATAAAGAAGTACGCTGAACGCCGGAAAGAACAAAAATAAGGACAGGAGAACATCCGCCAAGGCCCTTGTTTTTTGGCTCCAATGAACATAAACGACGTCGACCCGTACGTGCGCCTTCGTCAACAACGCGTAGCCAATACCCAGAACGAAGAAGGAGCCCCCGAGCATGTAGCTGACGTCATATGCCCAGACAGTCGGCCGCCCAAACACATATCGCATGACGACTTCGTAGCAATTTACGAGAGCGAGCAGTAAAACAATCCACTTTACAAGTTCGGCTATCCGACCGGTTAAGCTATCGATGACCCGGGGTATTATTGTGAGCACGGTATTTTGCTCCCTGGAAGCGTTTTAAATCACCTGCCGTTAAAAACGGATTGCATCAGTTGTGAAAAGGAAACCGGCAATGGCTTCCTTTTCTTTTCGTGGGTGGCCTATCAGTACCGAATTTCCATGTATTTTTGAAGGTGCTCGAATTTGCCCTTATATTCCATTTGCGATTCGTAGATTTTCTTGAACAAAGGGTTCTCCGCACTTTTCTTTTCATAGAGCTCATG
>JAJUIY010000186.1 GCA_029267415.1 Alcaligenaceae bacterium
CCGGATGGACCGCAAATGACCACGACTTCACCGTCGGAAACAACGGTGGAGCACGCGTCGAGCACTTGCGTGCTGCCGTACCATTTGCTGACATCCTTGAGTTCGATCATGCGTGGGTACCTCCGGTAATGGGTTGGCGTGGGGCCGGCCTTGTGTGCCGGGCTGAAGGGTTAACGGGCAATGGCCGTGCGCTGCTGTACGTAGCGGACGAGCCGGGAAGCCGTATAACTGATAATGAAGTAGACAAAGGCGGTGAAGATATACATTTCCATCAGCCGGCCGTCGCGCTGGGCTACTTTTACTGCGGCACCGAGGAAGTCGGTGAGTGAAAGTACGTAGACCAGTGAAGTGTCCTGGAACAACACGATGGTTTGCGTAAGCAGCACCGGCGCCATGTTGCGAAATGCCTGTGGCAGCACGATGAAAAGCATGACTTGTGTGGAGCTTAAACCCAGTGCGCGCCCGGCGTTGGTTTGTGCCTGGGGCACCGACTGTATGCCGGAACGCATGATTTCGCAGTAATAGGCGGCCTCGAACAGCGTGAATGTGATCAGCGCCGATGTGAAGCCCCCGACGGCGATGGGCCGTGATGCCCCGGTAAGCCAAGCGCCAATGTAGGGCACCAAGAAGTAGAACCAGAAAATAACCAGAATCAGGGGCAGGGCGCGAAGCGTGTTCACATATATGCCGGCCACCCACGACAACAGGGGGAATTTCGACAAGCGGCAAATGGCCAGCAAGGTGCCCAGAATCAGGCCGCCGGTTGCGGACAGCAGCGTAAGTTTGAGGGTAAATACCATGCCCTCGCGGAATAAATAACCCAGCGAGCGTTCGATGACGTCAAAATCGAATCCGTTCATGGCATCACCTCTTTCACGCCGCTTGCATTGGACCGTTTAACCTTTGAGGAGGCTGACGTGCCCAGAAAGCCGGGTACTGCAACACGGCGTTCCAGCCATGTCATGCCCAGTACCATGACGAGGTTTAGTAACAAGTACAGCAGGGTGGCACCGGCAAACGCTTCAAACACCTGAAAGCTGAACTCTTGCATTGATCGCGCCGCGCCCACCAGCTCCATCAGGCCGATGGTGAATGCCACCGACGTGTTCTTGATAAGGTTGAGCAGTTCGGAGGTAAGCGGCGGCAAAATAATGCGAAATGACACCGGCAGCAAAATGTAGCGGTACACCTGCGTTGGCCGCAGCCCCAGTGCAGTGGCCGCCATACGTTGCCCTACCGGCAGGGATTCGATACCAGCGCGCACTTGCTCGGCCACACGTGATGCCGTGTAAAAACCAAGGCACAGAAAGGCAGGCAAAAAAATGCCCCATGGTGGCGGAATTTGCTTTATGGCCGTGCCCAGACTCTCCGGAACTACTTCCGGCACCACGAAATACCACAGAAACATCTGCACCAGCAGCGGGATGTTTCGGAAAAATTCGACATAGGCCGTACCCAGCATGCGCAGAAGCCGGATATTGGTGGTGCGGGAAACCCCCACGACGGTGCCCACCAGCAATGCCAGAATCCACGACAGGGCAGCAGTGAAGATGGTCCATACCAGCCCGTTGAGCAACGTGAATATATACAAGTTGCCATACGGGGACGTCTCGAAAAAGATGGACCAGTTCCAGAAATAATTCATTGACGACCTCCGGGCCGGTCGGTGCGCATCAGCGGCTCCGAACCGGCCTTGCTACGTAATAGCCGGCGTGCGCGGTGTTGCACGCGCGCCGGCGGGTGTAACGTAATTACTTCTTAACGGTAGTGATCGGGGTCGGCCGTATCACTGGGGTTGGCCAGCGCGCGCTTGAGTTGTTCGCTCATGGGCCAATTAAGGTTGACATTCGTGGGCGGGATGGGCGATTCAAACCACTTTTTGTAGAGCTTGTTTATGGTGCCGTCTTCCATCATGGCGAGAATGGCGCCGTCAACAGCCTCTTTAAATTCAGGATCGTTTTTGGGTTGCATCAGCGCATAGGGCTCGACCGTGTAGGCTTCTTCGCTGATCATCCATTCGTCGGGGTTGCGTGACGTGGCCACCAGGCCCGCAAGCAGGATGTCGTCCATGAAAAAGGCCAGTGCCCGACCGTTTTCGACCGTCAGAAAGGCTTCAGCATGGTCTTTGGTGGGGATGATATTCATGCCCAGATTTTGTTCTTCATTGGCGGCGGTGGCCCAGCGAATATTACTGGTGCCGGCCGTAGAAACCACGATTTTGCCTTTCAAGTCTTCCAGTGTATTGATATTGGATGATTTTTTGGCGACGAAGCGGGTGGCGGTAATAAACGTGGTAGGGGCAAAGGCGACCTGTACCTGGCGTTCGACCGTGTTGGTGGACGACCCGCAAACGATGTCAACGGTGCCGTTTGCTACAAGCGGGATACGGGTGGATGACGTTACCGGAACATATTTGATGTCAATTTTTTCCATGTCCAGTTGGGTCTTGAGGGCTTCCACGATGCCATAGCAGATATCCATTGAGTAGCCAATGGGTTGCTGCTTGTCGTCAAGATACGAGAAGGGGATGGACGTGTCGCGGTGACCCAGCGTGATTTCGCCGGTTGACTTGATTTTCTCAAGCCGGCTTTCCTGGCTATGTGCGGGTGCAGCGGCCAGGGTTGCAGTAAACGCCAGCATGGCGGCGCAAGACAATACCGTTTTTCGCATTACTTGTCTCCTTGGGTAAAAAGCTTGTACTTGTTGTTGCGAACTGGTTGCACCCGATGCGTGCACTCCGGGTGCGACAAGTGCCGTTGCACCCGGATTTTGAAGGTGCCGCGTGCGTTCAGGTGTTGAAAATGTGGCGGTAGGCATACAGGCCTACCGTGCCGCCTGTGTGGATGAACACGACGTTTTCCCCTTTTTTGAAGTGGCCTTTGCGTATCAGGTCGATCAGACCGGCCATTCCCTTGCCGGAATAGACGGGGTCGAGCAAGATGGCGTCGGTTTGGGCGGCCAGGCGGATGGCCTCGATCATGGATGGGGTGGCCAGGCCATAGCCGTCGCCCACGTAGTCGGTGTTGGCAACTACGTCAGAGCGGTCGAGCACAGACTGCGGAACACCCATGTAATCCAGGGTGGCCCGGGCCAGATTCCAGACGTTTTCTTCTTGTTGAGGACGGGCAGCCCGCACGCCGATGCCCAGAACCGGCACGCCGCTGTTGGCCGCCGCGAACCCGGCCACCAGCCCTGCCTGTGTACCCGCGCTGCCGGTAGCGTGCACGACGTGGTCGATGTGCAGGCCCATTTCGTACGACTGGTGCAAGAGCTCGTATGCGCAGGCTACATAGCCCAGCGCACCCACCGGGTTAGAGCCGCCGCCCGGAATTATGTAGGGCTTGCGCCCCTGCTTGCGCAGATCGGCGGCCACCGCTTCCATGGCTGCGTTCATGTCGGTGCCTGCCGGCAGGCGATGCACAATTTCGGCACCCATCAGGGCGTCGAGCATGACGTTGCCAGATTGGGCGTACTCGTCCGGGGCATCGGGGACACGTTCTTCAAGCAGGATTTTGCACTCCATGCCTGCTACAACAGCCGCTGCGGCAGTCTGGCGCGCGTGGTTGGACTGCACGGCGCCCTGTGTGATCAGGACGTCCGCCCCTTGTTGTTGAGCATCGGCCACCAGAAATTCGAGCTTGCGGGTTTTGTTGCCACCTGTGGCCAGCCCCGTGCAGTCGTCACGTTTTATGTAGATATTGGGCCCGCCGAGATGACGCGTCAAATTAGGAAGAAGTTCCAGCGGGGTGGGAAAGTGCCCTAACCGAAAGCGCGGAAAACGCGAAAGCTGCATGAGTGCTCCTTGGTGTGTACTGCAAGTGAGGTTGGTATTTTTGTTAGATACTGCAAACACGGCGGCAGCGGCAGAGCTGCAATACTGCCCGCAGCAGCGATACTTCTTGCAACGTGGAGATACCGCCCGTAGTGGCAATACTACCTTGAAAGTGGCCCTGCCGCCCACAAAAAGTATTGGTCCGCCAGTTGTGATTTGTCCACTTTATGAGCGGGCTTCTCTTTCTGCAATCCGCACTACTACGTATGCGCCCAATGCAAAAAGAAAGACCACCGGGCACATCCAGGCGAGACTTTGTAGTGATTCAATAATCGTACGGTAGATTTCAAGTGTCCAGCGTTCGGCGGTGAGGGCAGGGGGAGCAATCGCTTCGCCGTTGCTGGTCACGACATCGAGGCCGCATGCATGAGCAACATCCCGGGCATCACTCTTCCATTGATTGTCCTGTGGTCGAATTCAAAGTTATTGCCCGCTACGCGAGACCTACTTGCCCAGCATGTTGTCGGGCAGCCAGGTGACCAGAATCGGGAAGGAAAACAGTAGCAGTGTGGTGATGATTTCCATCAGCACGAACCACCAGGCGCCCTGGAAGATCTGCAACAGCGGCGTCTTGCGATCGATGCCGGCAATCACGTAAACATTTAGA
>JAJUIY010000238.1 GCA_029267415.1 Alcaligenaceae bacterium
CATCACCCGGTTGCAGCGGCCCAAAAATTAGCCGGGGCAAGCTGCTCCATGGGATGACTACGGCACCGCTGGCACTGGCGGCAACCACAGCGGCCAACAGCACCACGCCCAGCACGGCTTGTAGGGTGCCGGCATTCAGCCGGTTGGATCGCGAAGACACTAGGCTCATGTCATTACTGTGTTCGTGCCACGGCCGCCTGGTTTCGGGCCTTGGCCAACGCATCAATCGATTGGGCCGTTCGCGGGCCCAGCCCCAAAATCAGCATGTCGTCTATAACCAGAAGTTGTCCACGTTTTGCGGCCGGGGTCAGGTTAATGCCGGGGGTGTTCAGAAACGCCTCTTTGCCGCCCACGGCCTCAATAGAGCTGGTGGTGGTGATGATCAGCTCGGGCTGCATGCTGGCCACCGCTTCGGCCGACAAGGGTTTATAGCCAGGTTGAGCGCTCAAAGGGTTGTGCAGACCGGCCAGCCGAAGCAGGTTCCCGGCTGTGGTGTTGGCCCCGGCGCCCATCATTTGGCTCGTGCGTTTTAGCACCATGACGGCACTTACCGGATTGCCAGCGGGCAAGGTGCGTTTGGCATCGGCCAAGGCGGCATCTATATTGGCTTGCACTTGCTTGGCCAACTCCGTGCCTTGTTCGGCAACCCCCAGTGCGACGGCAATCGCACGGATGCGGGCATAAAGCCCATCAAGGCTACCGTTATCGCGCACGCTTTCTACCGAAATGCCCAATTGCTGCACCCGCGCCAGCACGTCAGGCGGGCCGGCTTGCTCGGATGCCAAAATAAGGTCCGGGCGTAGCGACACCAGCCCTTCCAGCGGCAAGCTGCGGTAATAGCCCACACGCGGCAGCTGCAACGCTTGTTCCGGGTAAACGCTGGACAGGTCACTGCCGATCAACGTGTGTCCTTGCTTCAGGGCATACACAATTTCTGTCACGCTACCCCCCAGCGACACCACCCGCTGTGGGGTGGCCGCCGCCAGGCCGGAGTGGCAAGCGCCGGCCAGCGCAATAAACAGGCACGCAAACCAGGCGCGCACAACCGGTGTACGCATATCAGGCTGCCAATGGTGCTGGGCAATAACCCGTCATCAGGCGTCGCCACTCTGTCAGTTCCGGTATGCCCGGCTTGCGCGCGCCGAAAAACTGCGCGATCAGATCACCGTTGGCGGCGTAGCATTCCAGTGAGGTAATCCATCCATCGCTGCTGGGCCGGTTCACAATCCACGTTTGCGTAATGGCGGTGGTGTCCAGGTGCAAGTTGAAGTGGGGGTCCAGTATATTGAACCACGGCCCGGTACGAAGCAGCTTTTGCACGGGTCCGGAGTGGATTTGCACCATACCCCGGTTGCCCACAAAACACATAATGGAAATTTGCTGCGCCACCGCGTCGGCCAGCATACGCTCGGCCGTTTCGCCATCAAGCTCTTGCGCCAAGTCGCTGCCCAAGGCGTGCAGGGCCGTCAGGCGGCTTACGTTGAATTTCTTCAATATGCCGTGCGTTTCGTGGACATCTTGTGCGGCCAGCCAGCGTTCACGCAGCGCGGTGGGGTCGCTGACCTCCGTGTTGTGTTCAATGGGTGGCAGGGCACGCAACACCGGCCATTGGGGGTCGGCGACGGTGTACTTTTTTACCAGGGCCTGGTAGGCATTGACGTCCGTGTCGTCAGTGCAAAATACTTTATGTACTGCCGTACCGGCCGTGTCAAAAAACTGCAGGCTTCGTCGCCCATCATCGTTCACGGCCCACGTGCTGCCCCAGCATTCAAAAAACATGCGCAGGTCAATGTCCGGGCCCAGCACAATGCCCATCTTGTTGCCGGCATGGATGTCTTCATACTGACCGTGGCGTTCGTGTACGCACCAGTCGTTACGTGTTAGAGCCATTACCTGGCCCAGGCTGCCCAACTCTTTGAAAATATCTTGCGGTGGCTGTTTTAGCAGGGTGGAATGAATGCCGCCCACACCTGCCGCTACCAGTTCCATTTCACTTACACCGAGCGCATGCGCGGCGTTACGGATGCGCAGCTCGGGGTGATTCTGGCGTAGCGCGTCATACTGCGTACGCAGCTGTTGCGCAAGTGTGCTGATCCTTTGTGTCATGCTGACTCCCTCGTGTGATTGCCGTTTTGATAATATAGATGAAAATAAGACTGATTTGCATTAGTAGGTATATGAAAGGCTGATCCGGATGGAACGGCCGGGCTCGGTGTAGTAGTCAATCGGGGCCACGTCACGCCCGGATCGCACCACGTTCAGCGCATCCCAATAGCGTTTGTCGAAGACGTTATACACGCCGGCTTGCAACTGCAAACCCTTTACGCCGGTGGGGTTCCACCACGCGGTCAGGTCGGTGATTCCGTATCCCGGGGTCTTGAAGTCGTCCTCGCTTTCCACACGCTTGTGGCGCGCCGCACCGCTTAACATGGCCTCGGCGCCCCATACGGGTGTGCGATAGCCCACGGCAAGAATGCCTTTCAGTGGCGCTATGGAATTTAGCGGTCGTTTGGTGTCCAGATCTTTGCCTCGCGTCCATACCACACCGGCGCGGCTATACCAGCCGGGTGTCATCTGCCAATAACCACTAGCTTCAACCCCATAGATACGTACCCTTGCGCGGTTTACCGACATGGTTACGCCCATGGGGTACTGGCTGTCCCACGTGGGGTTCCACGCGGCATCGCCGGGTGCAACCGCCACGCTGTCAATAAAGTTGCGGTACCGGTTCTGAAACACCGCTACGCGTCCGTTCAACTGTTCATCGCCGGCTTCGATGCCCAATTCCCAGCCGCGACTGGTTTCTGGTTTGAGATCCGGGTTGCCCACGTTCAGGTAGGTGCCCGGTGCTCCATAGTTGAGGTATAGCTGCGATGCCGTGGCGGCTTTAAAGCCAAAGGCATAGCTTGCGTACAACGTCAGTGTGTCAGAGGGCTTCCATTTAGCCAGCAGCGAGGGCGACAGC
>JAJUIY010000257.1 GCA_029267415.1 Alcaligenaceae bacterium
ATTGAAGCGGCCGAGCAGGTCGAACGCAATGCCAACCAGGTGTCGCTGTTCGCTGATGATACCGACGAGATCGTGGAAGGCCAGCTGGCGACGGTGGCGCCGTGGGATCTGCAAACCCGGCTTACTCAAGAAAAATCGGCGCTGGGCTTCTTCTTCAGCGGGCACCTGTTCGATGCCTGGCGCGACGAAGTGCGCCGCTTTGCACCCACACCATTGGCGCGCCTGTCGCCCTCTCGCGACCAACAATGGTTTGCCGGTGTTCTAGGCGCCATTCGCCCGGTCATGACACGTCGCGGGCGGATGCTATATGCCGTGCTCGACGACGGCTCCGCCCAGCTTGAAGTGGCGGTCTTCAACGAACTTTACGAGCAGCACCGGGCCCGTTTGCGTGAAGACTTGTTGGTCATCATCCGCGGTAAAGTCAGCCACGACGACTTTTCCGGTGGTTTGCGTATTGCGGCCGACGCGATTTACGATTTGCAGCTTGCCCGCGAAGAGCGCGCCCGTTGCTTGCGGTTGACGCTGGGCAATAATGTGGATGCCGAACAGTTAAAACGCGTGCTCAATCCCTTCCGGGCCGAACCCGAAAACGGCATCCCCGGCGTACCGGTGGAAATTCACCTTAATCGCGGGAAGTATTGTTGTGCGGTCCGGCTGGGCGAAGAGTGGCGCGTGCGGATGGCCGATACAATGCTGGAAAAACTACAAGAGTGCGTCGAACCTGACGGCCTGGAGATCAGCTACACATGACTCAGCTGCGAATAGTGCATGCCGAAGCCGCCACCGGTTTCGGAGGGCAAGAACACCGTATCTTCAAAGAAATGCGCGCCATGCGCGACCGTGGTCACCATTTGGAAGCCATTTGTCAGCCCTCCGCCATGCTGGTGCCCCGGCTTCGCGACGAAGGCTTCACCGTGCATGAAGTGCCCATGGGCGGCGCCGCCAATTTTTATAAAGGCATCTACCATATCCGGCGCATCCTGAAAGCCGGGCGCTATGACGTGCTTAACACCCACAGCCGGCGCGATACCCTGATTGCCGGTATTGCGGGGCGCCTGGCCGGCACACCGCTGATTGTCCGGACGCGGCACTTGTCGCGTCGTCCCAACTCGCTGCTTTCGTACACGGTGGTCCCGCATCGCGTTACCACCGTCAGCAACTATGTGCGGCAGGGGCTGCTGGATAAAGGGGTTAACCCGGCACATGTGGCCACGGTCTATTCCCCTGTTGAAATGCCGCCACCTGTCGAAAACTCCACGCTCAGAACCGAACTTGGCTTGACCAATACCGACATCGTTGTCGGCTGTGTGGCAATTTTTCGCCGGCCCAAAGGGCATCGCGATCTTGTCGATGCACTGGCACCCATTATGGAACAGCGAGCCGACGTCCACGCGGTCTTTGTCGGCGGTGGCAACGAGGTTTTTGATGAAGTGAAACAGTACATCGCTGAAAAAGGGCTAACTGATCGCATACACATGCCTGGCCGGCGCAACGACGTGCCCAACTTGTTGGCGGGCATGGACATCTTTGCGCTCGCGACGCATCATGAAGCGTCCGGCACGGTTTTTGTGGAAGCCGCCGCGGCCGGGCTTCCTGTTGTTGGCACCGACGTAGGCGGTGTTTCCGAAATGTTCGAGGACGGCGTGAGCGGTATTTTGGTGCCGGTAAAGAATCCGCCGGCCATGACACAAGCCCTGCTGAAATTAATCAATGACCCTGAACTACGTAAACGCATGGGGCAGGCCGGCCTGCAGGCGTATCGCACCACAAAGCATTTCAGTCTTGACGGCCTGGTAAACAATACCGAATCTTGTTATTTGCGTTGGTTGAAAGAGAGGCGCTCATGAGCGTTGCACACACCGTTCCGGTTTTGATGTACCACCACGTGTCGCCGTCACCGGGCGCCATTACCTGTACGCCCGAACACTTCGAGGATCAACTCCGGTGGCTGGCCCAACGTGGCTACCGCTCTCTGACCAGCGACGAGTTTGCCGGTCATTTGCAGGGCAAGGCTGTGCCGTCAAAATCGGTCTTGATCACCTTTGACGATGGCTATCTTAATAATTGGGTTTATGCGCATCCCTTATTAAAGAAGTATGGGTTCAATGCGATGTTGTTTGTGGTGACATCGTGGGTGCATGATGGCGTAGTACGGCCCCATGCGGGCCAGCCAGACGTGCCAGCAACGCCTGATCACCATACTTGCCAGCGTTTGATCAACGAAGGCCAAAGCGATCAGGTGATCCTGCGCTGGAGCGAACTGCAGAAAATGCAAGAAGAGGGCACGTTTGAAATCCATAGCCACACCCACACGCACACGCGTTGGGATAAAAGCGACCGTGCCGCCGAAAAAAACGCGCTGATGGCTGAAGAGCTGGCGCAGTCACGCGCGGCATTGCTACAGAACATGGGGGCGGTGTCCGAGCACTTTTGCTGGCCCCAAGGGTATTTTGACGACGATTACGTTCGTGTTGCTCAAGACGCCGGCTTTAAATATTTGTATACCACCAAGGCGTTCGGTCAAAACCGCAAAGGCACTGACCCCGCCCATATCTACCGCTTTGCGGTGCGCAATACCACGGGTGCGTCGGTGGG
>JAJUIY010000136.1 GCA_029267415.1 Alcaligenaceae bacterium
GAACCCGCCTTGGCAATCTGGAAACAGAAGTCGCTTCAAACGGGGTATGAGTTCAGCCGTCGCGAAGTGGCCGATAAGCCTGGCGTTGTCATCGGCTATGCCATGACCGAAAAACAAGGCGGCTCCGATTTGCGCCAAACACAAACCACCGCGGTGTTTTCGCACACCGACAGCTACCACGGGGCGGTGGCACACTGGTATGTGCTGACCGGGCACAAATGGTTTTGTTCGGTACCGCAATCCGACGGCTTTTTCACATTGGCCAAGGTGGATGGCGGCGTAACCTGCTTTTTCTTGCCTCGCACCTTGCCCGATGGCAGCTATAACCACTTTTTTGTGCAGCGCCTGAAAGACAAGGCCGGCAACCGTTCTAACGCGTCAAGCGAAGTCGAGTTTGCCGGCACGTTGGCAATACGCGTGGGTGAAGAGGGGCGGGGCATTCGCGAAATCCTCAGCCATGCCCACCTGACGCGGCTCGATTTTGCTGTGGGTTCTGCCGGGTTGATGCGCCACATGCTGACATTGGCCCTGCAACATACCACCACCCGCGATGCCTTTGGCTCGTCCATCGCCGATCGGCCCATGATGACCAACGTGCTGGCCGACATGGCGGTTGAAGTGGAGGCGGCCACACTGATGGCGCTGCGTGTGGCCCGCGCCACCGACCAAATCCAGACGTCCGAGCACGAGCGCTTGCTGGCACGCGTAGCCACTCCCGCCGCCAAGTACTTCAATTGCTCTCGCGTGGCATCCATCGCCAACGAGGCCTTGCAGTGCCACGGTGGAAACGGTTTTATTGAAGAGCACCCCATGGCGCGCCTGTATCGCGAGGCGCCCCTGAACAGTGTCTGGGAAGGCACCGCCAATATGATGTGCATGGATGTGCGCCGTGCCATGCAGCGCGAGCCGGAAACCATCGACGCGCTATTTGCCGAGCTGAAGCCGTTGGCGGGGCAAGATGCCCGCTTTGATGGGTTGGTTGCACATACGCAGCAACTGGTACGGGCGGCCGCTAGCGACGAGTACTTCGCGCGCCCTATGGCCGAAGCAATGGCACGAGCGCTGCAGGCGGCTGAGCTAATGCGTTACAGCACAACCGAGGTTGCGGATATGTTTTTGTCCACCCGGGCACCCGGTTCTGCCGGTGCGTGGAGCTCGCACTATGGCACCTTGGCGATGCCAGACAGCCACAAGGCTGCCCGGCAAATCGTGCAGCGGGCGTGTCTTAAATAACGCCTTGTGCCAGCATGGCGTCGGCAACCCGGACAAAACCCGCAATGTTGGCGCCATCGGCATAATTAATTTGGGCATTGCCGCCTGACCCCGTGGTGCCATAACGCACGCAGGCCGTGTGGATGCCATCCATGATGCCTTTCAGGCGGGCATCCACTTCGTCGCGCGTCCACGATAGCCGGATGGCGTTTTGGCTCATTTCAAGGCCGGAAACGGCCACGCCGCCCGCATTGCTGGCTTTCCCGGGGGCATACAGCACATTGGCTTGCGTAAACGCCGCCACCGCTTCGCGGGTGCACGGCATATTGGCCCCTTCCGCCACGCACAACACGCCGTTATCGATCAGCGCTTTGGCATCGTGGTGGTCAAGCTCGTTTTGGGTAGCGCAGGGCAGGGCAATATCGACCGGCACATTCCACGGGCGGGCGCCGGGCAAATAAGTCAAGCCGAACTCTTGGGCATATTTGGCCACGCTTTCACGCCGTACGTTGCGGCAGTCACACAAGGCCTGCAACTTTTCGGGGGTGAACCCGGATTCATCTACGACCGCGCCGGTCGAGTCCGAAACGGTCACGACTTTAGCGCCATACTCCAATGCTTTTTCGATGGCGTATTGGGCCACGTTGCCTGATCCGGAGACGGCAATGCGCAAGCCTTCCAGCCCGCGGCCGGCATGGCGAAGCATGTTGTCCACAAAGTAAATGGTGCCGTAGCCCGTGGCTTCGGGGCGGATAAGGCTGCCGCCGTAGGCCGGATCTTTACCGGTCATCACCGATGCACAGGAGTTGGTGAGTTTTTTCAATATGCCCGACATATAGCCAATTTCACGGCCACCAACACCGATATCTCCGGCGGGCACATCCGTGTCTGGGCCCAAATGGCGATGCAGCTCCATCATGAAGGCCTGGCAAAATCGCATAACCTCGCCGTCAGACTTGCCTTTGGGGTCAAAGTCCGAGCCGCCTTTGCCGCTGCCCATGGGCAAACCGGTAAGCGCATTTTTGAAGGTTTGCTCAAACGCCAGAAATTTCAGAATTGACAAGTTGACCGACGGATGAAAACGCAGCCCCCCCTTGTACGGCCCCAGGGCATTGCTGTGCTGAACCCGAAAACCCCGGTTTACGTGTGTGCGGCCGGCATCGTCTACCCAGCAAACCCGAAACTGAATGACGCGTTCGGGTTCGAACAAGCGTTCCAGCAAGGCATGGTCGGCATAACGGGGGTTGGCAAGTATGAAATCCCATAAACTATCCAGGACTTCTTCGGCAGCTTGAAGGAATTCGGGTTGGTGGGGGTCGCGACGGCTCATGCGTTCGCGGAATTTCTGCGCAGACTCTGGGGACAACGGTTTGCTCCTGGTTGCGTGTGCCCTCTGCATGCAGGCACGTGAGGTTACAGGCGGATAATTTTAAAACCGGTACGAACGACTTGCTGCGGTTTTTACGTTTTGTAGTGGTTTGTGTGACCGTTGCGCGACAAGGCATGCGCATGCGCCTGCGATTGCACACTGGTTACTGCAATGGCGTAATAAATATCACGACTGCTGCAGCCGCGCGATAAATCATTGGCCGGCTTTGCCAGGCCCTGAAGCAGCGGGCCTATTGCCGTTGCACCGCCAAAGCGTTCGGCCATTTTGTAGCCAATATTGCCGGCATCCAGGTCGGGAAACACCAGCACGTTGGCACGGCCCTGTACCCGTGAACCCGGCATTTTCCGCGCCGTCACGTCGGGAACCACGGCGGCGTCCAGCTGTACCTCCTCGTCGATCACGATGTCGGGGCGTTGTTCGCGTACCAGCCGGGCGGCGCGTATCACTTTTTCGGTACGCGCGTGTCGCGCGCTGCCCGCTGTTGAAAACGACAACATGGCAATACGGGGTGCTTCTTCCAACAGAAATTGGGCGTTCCAGGCGGCATTGATGGCAATATCCGCCAGCTGGACAGCGGACGGTTCGATATTGACAGCGCAGTCAGCAAAGATCATGCCCCCATGCACGGGATGGTGAGGACGATCAAACTGCATCAAAAAAATGGACGACAGCAAGGGCTGGTCCGCCGCGCGTCCAATAATGCGGTTGGCACTGCGTATGACGGCGGGAGACGTATACACGGCGCCGGCCACGCTGCCTTGTGCATGGCCGGTACGTACCAACAAGTTGGCAAAGTTCAGGGGGTCCAGGGCGTCGTCGCGCGCCCGGGCGTCGCTTAGGTGGGCGCGGGGGCGCACCTGCTTCAGCGCGTCTGACAGTGTTGATGTTAGCGGCGAGGTGGCGGGGTCAATAATATCCAGTGCATCAAGCGAAACCCCTTCTTGTGCCGCACACGCCTTGATGCGTGGGCCGTTGCCCACCAGTGTGATTCGGGCAATGCCATCGTGCACCGCCTGGGTGACGGCGTGCAGCACGCGCGCATCTTCGCCTTCACACAGGACAATATGTGCAGGTTGCCGCGCGGCACGGGCAGCAATTTTCTGAAGTATGTTCATAGTCTCATTATGCCCCTGTCAGGGGATGCCGACGACTTACGCGTTAAAATCAAGGTTTGCATGACTCACCGCGTCATTTGGAGCCATTTTATGCACGACCTCTGGTCTCTTGCAGGAAAGCAATATTCGTCCCGCCTGTTGGTGGGTACCGGAAAATATAAAGATTTTGAACAGACGCGCGACGCGATTGATGCCAGCGGGGCCGAAATCGTTACGGTGGCCATCCGCCGTACCAATATTGGGCAAACGGCCGGCCAGCCCAGCTTGCTCGATTATGTACCGCCGTCGGAATTTACCTATCTGCCCAACACGGCCGGCTGTTACACCGCGGAAGATGCCGTGCGCACGCTGCGTCTGGCGCGCGAACTGCTGGACGGGCACAGCCTGGTTAAATTGGAAGTGCTGGGCGATCCCGACAACTTGTTTCCCAATATGCCCGAAACGCTCAAGGCGGCGCAAACACTGGTAGACGAGGGCTTCGACGTGATGGTGTATTGCTCTGACGACCCCATCCAGGCCAAGATGCTGGAAGACATCGGGTGCGCCGCCATTATGCCGCTGGCCTCTATTATTGGTTCGGGTATGGGCATTCTGAACCCCTGGAACCTGCGGCTGGTTATTGACGCCGTATCGGTTCCTGTCATTGTGGATGCAGGGGTGGGCACCGCGTCAGATGCCACGATTGCGATGGAGCTGGGCTGCGATGCCGTGCTGATGAATTCGGCCATTGCCCATGCGCAAGATCCGGTAATGATGGCCGCTGCCATGAAGCACGGCGTCCAGGCAGGGCGCTTGGCCTTCAAGGCCGGGCGCATGCCGCGCAAGCTGTACAGCGCCGAGCCCACGTCGCCCACCACAGGGCTTATCGGCTCGCCCGCCCGCTGATAGGCCGTTTGGTTGTCCACGCTGGCGCGCATATCGGTTATTCTTCGCCTACTATGAATAAACCCTCGTATCCTCATCCATTTATTGCGCGCGAAGGCTGGCCGTTTATTGCCGGTATTGTGCTGGTTTCGGTCTTGATCACATTTTGGTCAGTGTGGGCCTCCCTGCCGTTTTGGCTGCTCACAATTTTTGTGGTGCAGTTTTTTCGTGACCCTGCCCGGGTGGCACCCGACGGCGACCACAACGTGTTGTCGCCTGCCGATGGCCGTATCGTAGCGGTCGAAGAAACGCACGACCCATACGCCGATCGCCGTGCGCTGAAAATCAGCGTATTCATGAACGTGTTTAACGTGCATTCCAACCGGGCGCCGGTAAGCGGCGAGGCCGTGGATATCACCTATTTTCCGGGCAAGTTTGTCAATGCCGCCCTGGACAAGGCTTCGCTTGAAAACGAGCGCAATGCCATGGTGATCAAAACGCGCGACAACCAGCATGTTACGGCCGTGCAAATTGCCGGGCTTATCGCCAAACGCATTCTTTGTTACGCCACCAAGGGCGACAAACTCTTCCAGGGCCAGCGCTACGGTTTTATCCGTTTTGGTTCGCGCGTGGATGTGTATCTGCCCCTGCACGCCCGGCCGCGTGTGGCGTTGGGGGACCGGGTGCGGGCAACCAGTACGGTTCTTGCTGAGCTACCGCCCGAGTCATCGCCAGTAACCTCAGAATAAGCGCACACCGCCTATGCCAAGTTCCGGATTGACGCCAGAAGAAAAGCATCGACGACGCAGCATTTACCTGCTGCCCAATGCCTTTACTACGGCTAACTTGTTTGCCGGGTTTTATGCCGTCGTCCAGGCCATGAACGGCCGCTTCGACATCGCCGCCATTGCCATCTTTCTTGCCATGGCGTTTGACGGCATGGATGGACGCGTCGCGCGCCTTACGAATACGCAATCCGCGTTTGGGGAGCAGTACGATTCGTTGGCCGATGTGGTGTCGTTTGGAATGGCCCCGGCCCTGGTGATGTATGTCTGGGCCTTGCAAGGCCTGGGCCGGTGGGGGTGGCTGGCGGCATTTGTCTATGTGGTGGGCGCGGCCTTGCGCCTGGCGCGCTTCAACACCAACATCGGTGTGGTCGACAAGCGCTTTTTCCAGGGGCTGCCCAGCCCGGCGGCGGCCGCCTTGATGGCCGGGTTCGTGTGGCTGGCGGTCGACAACAAGCTGCCGCTGCAAGACACCACGATTGCCTGGTTGGGGTGGGTTATTACCGTGTATGCCGGCGTCAATATGGTGACGATCGCGCCGTTTTACAGTGGCAAAACCTTTGCGCTTGGCCGCAGTGTGCCGTTCTGGGTAATTTTGCTGGTGGTGGCTGCGTTTGTATTTGTATCTAGCGACCCGCCTCTGGTGTTGTTTGCCATGTTTGTGGCTTATGGGCTTTCGGGTTGGGTGATACAAGTGTGGCGCTGGCGTCGCGCCCGCTACCTGTTGGCCCGTCGGCAAGCCAGTACCGAGCCAACCGAAGCCGTGGCATCGGCCAGGGCAGGCGAGGCGGCGCCAACGCGTGCGTCAGGCAGCGGTGCGCATACCAATGGCGCGACCAACGGCACCCGCAGTGCTGACCAAACGCCCGAACCCTAAAGCCCGGATCCTAAACGCCAAATTCTAAATTCCGGATCCTAAAGCCCGGATCCTGCATCGCGCAGTCAGCATGCCGGTCGCGGGCAGCGATCAAAAAAACCAGAAGTTTTCGCGGTCGTACATGGGATCGGGCCCGGAGTGGAAGCGCGTAACTTTGCCCGTGTACGGGTCAAAATAAATATGCATCAATGAATTCCACGCCCCGCTTTCTTTGTAGCGATAGCTCCATACTTCCTGGCGTACCGAGGGTAA
>JAJUIY010000126.1 GCA_029267415.1 Alcaligenaceae bacterium
GGGGTATGTGTCTGGTGCGGCATCCGGAAACGATTAATTCTTCTTTTTGCTGTTTTGTGGTGGGGCGTGCTTCGCTACGCACGCCCGACTTTCGCTTACACTTCCGTTGGGCTGTCTACTCGGAATACTACTATGACCTCCAGACTGTACAAACGCATTCTTCTGAAGCTGTCGGGCGAAGCGCTTATGGGGGATGACGCGTTTGGGATCAATCGCGCCACCATTTTGCGCATGACCGAAGAAATTGGCCGGGTCGTCGACCTGGGTGTCGAGCTGGCCATCGTCATCGGAGGCGGCAATATTTTCAGGGGCGTCGCACCCGGTGCTCAAGGCATGGACCGCGCTACCGCCGACTACATGGGCATGATGGCGACGGTCATGAACGCATTGGCGCTGCAAGATGCGCTCAAAAACCGGGGCATTGACGCGCGTGTACAGTCGGCACTAAACATCGATCAGGTTGTCGAACCCTACATTCGGCCCAAAGCACTGCGTTATCTGGAAGAGGGTAAAGTAGTGATATTTGCTGCCGGTACCGGCAACCCCTTCTTCACCACGGATACCGCCGCCGCATTGCGTGGTGCCGAAATTGGTGCGGAAATCGTGTTCAAGGCCACCAAGGTCGACGGCATTTACAGCGCCGACCCCAACAAGGATCCATCCGCCACCCGCTACGCCCGGATCAGTTTTGACGAGGCCATGGTGCGACGGCTCGAGGTCATGGATGCCACCGCTTTTGCGCTTTGCCGCGACCAGAAACTTCCGATCAAGGTGTTTTCGATCAACAAACACGGCGCCCTCGAGCGGGCGGCGTGCGGTGAAGATGAAGGCACACTAGTACACGTTTGAATTAAAGGAAAAGCGATGAGTCTCTCAGAAATCAAGAAAACGACTGAAAGCCGCATGGGCCGTTCCATCGAGGCGCTAAAGGTCAGTTTGTCCAAAATCCGGACCGGTCGCGCTCACGCAGGTATCCTTGATCACATCACGGTCGAGTACTACGGCTCGGAAGTGCCCATCAGCCAGGTGGCCAACATCAACGCGGTCGACGCCCGCACGCTTAGCGTGCAGGTCTGGGAAAAAACCATGGCTGCTGCCGTCGAAAAGGCCATCCGCGAGTCCGACTTGGGCCTTAACCCCATTCCCATGGGTGAAAATATTCGTGTTCCCATGCCCGCGCTTACCGAAGAGCGCCGGCGCGACCTTACGCGAATTGTGCGCGCCGAGGGCGAAGAGGCCAAAGTATCCGTGCGCAACCAGCGCCGTGAGGCCAACGATGCGCTCAAGAAGTTGCTGAAAGACAAAGAGATCTCGGAAGACGACGAGCGCCGGGCACAAGACGAAATTCAAAAACTTACCGACAAACATGTCGCGCAAATTGACGAGCTGGTCGCGCAAAAAGAAGCAGACATCATGACGATCTGATTCTGGCCATGCCCTCGTCAACCACTCCTGGCAGCTCAACGCTGACCATTCCCACGCCCGGTGACATTCCGCGTCACGTTGCCATCATTATGGACGGCAACGGGCGCTGGGCTACCAAGCGCTATTTGCCGCGCACGGCCGGGCACATACGAGGCCTGCAAGCCGTGCGCCGTGTGGTCGAGGCCTGTGGCAAGCGCGGCGTCGAATACCTGACGCTGTTCGCCTTCAGCTCAGAAAACTGGCGACGCCCGCCAGAAGAGGTCAATTTCTTGATGCGCCTGTTTGTACAAACGCTGGAAAAACAGGTCGATAAGCTGTCGGAACAGGGTGTGCGCTTGCGTGTGGTGGGCGACCTCTCGGCGTTCGAGCCCCACTTGCGCGAATTGATCGACGATGCCGTCGCGCGTACCCGGCACAACTCGGCCTTGCACCTGACGATTGCGGCAAACTACGGTGGGCGCTGGGACATCCTTCAAGCCTTGCGCACCATGCTGGCCAAGCACCCCGAGCTAAGTCAACATCCCGAAAACATCGAAGAAGCCATGCTATTGCCGTATTTGGCCATGGCGTTTGCCCCTGAACCCGACCTTTTCATACGCACCGGTGGCGAGCAGCGCATATCCAATTTCATGATCTGGCAGCTGGCTTACACCGAATTGTATTTTTGCGAAGATTTCTGGCCTGACTTTGGGGCCCGGCAAATCGAGGCGGCGTTCGAGTGGTATCGTACACGTGAACGTCGTTTTGGGCGCACCAGTGCGCAGCTGAACGGCTGACTCGTACGAGGCACTATCATGCTGAAACAGCGCATTATCACCGCAGCCGTGCTGTTGGTTGTTTTGCTTGCCGCACTGTTGGCTCCAAGCGCCTGGCCGTTTGTGCTTTTGTCTGCCGTGTTGGCGGGTTGCGCTCTGTGGGAATGGCTACGGCTAAGCTTGATGCCCGACATGCAAGGGTTGGCCATTCCTGCGGGCTTTACCGTTGCGTTTGTATTGGGCGTGTTGGGTGGGCGCATGCTGCTTGCCACACCCGATGCCGCCACCACGCAGCTATTGTCAGCCGTCAATCAAGTCTTGATTCCCTTGGTGGCCCTGTTATGGGTGGTGGGCGGCACGCTGACCGTGTTTCGTGCCCACACCACTGAGCGCCGTCATCCCTTGCTCTTAAGTTTGTTTGGGGTGGCTGCGGTGGTTGCGTTGTGGTTTGCATTGGCCCAAATTTTTATAAGCGAAGGCGCCTGGGGCTTGGTGTCATTGATGGCACTGATCTGGGTTGCCGACACCGCCGCCTACTTTAGTGGTCGGGCATTAGGCCGGCATAAGCTGGCTCCGCGTGTCAGCCCTGGCAAAACCTGGGAGGGCGCGATAGGCGGCGTGGTGGCCGTTCTGGTTTGGATGGTTGCCAGCGCGATGTGGGGCAATAGTTTTGCGGCGGCTCTGGTGGGGCGCTGGGGATGGGCCGCCATGCTGCTCATTGCCGTTTTTCTTACCGCGCTTTCAATTATGGGTGACCTGTTCGAGTCGTTGCTGAAGCGGCGTGCCGGGGTGAAGGATTCCAGCCAGTTGCTTCCCGGGCATGGGGGTGTCTACGATCGTATTGATGCGCTGTTTCCGGTGATTCCAGTGGCGTGGCTGCTGACAGGGGGCCTGTAATCATGCAACAAATCTGTATTCTGGGCTCCACCGGGTCCATCGGAAAAAGTACGCTTGACGTCATCTCGCGGCATACGGACACGCTTGCCGTCTATGCCTTAAGTGCCTACAACCGCATTGAAGCCCTGGCGCGGCAGGCACACACCTTTCATGCCAAGGTAGTGGTGGTGCCCACCGACGCGGCCGCCGCACGCTTCCGTCTTGCGTGGCCGGGCGCGCGGCGGTTGCCCGACATCCGGGTGGGGGCACAGGCACTGTGTGACACGGTGCAGGAAGACGTCGTCACCACCGTCATGGCGGCCATTGTGGGCGCGGCGGGTTTGCCGTCCACCTTGGCGGCCGCCAATGCCGGCAAACGCGTATTGCTGGCTAACAAAGAGGCGCTGGTCGCTGCCGGTGGTTTGCTGATGCAGGCGGTACGTGCCAATGGGGCGCAACTGCTGCCGGTGGATAGCGAACACAATGCCATTTTTCAGTGTATGCCCGAGTGCGATGCGGGTGGCGCGCCACTTGAGCCTGCCAAAGGGGTGCGTCGCTTGCTTCTGACCGCATCCGGCGGCCCATTTCGCACCGCCGCGCTCGACGCGCTGGCCGACGTAACGCCCGCACAGGCCTGCGCCCATCCCAATTGGAGCATGGGCCAAAAAATCTCCGTCGATTCGGCCACCATGGTGAACAAAGGCTTGGAAGTCATCGAGGCACATTGGCTGTTTGCGATGCCGCCCGACCGTATACAGGTGGTAATACATCCTCAAAGCATTGTGCATTCCATGGTGGAATATCTCGATGGGTCTATATTGGCGCAATTGGGCCAACCGGACATGCGTACACCGATTGCCTACAGTCTTGGCTTTCCTGATCGCATCGACAGCGGCGTGGGGCTGATGGACTTGGCCACCTTGGGCAGGCTGGACTTTGAAGAACCGGACTTCAACCGATTTCCGTGCCTAAAACTATCGTTCGACGCGCTGCACGCCGGGCAGCCGGCCTGTATTGCGCTGAACGCAGCCAACGAAGTGGCGGTCGACTGCTTTCTGAAAGGCAAGATTCGCTATACTGAAATTGCCCGCATTATCGAGGGCTGTCTTGATCACGCGGCGGGACGTGCCAGTACCACGCTCGATACGCTGGATGACGTCCTGGCATTGGACGATCAGGTGCGCCAGGTCGCCCGCGAGCTTTGCCTGCTCAAAATTACGTGATCGTTTTCATTCCGGAATCGCATGCTTTTCACCCTGTTGGCATTTGCCGTTGCACTTGGCCTGCTAATCACGTTTCACGAGCTGGGTCACTATAGTGTTGCGCGACTATGCGGCGTTCGCGTCGTTCGCTTTTCGGTAGGCTTCGGGCGCGTCGTTCTACGCAAGTTTGACCGGCAGGGTACCGAATGGGCGGTGTCGGCCATCCCCTTGGGCGGTTATGTGAAAATGCAGGATGTCCCGCCGCCCGGGGCGTCACCACAGCAAATCGCCGAATCATTCGACAGTAAACCCCTCTGGCAGCGGGCCGCTATTGTGTTGGCCGGCCCCGTGGCCAATTTCATTCTTGCGGCTTTGCTGTATGCCGGCTTGAACCTGTTTGGCGTGTTCGAACCCGCGGCCGTGGTGGCGCCTCCACCGACCGCGACTGCCGCGGCGAAGGCAGGTTTGCAAGGCGGTGAGCACATTACAGCCGTGGATGGCAAACCCGTGGCATCGTGGAATCAGGTGCGTTGGGCGCTTCTGGATGTGGCGACTACCGGTGGCTCGGCCACACTGCAGGTGCGCGATGCTCACAACGTGGCGCGCTCGGTTGTGCTGAATCTGGATGCTCAGCCCTTGGCGCCCGAGGGGGCCGACCCATTGGCACAGGCGGGCTTGTCACTGGCGGCGCCACGGCCCATGGTGCTTGAGCTGATTCCGGGTGGTGCAGGTGAACAAGCCGGATTGCTGGCCGGCGACATCATTATTGCCAGTGGCGAGCTGCGCGAGCCCACGGCGCAAGCACTGATTCAGTACATATCAGCGCGGCCGGGGCAGCCATTGCCGTTTACTGTTTTGCGCGACAACACGGAGCTGACTCTCACGGTGACGCCGCGTCCCGACGTGAATGATGACGGTGAAGAGGTGGCGCGCATCGGTGTGATGTTGGGCGCCGATTTTCCCATGGCGCTGATTCGGCATGGCCCGGTGCAAAGCCTGGCACAGGGGGCCGTACGTACCGTCGATACCGCATGGCTTTCTCTGAAAATGATGGGGCGCATGGTTACCGGCCATGTTTCTGTGCGCAATATTAGTGGGCCGGTTACTATTGCCGATTATGCCGGGCAGACAGCGCGCGCGGGGCTGGTGTCTTATATCAGTTTTCTGGCGCTGATCAGCGTCAGTATCGGTGTACTTAATTTATTGCCCATTCCCATGCTGGATGGCGGGCATTTGGTGTTCTACATCATCGAAGCCATCCGCGGCGGCCCGTTACCAGAAAAGTGGATAGAACAAGGGTATCGGGTAGGGCTGGCCTTATTGGCCGCGCTGATGGGTTTGGCATTTTTTAATGATTTTGTGCGTTTGTTCACTTAGCACTTGGTGTGAAACTACCGTACAATCCTTAACCAATTTAAATCGCCAAAGGACTCAGAGGATGACGTTCCGTCGGAATTCGATTTTTTCCAAGCGCTTGGCAGCGGTGGTGCTCTCCGCTGCACTCATGCCCAGTATGGCGTGGGCCTTCGAGCCCTTTACGGTGCAAGACATTCAAGTTGAAGGGATTCAACGGGTCGATGCGGGCACTATCTTCAGCTATTTGCCCGTACGCGTGGGTGATCAATTCACGGAACAGCAGGCGGCGGAGGCCATTCAGCGGTTGTATGCAACGGGCTTCTTCAGTGACGTCCGCATCCGTACCGACAACGACATCCTGGTGGTAGAGGTTGTTGAACGCCCAACCATTGCGTCAGTCACGTTCAATGGCATGCGCGAATTCGATTCGAAAGCCATTACCCAATCGCTCGCGCAAGTAGGCTTTGGGGCAGGGCGCGTGTTTGACCGTTCTTTGCTTGAGCGCGCGCAATTTGAGCTGCAGCAGCAATACCTGTCCAAGGGCAAATACGGCGTCGAGATCACGCCTATTATTACGCCGCTTCCCCGCAACCGCGTGGGCGTCAGCTTTGACGTTTTCGAGGGCGATGTCGCCAAAATCAAGCAAATCCGCATTGTGGGCAACGAGGCCTTCAGCGAGGGTCGCTTGCTGGATCAGCTCGAGCTCACCACATCAGGCCTTATGACCTGGTACACCGACACCGATAAATACTCACGTGAAAAGCTCGAGGGCGATATTGAGCGCTTGCGGTCGTATTACCTTGATCGGGGCTATCTGGAGTACTCGTCCGAACCACCCCAGGTGTCGATTTCACCGGATCGCCAAGATATCTTCATTACACTGACCATCCACGAAGGCGAACCCTATACCGTACGCAGCGTGCGCCTGGCTGGTGACCTGCTTGGGCTTGACGACCAAATTCAAGAACTGGTTGCCGTCAAGGAAGGTGAAACGTTTTCCGCCGCAAAGACCAACGAAACCGCCAAAGCCATTACCGATTATCTGGGTGACCTGGGCTACGCCTTTGCCAACGTCAACCCCAACCCGGTGCTCGATCGCGACACGCACGAAACAGACCTGACGTTTTACGTAGATCCGGGCCGACGCGTGTATGTGCGCCGCATTCAAATCGGCGGAAATACGCGTACGCGCGATGTGGTCATCCGCCGCGAGATGCGGCAGCAGGAAGCCGCCTGGTACGAAGCTAGCGCCATTCAGTCGTCACGCGACCGTATCGACCGCCTGGGCTACTTCAATGACGTCAACGTCACCACCGCCGCCGTTCCGGGTTCGCCCGACCAGGTTGACGTGAACGTGGACGTCAAAGAGAAACCCACCGGCTTGATCAACCTGGGGGTCGGTTACGGCTCGACCGACAAAGTAATTTTGTCGGCCGGCATCAGCCAGGAC
>JAJUIY010000116.1 GCA_029267415.1 Alcaligenaceae bacterium
GTCTTTTTTCGCCTGTGCATTGGTCATTACCGGCTTGCCGCCGTTTTCAGGCTTCATCGGGAAGTTTGCCATGTTATCGGCCGCACTGAATTTGCCGGCGCCCGAGGCTTCCACCGCCGCGCCCTGGATCTTGCTTGCGGCCGCGCTTACCTCTGGCCTGTTAGCGCTGATCGCCCTGTGCCGCACGGGAATCAGAATGTTTTGGGCCACCGAAGACCTGACCGTACCCACCTTGCTGGCTCGCGAGGCCGGCCCGGTGGCGGCCCTTATTCTGGCGTGTGCCGGCATGGTGGTGTGTGCCGGCCCGCTCATGGAATACATGCAGGAAACAGCCCGCTATTTGGGGCAACCCATGTTGTATGTGGATGCGGTATTAAGCCAGCACCCTGTCAACCCGGCCAAACTTGGAGAGTAGTATGACCCCACCCTTGATCCGGAGAATAACGCTTCCCGCCTTCCTGTTTGTCACCTGGATGCTGCTGACCGGCTCGTACACACCGGGCAATCTTGTTCTGGCGCTTATCCTTGCGGTCACGCTTACCTGGCTGGCGCAATTTTTCCGGCCACTTAAGGCATATGCCAAACGCCCCCTTACCGCACTGGTGCTGATCTGGCACGTGGCAGTAGACATTACCAAGTCGAACATTGCCGTGGGCAAACGCGTATGGGAAGGCAACCGCAGCAAGGCAACACCGGGGTTTCTTCGCATCCCCCTGAAAATCAAAGACCCCCACGCGCTGGCTGCATTGGGTTGCATTATTACGTATACGCCGGGCACGGTCTGGTCAGATTACTCTGAAGAAGAGAATGTCATGACCCTGCACATTCTGGACTTGCAAGACGAGCAAGCCTGGATTGATATGGTGCAGCAGCGTTACGAGCGGCCCTTACTGGAGATATTTGAATGAGCACACTTGTTCTGTGGGCGGCCAACTTTGCCATAGCCTGCTTTGTGCTTGGCATCGGCATCGCCATGTTGCGCCTGCTGCGCGGCCCCGATATTACCGACCGCGTGCTGGCCCTTGACACCATGTACGTAAACGGCCTGATGCTGTTGCTGGCGCTGGGCATGAAGTTCAGTGTGACGGTTTATTTCGATATTGCCCTGCTGCTGGCGCTGTTCGGCTTTGTGGGCTCGGTCGCCATGGCGAAGTTTCTGCTGCGTGGCGAAGTGATTGAGCGCTAGGGGACACACATCATGGCAGAGTTAACAGACATTCCGTTCTGGCTGGCCATACCGGCCGCTATATTATTGGTGCTGGGCGGGTTTATCGCCCTTACGGGCTCACTGGGGCTTATTCGATTGCCCACCTTTTATACCCGCATCCATGCGCCTACTTTGGGTAATACACTTGGTGTATTTTGTATCTGCGTGGCGTCCATGTTGGTCACGTCATGGCTGGAACAACGGGTGGTGGTACACCAATTGCTTGTAACAATATTGCTAGTCATCACGTCGCCATTAACGGCGATACTGCTGATGCGGTCCGCAATTCGTCGCAAGGTTCATCAAACGTTCCTAAGGACGCAGCAACGGACGGTTGCTGACAAGGATCTGCCATCGTCTTAGTCGACACGGCAATACGATGGCTCGCACACATCAGTTTACTGTAAGGAGCAAGCCATGAAGTATCCGGTTCTTAACAAGCAAGCCCTGTTACTAAAAATAATGGCGGCCACCGCGTTTACCGCATTGGCCGCCACCAGCGCCCCCATGGCGCAGGCGCAAGGCCTGACTGAAGCCGAGGCCCGGCAGCGATATCAACAAGACATCGAGCGTTGTCGCACCAGCGGCATGTCAGAAGAAGACGCCCGAACATGCCGGCGCGAGGCCGGCGCCGCACTGGAAGAGGCGCGTCGTAACCGGTTGGTGACCGGTTCCCCGTCGTTTGAAGACAACCAGCGTGCACGTTGCGAACGGTTATCCGGCACACAACGCGATGATTGCCTGCAGCTAATGAGCGACCCCAACCCGGTCGTCCGGGGCAGCGTTGAAGGTGGTGGCGTAATCCGTGAAACCACCATCACGATTCCGGGCGGAACTTCGGGAACCGGAACCGGCATGGGAACCAGTACTGGCCCCGGTACCGGAATGGGCACGGGCCCGGGTACCGGAACAACCACGGCGCCCTCGGGCGGTCTGCTGCCGTCTGGCATGGCCCAATAATTGGCCTGCTTAACGCCCGCGCTATTTTATGCGCGGGCTTTGTAGATCTCGTGGCGGGTAAGGCATCCGATGCGTGCCCTGTTTATACCTCATGGCGGGTAAGGCGGGCGCCGATGCGTGGGCCCGGGAAGATAACGGCAATGCGTGTGCCATCTACCTGGGGATGCGAGCTTAAACTCCACCAGCCGCCGTGAGCGCGAGCAATTTCTCGTACGATTGCCAGCCCCAAGCCCGAGCCGGAAGCCGTACCGGCCGCTTTGGCTGAGCGGTAGAAGGCCTCGAACACCCGCTCGGCGTCCTCTTCCGCAATGCCGGCGCCATTGTCTTCCACAATCAACGTGGGCGGGTTGTCTTTTACCTGCAGGCATATACGGTCACCAGAGGCCCCATAACGCAACGCGTTATCGATCAAGTTGCCTAACAGCTCGTCCAGCAAAACCGGATCGGCATCCACCCAAACCGGCTTATCCGGCGCTACTAATTGCATATCCACCTTGTGCGCGCGCGCCTGCGGAATCCACTGCCCCCCGCTTTGACGCGCCCATTCGCACAAATCCAGGCGTACGAAACTGTCACGGGGCCGCGCGGAATCGTCCGCCCGGGCCAACACCAGCAATTGCTGCCCCATGCGGATCATTTTGTCGGCCACGGTTTTGATGCGCAGCGCGCGCTCGCGAACATCGTCGGGAAGGTCAGTGGCCAGCATCAGTTCGGACTCCAGCCGTAGCGCCGACAACGGCGTTCGCAGTTGGTGCGCCGCATGGCCAATAAAGCGACGCTGCGCTTGCATGGAATCGTCCAGTTGAGCCAGCAGGCTATTGAAGTGCACGACCAATGGCCGGATTTCGGCAGGAAGGTCTTGCACCTCCAGCGGCTGCAAGTCATCGTCGCTGGAACGCTGCTCCAGCTCGTCCGACAAACGGTTGACCGAGGCCAGCCCCGAACGCACGCCCGACAGCAGCACCCATGTAAAAACTCCTACCAGCACCACCTGGCCGGCCACCATCAACCAAAACAGGTCGCGTAGCATATCGTTATTGATGCTGGCTTTACGCGCCATAAACCACGTGATCCCCACATCCAGCACCACAATCACGATAATGGCGGGCAACACACGCACGATCAGGTGGCGGGCCAGAGAACGGCGGATCACGACGCGGACACCTCAAGCAAGTAACCGAAGCCGCGCACGGTTTGAATGCTGGCGCCGGTCGATTCAAGACGTCGACGCAGGCGGTAGATATAGACTTCGACGGCGTTTTCACTGAAATCGGCTTCCATGGCGGACATAGCATCGATAATTTGCTTTTTGGTTACCACGCGACCGGCGCGGGCCATCAGCATTTCCAAGATCGATACCTCGCGTACTGACAACGGCAAACGTTCGTCATTGCAGCGAACCTGACGCCCGACCGGATCAAACACCAGCGGGCCAGCCTCGAGCGTGGACGGTGACTGGCCCGTCAGACGGCGCTCAAAGACACGAATGCGGGCCGCCAATTCTTCAAGCTCGAAAGGCTTGGTCATGTAGTCGTCGGCGCCCGCGTCCAGACCTGCCACGCGGTCTTCCACCCCGTCGCGAGCGGTAAGAATCAGCACCGGAATGGGACGCCCGCCTTCCTGCAGCTGGCGCAACACGTCCAGCCCGCTGATGCCGGGCAGATTCAAATCCAGAATTAACAGGTCGTAAGACTGGCGCTGCACGGTGGGAAACACGCTTTCGCCGTCTTGCACCCAGTCGACGCTATACCCCTGCGCGGCGATGAACTCGCGCAGCGCGTGGCCCAGGGTATCGTCATCTTCAATCAGGAGAACTCGCATAGGCGAAGTTTAGCGCAAGCCAGCGGGAAAGCCCGCCGCAACGCCGCACGAGACATCCTCGATACCCTACTGAGCCATGCCGGATGCAGCAGCAGCCGATGCACCCGCGTTACTGACGTTACGATCGGCACCGCCGTTGCCATTACCAATAACGTTGCCGTTGCCTGCACCGTTGCCATTGCCGGTGCTGTTCCCGTTTCCGTTGCTTGAACCCGGGCGCGTTACAAAGCCCAGTCTCGACAAGCCGGCGTTGCGGGCGCTGGCCATAATTTGCGCCAAAATTTCGTAGCGCGTGTTCAGGTCGGCGCGAATGCGCAGGTCGGGTTGTGGGTCAAGCTGGGCCTGTTCGGCAAAGCGAAGGTCCAGTGCGGCTTGGTCGATCGGTTCTTCGTTCCAGTAAATGCGGCCCACGTCGTCGATGGCCACATCAATGACGTCTGGCTCTTGCGTTACCGGCGTGGCGCTGGCCTTGGGCAGGTTAATTTGCAGCGAATGGCTTAGCAGCGGCGCGGTAATCATAAAAATAACCAGCAGCACCAGCATGACGTCAATTAACGGCACCATGTTGATTTCAGACAAGGTGGCGCTGGAACCGCGGTTGTTGTCAAAGCTCCCGAATGACATTAGTTGCCTCCTGACGCGACACGCAGGCCCGGCTGCTTAGTTTTGGATGGTTGTTCATGCACCGGTTGGCCGGTGGACAAGAACGAGAACAGGTCGTGGGCAAACGAATCAAGCTGGGCAAGGTACACCCGGTTGCTGCGTACGAACCCGTTGTAGGCCAGCACGGCCGGGATGGCCACCGCCAAGCCCAGCCCCGTCATGATCAGCGCTTCGCCCACGGGGCCGGCAATACTGTTTACCGTAACGCCGTCGGCCATGCCAATACCGATCAGCGCGTGATACACGCCCCACACCGTACCGAACAGCCCCACAAAGGGCGCGGTCGAGCCGATGGACGCCAGCACCGTGAGGCCATTTTCCAGCTTGGCCGTTTCCTGGTCAATCACCTTGCGCATGGAACGCATCACAAAGGTGGCGGTTGAGCCCGACTCTTCCAGGTTTGTGCCGCCATAGCGCGCATGGTGGTTACGGGCCTGAACGGCGTGCCGCGTCAGACGCGAAAACGGTTCGTTCTCGCCCTGCGCCAGGGATTTGCGTTCAACGTCTTCCAACGATTCCGCCGACCAGAACATTTGCAGGAATCTACGTGTACGGGCGCGGCGTGCGACGTTGGTGAAGTACTTGGCGAAAATCAAATACCAACTAAGCAGCGACATCAGCACCAGCACCACAAACAGGCTTTTGCCCACAGCGTCGCTCTGGGCGATAAAGCCCAACATGCCCATGTCGGCGTCGGCGGTCCCGGCGGCGTCGGCAACTTCAGCGCTCTCCATGTCGCCCAAGCCGTTTAGGTTGGTAAGCTCGGTCACGCCGGCCGCGGCTGTCGCATCGTTTGCGACAGCGGAGGCATCATTTACTGCGGTTGCCGCGTCATTGGCTATCGTGGATGCGTCATTGCTTACCTGAGCAATGATGTGCAGCGTTTGATCAAGTAAATCCCACATGGAGTGCATCCTATAAAACGAAATTAATGGGTATGTCCGCCAAGGCCTGACGCGGAACACCATTGACGGTGTGCGGCTTGAAACGCGCCGCCCGTACCGCCTTCAGGGCCGACTCGTCCAGCCGCGGGTGTCCTGAAGACTTCACGACCGTTGCATTAGCGACTTTCCCCGACGTTGAAATCAACACGCGGACCATGACCAGCCCCTGCTCGCCGCGACGCATTGATGCACGCGGGTATACGGGATTGGGCCGCCGGCCTTGATACTCGACGCTCGATATCAGCTCGGGCTTATCGCTTTCGGCCGGACCCGCTGGAGCGGGTGCTGCGGGCGCGCCCACTGGTGCAGCCGGTGCGGGCGAGGGCTTGGGAGCCGGTGCGGTTTTAGGGGCCGGCTTTGGCCGCGGCTTAGGCTGCGGTTTAGGCTCTGGCTTGGGTTCAGGCTTCGGTTCAGGCTTCGGCTCAGGCTTCGGTTCAGGCTTAGGCTCTGGCTTGGGCTCTGGCTCGGGTTCTGGGGTGGGCTCGGGCTCAGGTTCGGGTTCCGGGATGGGCTCCGGCTCAG
The DNA here is from genome assembly GCA_029267415.1 of Alcaligenaceae bacterium. Lineage (GTDB taxonomy): Bacteria > Pseudomonadota > Gammaproteobacteria > Burkholderiales > Burkholderiaceae_B > JAJYRX01. The sequence continues at coordinate 6,118 of JAJUIY010000116.1, forward strand.
GTTCGGGTTCCGGGATGGGCTCCGGCTCAGGTTCGGGTTCCGGGATGGGCTCCGGCTCTGGCTCGGGCTCCGAAACTGGCTCTGGCTCGGGCTCAGGCTCCGGAATCGGTTCAGGCTCAGGCTCAACGTCAGACTCGGTCGCGTCGACCTCTGACGTTTCGGGCAAGCCGGGCTCTTCGTCCGATTCCTCGCCCGGCATGACGCTATCGCCCAAGTCGATGTAATGGATCACCTCGCCCGCCAGTTCGGGCAACTGGGGCTCTGAGCGCGACACCATCGCGGCAAGCAAGGCAACATGCAGTCCGAGGGCCGCAAAAAATGCGACGACTTTAAACGCCAGGGACCGCTTCGACACGTGGGTTTGAGACCGATACATAGGTTCGCTATTAACGCACCGGCGCAGGCAACAAGCCAATGCACCAGTAAAGGCAAAATCTTAGCACAAATGCGAACCATTCGCGATTGGAAAACCATTCTCATTTTGACGCGGCGCAAGGTTTTCCAATATAGGGTTTCGACCAAATCAGGCCGGGTGCCCTTGGCACCGCGGCCTTGAAACAGAATTAACGAATCCGCCGAATTAATGGTGAGAATGCGCGGCTTGGCTATCGTGATCGCCGTGTTCGTCATCATCGTGATCATGGCTGCCGTGGTCGTGACTGTTGTGGCCCGTGCCGCCGTCACCCTCGCTGTTGCGACTGCGCGTCAGTAGCTGCACCTGCACGTCTACCGTGACGCTCCCTGCGTTTTCAAATTCCAGCGTCATGGGAAAGCTACTGTCCTTCTCCAGCGCCTGATGCAAGCCCATTAGCATCACATGCAGGCCGCCGGGCTCAAGTGCCACAGTTTGGCCCGCCGGAATGACGATATCGTCCACATGACGCATGCGCAGTACGTCGCCGTCTTTAATGTGGGTATGCAATTCAACACTTTTTGCTACCGGCGACGACGCTGAAAGCAGGCGGTCATCGGTGTTGCCGGTATTTTCAAGCACAAAATACGCAACACCATTTGGGATGCCCGGCACCGTGGCGCGCGACCAGGGGTGGTCGATCTTGATGTTACCTACTGTGTAATCGTGAGCCAGTGCCGACGTGGCGACGAACATCGCCATTACCGTAAAAATACGAATAAGAAATTTCATGATCCAGTCTCTAAAGATATTTGTGCGTCAATACCTGGCCGGACATTAAGCACACCGACAGCACGACGGTATCAACGGAAGTAAAGCGGTATTAAACGAAACCGGAGACGGGCGGCGCGCGCGGTTGATGTGGCGCGTGGCTTACCTGCGGCCACGGTTGGTCAGGGTGGGCAAGCCGCAGGACCACGAACGCGTGGGTTTGTACCAACGGCGTTTTAACAGTGGGTAAGGTTCCAAGGCCATTGGCAAACACGCACAAGTCGCAA
>JAJUIY010000050.1 GCA_029267415.1 Alcaligenaceae bacterium
GCCGTTATGCAGCGAGCCGCGCGAACCGGCGGCCAAGCGATCGACGGTGTCCTGAATGGTCTGTTGCAAGCTATCGCGCGGCACCACGCTGGCCACCAGGCCAAGCTGATGGGCACGTTGTGCATCCATGGGTTCGTTAAACACGTACATATGCATGGCCACCTGCGGGCCCACGCGACGGGCCAGGCTCCAACTGCCGCCCCCGTCGGGCGTGGCGCCCAATGCACTGTAGGCAAACACAAAGCGCGTGTCGTCAGTGGCGATAATCATGTCGCACGCCACGGCCAGTGACAGCCCGGCACCGGCCGCCGCCCCCTGTACCACGGCAACTACCGGAAATGGCAGTTTGTCCAGCAAACGCACGGCATCGTTGAAGGCGCCCACCAGCTGGCCGATGCGCTCCGGTGCGGTCTGTGGTTGCGCCAATTCGTCTTTGAAGAAGCGGATGTTGCCGCCCACCATGAAGTGATCACCGGCGGCGCACAACACCATGCCTTTGATCTGATCGCGCCGGGCCGTCACCTCCGACAATCGCCGGCTTAGGGCTTGCGCTTACGGGACTTCCTCGGCGTTTCGGGTTGATGGGCTGCTCAACGTCAAAATCGCGACGTTGTTTTCAATGTCCAGCTTTACCAGCTCGTCAGGCTCTGTCATTTACTGCTCCCTGTTAGGTCCGCCACGCATACCCCGCTCCACCATCACGCATACAGCGCTTCAATCTCTTGCCCATAGGCCTCGTAAATACTGCTGCGCCGTACTTTCATGGTGGCCGTTACCTCGCCGTCGTCGTGGTCCAGCTCTTTGGTCAGCAGATGAAAGCGCCGAATATTGGCCACGGGCGCCAGTTCAGCGTTGCCGGCATTCACTTCTTGTTCGATCAGTTCTTTCACGGCGGGGGTTTCGACCAGCGACCGGAAGTGGGTGAAGGCAATGTGACGGCTTTCGGCCCATTTGCCCACGGTTTCGAAGTCGATCTGGATCAGCGCCGACACAAAGCGCCGCCCATCGGCCACCACAATGCACTCTTTGATGTAGGGGCTGCCCTTCATGATGTTTTCAATTTCCGACGGGGTAATGTTTTTGCCGCCGGCGGTGATCATGATGTCTTTCATGCGGTCCACAATGTAGAGCTGGCCGTCGCGCTCGGCCACCACATCGCCGGTATACAGCCAGCCGTCGCGTATGGTCTCGGCCGTGGCTTGCGGGTTTTTGTAATAGCCGGCAAACACCATGGGGCCGCGCACCAGCAGCTCGCCGGTTTGCGGGTCAACGCGGTGCTCCACACCCAGGGTGGGCGTGCCGACCGACGCGGGGTGCGGGTTGTCCAGGCTTTGCCCGGTGATCATGCCGGTGGATTCGGTTAGCCCGTAAACCTCGATAAGCGGCACGCCGATGGTACGGAAAAAACGCACAACCGCTGGCGGCACGGGGGCGGCCCCGGTTAAGGCCACCTTGCAACAACGTAAGCCGGTGTAGTTATGCAGCGCGCGCAAAATAATCCAGTACCAGAACCAGTAGGTAAGCGTTTGCGCCCCAGTGCGCTTACTGGGCGGCTTGTAGCCAAAGGGCTCGCACGCCTTGATGGCCTGGTTAAACAGCCAACGCCGAAAGCGCCCGGTTTCGCTGATTTTGATCATGATGGAAGAATGCAATTTCTCCCAGATGCGCGGCACCCCCAGGAACAAACTGGGCGCAATCTCGCGCAGGTCTTCCTGTACAGTGCGGATGGATTCACCAAAGTTCACCAGCGAACCCAGGTAAATGGGCGCGAAGGTGGTGAGCATTTGTTCGGCCACGTGGCACAGCGGCAAATACGACAAATGGCTGGACTGCGCCGTTAACCGCAGGCGCTCGATAATGCCGGGGGCCACGCCGTGGATATTGCCGTAACTGATCATGGCGCCTTTGGGCTTGCCGGTGGAGCCGGACGTATAGATCATCAGGGCGATGTCATCCATGGTTTGTGTGGCCAGGACATCGTTGATCAGGTCGGCGTGCTGCGGCTCAAATTTGCGGCCGGCGGCTTCTACGTCGTCAAACGTGACCGCCATGTCGGCAATGCGCGGGTCGGTATTGCGAAAGCCGTCTTTCTCGATCACAACCACCAGTTTCAGGCGCGGCAGTTCGTGCAGGGATTCGGCCACTTTGTCGGCCTGTTCCTGGTCTTCGCACACCACTACTTCCACATCGGCGTGCGCCAACACGTACGACACCTCGGGCGCCGGGCTGGTGGGGTATACGCCCACCGCCACCGCGCCCACCAGGCCGCAGCCCATCTGTGCCAGCACCCATTCGACGCGGTTTTCTGAGATGATGCCCACGTGCGCAGCGGGCGCCATGCCCATCGCGCGCAACCCCAAGCCAAACCAGCCGGACCGGCGGTAGTAGTCATTCCAGGTGACCGGCTGCCAGATACCGAAGTCTTTCTGGTGCAGGGCCACTTTATCGGGGTGTTGGCGCGCGCGGTCGCGCAGCATTTGTGGCAAGGTTAATGCAGGAAGTGAGTAATCAGTCATATCACGACAACCAGCGCTTGCGGCGCTTGTAATGCTTGATCTGGCGGAAGCTTTTGGTTTCGCCGCCCCCGCCCACACCCAGGTAAAACTCGCGCACGTCCGGGTCGCCCGCCAGGAAGTCGGCCGTGCCGTTGGTCACGATTTTGCCCATTTCCATGATGTAGCCGTAGTGCGCCACCGCCAGCGCCACCGAGGCGTTTTGCTCCACCAACAGCATGGACACGCCCTGCTCGGCATTGATGCGCGCAATAATGCGGAAGATATCTTCTACCAGCAGGGGCGCCAGCCCCAGTGAAGGTTCGTCCAGCAGCATCACGCGGGGCCGTGCAATCAGCGCACGGCCAATGGCCAGCATTTGCTGTTCGCCCCCAGACAAATAACCGGCCAGCCCGTGGCGGCGCTCGTGCAAGCGGGGGAAGTATTCGTAAACCAGGTCAAAGTCGGGTTTCACCCCGGTACGTCCGTTCAATGCATAGGTGGCGGCCACCAGGTTTTCTTCGACGGTCAGGTCTTCAAACACCCGCCGCCCTTCCATCACGTGGAATAAGCCACCGCGTACCAGCTCATGCGGCTTCAGCGCCTTGATGTCTTGCTCGGCGTAGTGGATTTTGCCGGCCGTCAGTTCGCCGTCTTCCAGGGGCAACAAGGCGGAAATGGCCTTGAGCGTGGTGCTTTTCCCGGCGCCGTTCGAGCCCAGCAGGGCCACAATCTGGCCCTGCCGGACGCTAAGCGACAAACCGCGCAACACCTGGATGCTCTTGTTGTAGAACACCTCGATATTGTTCAGTTCCAGTACGGTTGCTGCGGCCGTCATCGCTTACTCCAGCACAATCCAGTCGGACGCCGGCACCATTTTTCCGGCCTCGGCATCGGCCCGGTAAATTCGACCCACCGGAATGGAGTTGCCGCGAATGGTAATGGGCACGCCAATCAGCCCGCCGGTGTCGAAGTCTTCAATCGAGTTAAGTGCGGCCTTCAGGTTTTCGGCCGTCATTTCTTTACCGTCTTGCAGCACGCGGCGTGCGGTTTCGGCGTAGATCATGGCCGACAAAAAGCCTTGGATGTAAGGAACGTTTTGGTATTCAGGCCGCATCTCGCGGATTTTTTCGAGCATGGGTGCCGGGGCGGAATCATCGTAGTAATAGCGATACGGCATAACGCCCATGAAGCCATCGGCCACGTCTTTCATTTGCATGACAGTGCTGTTGTCCATGGTCCAGAAAGTACCCATAAACTGGGTATCCATGCCCATGGTGCGGGCCTGGCCAATAAACTCGGGGATGGGGCCCAAAATGTAACCATGGAAAATGGCGTAATCAGGGCGGGCGCGGCGCAGCTTGGCAATTTCGGTCGACACATCCACACTGCCCGGCGGCGTCATAATCTCCAACGGCACCGTCAGGCCCAGCTCTTCGGCCAAGGCTTTACTTTCGTCAATGGGGTCGCGGCCAAATTCCGTATCAGAATAAATGAAGGCCACTTTGGCGCCGGGTTTCTCGCTGGCAATGTAGCGCAGCATAATGCCGAACATTTCGGTGTAGTCCGGGCCGGCAATAAACTGGAAGGGGTAGTTCTCAGGATCGTTCAGCTCGGTGGCAAACGACGCCCCCGACATCAAGATGGTGTTGGCGCGGTTCAGCTCGGGGTTAATGGTTTTACTGAAAGCGGTTGAATCCCCGTAATAGAAGGTGACGTCGTTCTGGCTGGTAATTTTCTTATAGGCCGCCACTGAAACATCCACCTTGTAGCCACTGTCCTCGGGCACATAGCGCAGCATGTGGCCTTCAATGCCGCCGGCGTCATTCACCATCTTCACGTAGTCTTGGATGCCCGCGTGGATGCCGATACCCGCAAAGGCAAATACCCCGCTCATCGGAATGGAGCCGCCGATCACTATCTCCTTCTCGGCGGCATGGCCCAGCGCCGTGGCGCCCAGCATGCCCGCCATCGTGACACCGGCAAGCCAATGTTTAACAGTGTGCAGTTTCATGATGTCTCCCTGGTTTTTATAGTCACGACCTGAACGGCCATAAGTGGAAGAAGCGCTGTATACGCCTCCAGATTTCCTGCAGACCCAACGGTTCAAAGATAAGAAAGCCGATAATGAGCAGACCGAAAACAATGGTGCGCACCGGCGAGAGAATCAGCGTGGCGTCGGCCGAAATGGGCAGCCAGCCGACAATTAGCTTCAGGGCTTCGGGCACCATGGTGATAAAGGTGGCGCCCAATATGCTGCCCAGCATGGTGCCCATGCCGCCCACAATAATGGCCGTCAAAAAGAAAATGGACATGGACAGCGGAAAGCTTTCCGGCGTGATACTACGGAAGAAATAGGCCCACAGGCCGCCCGCCACCCCGGCGTAAAACGACGAGATACCAAACGACAGCAACTTATAGCGCAGCAGGTGTATGCCCAGCACCTCGGCGGAAATATCGCGGTCGCGAATGGCGATGAAGGCCCGCCCAATGCGCGTGCGGAACAAGTTGGCCGCGCCCAGCAGCATCAGCACCGTAATGGGTACCACCATCCAGTAAAAGCGAAAGGACGAATCCAGTGCCACGCCAAAGAACTGCGCCGGCTCTAGCGTAAGGCCGGCTGTGCCCCCGGTAACGGCCGTCCAGTTGGAAAACACAAAGTGCAAAATCATGGAGGCCGCAATGGTGGCAATAGCCAGGTACAGGCCCTTTACCCGCAGCGACGGAATACCCACCACAAAACCGGCCAGCATGGTGACGCCGCCGGCGGCCAGCAGGTTAAGCAACACGGGCAGGCCCAGCGAGCGATCAAGCACGGCCACGGTATACGCGCCAATGCCCATAAACGCGGCCTGCCCCAGGCTGACCAGGCCGGTGTACCCGGTAAGAATATTCAGCCCGGTGGCGCTGGCGATGTTAATGGCCACCAGGCAGGCCAGGTAAAGCCAGTATTCGTTGGCCATAAAGGGGAAAGCCACTAAGGCGGCCGCCAAAATAAACAGCCACACATACTGGGTGGCGCTGTCAAACAGCGCTTCATCGTGACGGTACGAATACTTGGCGGTACCAATACGCATGACTACAGCCTCTCGATTTCGCGGGTGCCGAACAGACCATAGGGGCGGATCATGAGCACCACAATCAGAACCAGAAAGGTGGCCACAATTTTGTATTCACCCCCCAGAAAACCGCTGGCCCAGGCTTCGATAAGCCCAATGGCCACGCCGGCCACCAAGGCACCCAGCACGCTGTCTAGCCCGCCCACAATGACCACCACCAACACGGACAAGCCGAAAATGCCCATGGCCGGTGAAATACCGCCGATGGCCCCCACCACCACGCCCGCCACGGCGGCAATCATGGCGGCCACCGTCCAAGACAGCGAGAACACGCGCGGTACGTTAATGCCCATGGAATAGGCAGCAGGCTGGTCGGACGCCGTGGCGCGCAGGGCCACACCGCCCCGCCAATACCGGAACACCAGCAACACCGCGGCAATCAAGATGACGGTAACGATAAAGCCCCAGAACACCTTGGACGAGATGAAGGCTTCGCCAATAAAGATGGCGCCTTCAGGCATGATGGTGGGCATGCGCCGCGGGTCGGCCGTCCACACCAGTTCGACCAGGCCAACCAGCACCGCTGCCAGCCCTACGGTAACCATGAACACCGAAATGGGGGATTCGCCCAACATGGGGCGGATGGCCAACCGTTCGATAACGCCGCCGGTGACGCCACTACCCAGTACGGCCAGCAGCAGGGCGACCCACACCGGCAGCCCCATGCCCACAATAAGGCCATAGCACAGGTAGGCGCCCAGCATCAGCATTTCGCCAATGGCCAGGTTAACCACCCGCGTGCTTTTGTAGATAATGACAAACGCCAACCCCGTTAACGCATACAGCCCCCCGGTGCCCAAGCCGGCCAGGCTGACTTCCGCAAAAAACAGCCAATCCATATCCATGCCGCTTATGCCTCCGCCATGCCTTGACGCAGTTTTTCACGCAGGTCGGACACATCGCCGGACCCCAGGTAAGCGCTGATCACCTCCGGATTGGCCTGCACGTCGGCTGCGGTGCCGTCGGCAATCACCTGCCCGAAGTTAAGTACCACCACGTGGTCAGACAAATCCATCACCATGCCCATGTCGTGTTCGACCATCAGCACGGTAATGCCCCACTCTTCACGCACGTCCAGAATGAAGCGTGCCATATCTTCCGTTTCTTCGCGGTTCATGCCGGCCACGGGCTCGTCAAGCATCAGCACTTTGGGCTGCATGGCCAACGCACGGGCCATTTCAACCCGCTTTTGCAGCCCATAGGACAAGGCCGACACGGGGTGATGGCGGATATGGTCAATTTCGAGGAAGTCGATGACGCGCTCTTCGACCTGGCGCCGCAGTTCGACTTCTTCGCGACGCGCCCGACCGGCATAAAACAAGGCATCCAGAATATTGGTGCGCAAGTGAGCGTGATGGCCCAGCTTGATGTTGTCTAAAACCGTCATGCCGCGAAACAGCGCAATATTCTGAAAACTGCGTGCCAAGCCCAGCTTGGCGCGTTCCGGTGCCGGGGTTTGCGTGATGTCTTGCCCCTGAAAATGAATGGTGCCAGCGTTGGGCCGGTAAAATCCGGAGATAGTATTAAACAGAGAAGTTTTGCCCGCCCCATTGGGACCAATGACCGTCGTGATCGTGTTGGGCTGCACAGAAAAACCAACGTTGTTCAGGGCCTTGACGCCGCCAAACGCGAGCGTAAGCTGACTGAGTTGCAGCACAGGAATGGAACCTGACGTATCCACGTTGTCTCCCGTTGTTGCGGTAATCAGATGGGCCGATCCCGCCACGTTTTAATTTTTGCCCGTTATATTCGGGTCTGTTGTGTGCCATTTTTATACTGGCTGTTGGCCATTCTAGGCTAGTGCTCGACGAAGATAAATGACAGACTATGTCGAATACTATGCAGATCGTGCCACACTCGAGGACAACGAACGCAGTAAAAGAAGCCGACGCCCATAAGATATGCCTTTGCACCTTCAGACCATTCCCGCCCGATTTGCCACGGCATTGCTTGACAACGTGATTCACCATCCGGACTTTGACCCCGCCTGGATTGCCCAGACGGGGCTGTCATATGACTTGCTGCAACTGCCGGGCACCCGCATCACCATGGAAAAATTTGCCCTGCTGTACCGGCTGGTGGCCATCCGGCTCGATGACGAGACCGTGGGGCTGTTCTCCCGGCCCATGCGTAATGGCACGCTGAAATACCTATGCATCAGTATGCTGGGCGCACCGTCACTCGGTGTGGCGTTAAACCGATTTCGTCACTTCTTCCGCTTGATGAATGACGACGTCGAATTTGTAATCACCACCGATGGGCTGGTGCGCATTGCCCTGCACGAGAAAATTGACTTGGGCGAGCGCCGCGTATTGGCAAAAGAACTGATGCTGATGCTGACGCAAGGCGTGGCGTCATGGCTAATTGCCCACCCCATACCGTTTGTGCGCATCGGCTTTACCTTCCCCGAACCCCCGCACGCGGCCGATTACGACCACCTTTACCCCGGCCCCGTACACTTTGACCAGCCCGTTACGGCGCTGTACATGGACCCTGCTTTTTTGGCAGAACCCATACGGCAAGACCAAACCACCCTGGGCGCCTTTATCCGCAACGCGCCGCTGCACTGGTTTTACTTTACGGATTCGTCACGGCCCCATACCCATCGCGTGCGCAACGTTCTGAAAGACCGCCTTGATCAAGGGTTAAGCATGGCAGAAGTGGCGCAGAAACTGCACACCACCCCGCGGTCGCTGGCGCGCTGGCTGGCCGCTGAAGGCACCACATTCCAGAACACCAAAGACCAGCTGCGACGCGACTTGGCCATTGAGCTGCTAAATAAAACCACCCTGCCGGTGGCGGCTATCGGCAGCCGCCTGGGTTTTCAAGATCCGGCCGCCTTCAACCGCGCCTTTCGGCACTGGACCGGCAGCGCCCCCGGCGCCTACAGAAAACGACCAGAAACGCGGCCCCCACGCGCCTGAATTCAATATTTAACGCTGCCCAAAGGTAGTATCACCAAAAATCCGGTGTGTGCCCGGGGGCAATGAGCGCCAGTACTGGCAGGGGCCTTCGAGTTGAGCGCCCAATTTGGCTGCGGCGTGCCACGGCCAGCGCGGGTTATACAAAATGGCACGCCCAAGCGCCACCATATCGGCCTTGCCGCTGGCCACAATGTCTTGCGCCTGTTGGGCATCGGTAATCATGCCAACGGCCATGGTTAGCAAGCCGCTTTCGCGTTTTACCGCTTCGGCAAACGGCACCTGGTAACCGGGCCCCACGGTAATTTTTTGCTTCGGCGTAACGCCGCCACTGGATACATCAACCCAATGGGCACCGTGTTGCTTCAGCGCCTTGGCAAACGCAATCGTTTGCTCGAGATCCCACGATGGGCCTTCGTCAAACCAGTCGGTGGCCGACACGCGCATCCCCACGGCGATGTGTTCGGGAACCGCGGCACGCACGGCGTCCAGCACTTCTAACGGAAAGCGCATGCGGTTTTCCAGCGAGCCGCCATAGTTATCGTCACGCTGGTTGGCAATGGGCGACAAGAACTGGTGCAGCAAATAACCGTGGGCACCGTGCAGTTCGATGGCATCCACACCCAGGCGCACGGCACGGCGTGCCGCCGTTGCAAAATCGTCACGTACACGATCCAGGTCGTGTTGCGTCATGGCATGGGGCGCACGTTCGTTGTCCAGATGCGGGATGGCGCTGGGGGCAATGGTTTCCCAGCCGCCTTCAGTCACGTCCAGTAAACGCCCGCCTTCCCACGGCCGCGCACTGGACGCCTTGCGCCCGGCATGCCCCAGCTGTATGGCGACCGGGATAGGCGACACCGCGCGTACCACCTCCAGCACCTTGGCCAGAGCGGCCTCATTTTCGTCGTTCCATAAACCCAGGCACCCAGGTGTAATCCGGCCTTCGGGAGAAACGGCCGTGGCTTCAAGGCACAACAGGCCGGCGCCGCTTAGCGCAAGACTGCTTAAATGTGCCATATGCCAATCGGCGGCATTGCCGTTATTGGCCGAATACTGACACATGGGGGAAATCATGATGCGATTGGCAAGGCGTAAAGGCCCCAGCGAGACGGGATCAAACAGATTGGCCATGGAAATTTCCTGCAACAAGGCGATTTTTCAGAAAAGAAGTACCATACCAGCCGCACGAGTCTACGTAAAAACCCGCGCTACCGCTATACCGGCATCTTGGTGTACAACCATACACATATTGTGATGCCGCTTTTTTGTGGCAATATATTACAAATCAGAACAAAACGCGCGCATGTATTGCAATTCAAGGCGCAAACATGCCACGGTTGCCGGTTCGGCACGCGTCCCCCGGCATACCCGCACAAGGTTCGGTTTCAGAAACGCATAATCAACAAAAGGGGTTCAGCCTATGTTCAAGATGATCACTCGCGGCTCGGTCCGGCTGGTAGAACGGTACCTGCCTGATCCGTACATATTTGTACTGCTGCTGACAATACTGGCGTTTATCTGCGCCATGATTTTCGAGGGCCAATCCCCTTATGCCGTCGTCAGAATGTGGGGTGGCGGCTTCTGGGGCCTGCTCACCTTTGCCATGCAGATGGTGCTGGTGCTGCTAACCGGTTTCATGCTGGCCAGCACTCCACTGGTTAAACGTTGGCTGGATAACCTGGCTGGCAAGGCACGCACTCCCGGACGGGCCATCGTGATGGTTTCGCTGGTTGGCCTGGCCGCCAGCTGGATCAACTGGGGTTTCGGTCTGGTTGTTGGCGCCCTGTTTGCCAAGGCCCTGGCACGCCAAGTAAAGGTTGACTACAAACTGCTTGTTGCCAGTGCTTATTCGGGCTTCTTGGTGTGGCACGGCGGCCTGGCGGGTTCCATTCCGCTCACTATCGCCACAGAAGGCCACTTCATGCAAGACGAAATGGGCCTGATCTCCACGTCGGACACCATCTTTGCCTTCTTTAACCTGGCCATTGTGGTGTTGCTGTTCATTGCAGTTCCGTTGGTCAACTACTGGATGATGCCGTCCGAGAAAGAAAGCGTGTATGTAGACCCCGAACTGCTTAAAGAGCCCGAGGACGACCCGACATTGAGCACGCACCGGCCGGCCGACAAGCTGGAAAACAACCGGGTCATTTCATGGTTGGTGGGTTTCGCGGGCCTGGCTTATATGTTCGACTATTTTCTGATCCAGCGCGCGGGGTTAAACCTTAACGTCATCAACTTCAGCTTCCTGATGCTGGCCGTGGTCTTGCATGGTACGCCGCGTCGTCTGCTTATCTGCCTGGCCGAAGGCATCAAAGGCTGCGGTGGTATTGTTCTGCAGTTCCCCTTCTACGCCGGCATCATGGCCGTAATGATCCAGTCCGGCCTAGCCGCCAGCATTGCCGAATGGCTGACGTCGTTCGCAACCGCCAAAACCTTGCCCTTCTTTACCTTCTTGTCAGGCGGCCTGATCAACATGTTTGTGCCGTCAGGCGGTGGGCAGTGGGCCGTGCAAAGCCCGGTAGCCGTTGCCTCGGTAGCGGCATTGGACGCTGACATGGCACGTACTGCCATGGCCGTCGCGTGGGGTGATGCGTGGACCAACATGCTGCAACCGTTCTGGGCACTGCCCATTCTGGCCATTGCCGGGCTGAAAGCGAAAGACATCATGGGCTTTTGCGTAATTCAGCTGATCGTATCCGGCATTATTATTTCCATTGGCCTGACGTGGTTTTAAGTAACGAGCTGGGTGCCACCGCGTTACCTTAACGCGCCTGTACCCAGATAACACGCATTAAGTGTGGCGGCAGACGGCCTCGCCGCCACCGTTCGCACCATCGGCCATGCGTAAGGCGGGCCACAAACAACAATATCAATCATTCGATACCTTCCCCGCTGCCGGTCAAACGCCGGCAGCGGGCTTTTACTATCGGCACCCCGAAAAAGGCTTGCTGCACCATGAATATGCGTTGCTGCCACCGGGAATAAGGTTTGCTGCTTTAGCACCTGATGTTGTGCGTTTACCCTAACATCATTTTGGGCACTATCGCACCTACCCCCAGGAGACCCTCCATGACTATTCCATCAATTAAACAATTTCGTTCGGGCCTGGCCTGGCTAAGCTTTGCACTGGCCGTACTGTCATTGGCAGCGTGCACCACTACCGTGCCGCAAAAACCCGGCACACCTGCCGAACAACGGCAAGAAATTAACCTGCGCTCGGATGCGGCCCTGGAACGGCTGTACACCACCGCCAACGAAGCACGCGACTTGGTGCAACGTGCCGCAGGCGTATTGGTATTTCCACGCGTGTTAAGCGCCAGCTTTGTGGTGGGGGGCGAACACGGTGAAGGTGTGCTGCGCGTGAACGGCCAGCCTCAGGGGTACTACAGCACCACGTCCGGTTCCATCGGCTTTCAGGCGGGCGCGCAGTCGAAAGCCATTGTTATTCTTTTCATGACGCCAGAAGCGCTGGACCACTTCCGCAACAGCAATGGGTGGACAGCGGGCGCGGATGCCACCGTGGCCGTTGCCAATATTGGCGCCAACGGCCGTATTGACAGCAACACCTTACGCGAGCCGATTATCGGCTTCGTGATGACCAATGCCGGCCTGGTGGCGGGCGTATCGTTAAATGGCACGAAGATAGAAAAACTACCCTTGTAAAGGGCAGGCACCCTTCCGACGTAGTGGGCGCATGAGGCGCCCGCTACTACGTGTACATAGGCTTGTTATCAAGCAAATTCAAAACGCCGCGTACGATACGGTAAATGGCCCACACCGCATTCACAAACAGGATGATGTAACCGATCCACACCACGGCCAGCAAAATGCCCAGCACCATCCAAAGCAGCACATACCAGAACGTACGGATTTGCCAGCGGAAGTGCGATTCAAGCCAGGTACCCCGCATGTCACCGCATTTGACGTAGTTCATGATGATGCCGACCAACGCGGTAAGGCCGATAAAAAAGGCCAGGCCCTGCAAAATATAAATGATCAGGGTAAGCGTTCGGCGTGAACGCATTTCCGCTTCAGAAAGCTCGACGGTTTGTGTTGTTACGACTTCGTTGTCTGTCATCCGTATACCCCACGCATTGCACATCAGTTGAAAGCCGCGCTGTCGGCGGATTACCGCCAGCGCACTTGCGCCCGCCACTGTACCACGACTTCCCGGCGCTAGGCCGTTCAGGCGCCGGGACGCTTTAGACCCAGATGGCCCCGCAGGGTTGAATGCGTGTAGTCTTTGCGAAACAGCCCGCGCTTTTGCAGCTCGGGTACAACATGGTCGACAAAATCCTCGATACTGGACGGCAGTGCCGGGGGCATCAGGTTGAAGCCATCGGCACCCTCGTTGCGTACCCAGGCTTCCATGTGGTCGGCAATCTGATCGGGCGTGCCCACCACTGTGCAATGGCCACCGCCCGCGGCCAGCCGCCCCAGCAGCTGGCGTACCGTTGGCTGCTCGGACTCAATAATGCGCAAGATAGTGGCGTACCGCCCTTTGGGCCCGTTAAATTCTTCCAGCGGCGGCAGCGGAGGAACCGGCGCATCCAACTCCCATTCCAGACAGTCCTGAAAAATATAGCTTTGCAGCTGGCGTAGCGCAGCCTTGGTGGGCAGCAGTTCGTCCAGTTCGCGCTGCTTGGCACGGGCTTCAGCTTCGGTCGATGCCACATAGGTAACCAGCCCCGGCATAATGGGAACGGGGTCATTACGGCCGGCGGCCTTAACCCGGCGCTTGATGTCGCGGTA
>JAJUIY010000133.1 GCA_029267415.1 Alcaligenaceae bacterium
GCCGCCGTTGCCTGTGCCATTTTTTCAGCCGGGCACTTCCACGGATTCAATCAACAGCACGACTGCCGTATCGCGGCATGTAATCGTCACAAGGAGCAGTTCATGGCAACAGCCAAAAAAGCCACGAAGAAGACCGCAGCCAAGAAAGCCGCCGCAAAGAAAACCGCCGCCAAGAAGGCCGCAACCCCCGTGGCAACAACGGCCCCTGCCCCCAAATCCAGCGACACTGCGCAACGCCCCACCATGAGCAAGGCGGAAGCGCGTGCGGCGAAAGAAGCGGCCTCGGCCAATGCGCCCACCGTCAAGACAACCGTAAATCCGGAAGGGTCGTGGCCGTTTCCCACTGGCGACGACGACTAATCGCCCGAGAATGCACCCCTGCCATACGTCTCATGAGACAATAGCAGGCCTGCAGCCCCACCCGGTGTCTATTTCATGCTGAGCAATACCTTTCATTTTCTGATCAATATTCTGTTCACGCTGTTCGGCATCGCCCTCATTTTGCGGGCCTGGACATATGCAATACGGCTTCATCCGTTCAACCCGTGGTCGCAAGCGGTTTTACGCGTAACCGATTGGCTGGTGCAGCCCATCCGGCGCATCGTGTCCCCCGGCAACCGGGTCGACTGGCCCAGTCTGCTGGCCTGCTGGCTGACCGCACTGGCCTACCTGTGGCTTACCTGGTTACTGCTTACGGGAGGCCTGCCACCCATCCAAAGCATGGCGCCCAGCCTGGTTGCTGCACTGGTTACCATGCTGCGCTGGACCTTTAATGTTGTGCTTTGGGTAACGCTGATACAGGCCATTTTGTCGTGGGTTAACCCCATGGCACCGGTAATGCCGGTGCTTACCACGCTGACCGCACCCTTGCTTGACCCCATCCGACGTTACATGCCCCATTTGGGCGGGCTTGATCTGTCACCACTGGTGCTGCTTATTATTGCCCAGGTCGCTATGGTGTTCTTGCAGCAATTGGCGTTCTCTTTGTTTGGGGTGTAAGCATTCCACTGGCACACGGTATCTGAACATACGCTTTAGTCAAAAAAAGGGGCCATAAAGGCCCCGTTTTCAATTGCTGGCGCGGAGGGTGCGCGCAACACCCCGCATTTGCGACGCCCATATTGCGCGCAGCAAATTACATGGGCGCGACCCGTGTGGGGCCGCCGCCACTGATCACGCGCACGCGCTGCCCCACACTGATGGGGACATCATCGGCCTGGGCAATGACACGCGTTTCGCCGTTATCGAGCAGGACCGTAATTTCGAGGCCTCGTGTCGTGCGTGCCGATTGTTCGATGCGATCGCCCGCGTAGGCGCCCAGCAAGCCACCACCAATAGTGGCCAGCACCTGACCACGGCCACCGCCCACTGCACTGCCCGCTACACCACCCAGTGCACCGCCACCCACCACGCCGGCACCGCTGGTGCGCTCGGGCTGAATGGTAACGGGACGCACCGCCTGCACGGTACCCAGGCGAACCACTTGTTCACGTTGCGCCTGCCCATAGGTATAAACCGAACTTGACGCCGTATCGTGAGCACAACCGGCCAAAATAGCGGCCGACGTCAGGACAGCCGCAATGGCCATCCCCCGACCTGCACGCGACAACACTTGTATCTGTACCATTTAAAAGCTCCTGACCAAACCATAATGCTGCTTCAGGGTAGACTGGATTTCCGCCAACTGTACCTGGTGATTTTGCGGCCCCCGCGAAGCAATTTTGATGCTGCCCATGATGTTTGCCAGACAGCAGGCGTCATACAAATCCCAGCCGTTGACAAGACCATATAGCAAGCCCGCCCGGTGGGCGTCGCCGCACCCGGTGGGATCAACAATTTCGGATGCCGTCACGGGTGCAACCGTGATTTCCTGATTGCCAGCGTATAAGGTAGCACCCCGCGCACCTCGTGTCACGACCACCGCCTCGATTTCTGTTGCGAGCTGTTTCATGCCGCGTCCGGTGCGCTGTTCGATTACGCTGGCTTCGTATTCGTTGGCCGTGAGGATACGCGCCAAGGTGAGCATCTCATTGAGATCATCGCCCTCAAAAAGCGGCATGGCCTGTCCCAGATCGAACACAAACGGAATGCCCTGGGCATGCAGGCGACGCGCGTGCGTAAACATGGCATCCTTGGAATCCGGTGCCACAATCGCCCAAGCCGCCTCGTTGCCAGTCAGGTCATTCTCTGCCGATTTCAGCATCGCACCGGGGTGAAAGGACGCGATCTGGTTATTGGCCAGGTCGGTAGTGATGAAGCACTGAGGGGTAAACATGTCTGGCAACACGCGCACCAAACGCGTATCGATGCCCAGATCGCGCATGTAGGCAAGGTAGTCGTCAGCATCCGCGCCAACGGTGCCCACCGGCAGGGGGTTGCCTCCCAGCTTTTTGAGCGAGTAGGAAATGTTGCCCGCACACCCACCATACTCTTTGCGTAACCCTGGAACAAAAAACGAGACACTCAGGGCGTGAATGTTGTCGGGAAGAATATGCTTGCTGAAGTGGTCTTCAAACACCGCGATCGTATCGAACGCGATGGAGCCACACACCAATACGTTGTCAGACATTGGAACCCTTATGGAAAAAACTTGCTCAGCTGATATCCGTTCACCTTCAGTCCATGCAAGGTCAGCGGAAGCGTGACGGCATACTCGCTGCCGGCAGGAAACGGCAGATCGCGCTGGTCCGGCGGCAAGTAGACCTCTTTGGGCAGGTGCTTGCGGGCCACCGTCGCGCCGGCGAAATCTTTCAGCTCCAACACCATGGTGGGCCATTCTTGTGCGTGTTCATACACATTGCGCAAGGTGAACTGCAACAAGACGGTGTCAACCTCGTCACCGTCATCGCCGGCCGCCTCGTGGTGCAAGGCCGACTGGGACACCACGATCATATCGATGTGCCGCGGCCATGCCACAGTGCAATCCAATGCCGCACACATCTTCTCTAGCCCTGGACGCATGGCCGGCACGCGTTCTGCCAGCTGCACGCGAAACACATAGGCCAGCTGCCCGACCAGCAGCAGCGCGGCAAGCGCGATCAACAAGGACCACACAATAGTGGCTAGCCACTGCCATCCCGAGCGCGCGGGACGCACCGATAGTGCACCGTCAAAGGAGGCGTACGAATACTCGTCCGACCCCGGCGTGGGGGTTGACATGGCGGGGTCCGACGTGACATGGATCACGGCAGGGTCGCCCAGGCCGGGCTCTCGCGATTCCGCCGACAAACCGTCGGAAGCCGTGTCAGCTTGCGACATTTCGCCGTCCAGGTCGCCAATATACGGGGTCGATGCCGGTTTGGCCGGCGGTGCATCACGCCTGCGTACCGCGGGCCCGTCAGGCATGCCCTCAACATTGACGCGCAAATACGGCTCGGCACTGGCGGGAAGGTCTACCGGATCGGAGATCGTGAACTCGCGCCGCCGGCGTACCACCGACGGTGCTGGCGCGGAAGAGTGGTGCGGGGCACTCGCCGGCGCGCTTGGTGGCGACGGCTCAGCTAACGGTGATGTCGCGGATGGCGGGGATGTGGGGGATGGCGCAGATTGGCGCGACACCGGCGACGGCTGAGACCGCCGAGGTGCCTGCATTGAATGGAGCCGTGGCTCCGGCGGTGTATTAACGGGCGTTACCGGCGGAGTACGAGGCGCAACTTGCGCACCCGAGCCCGCATCGCCCGGCACCACGTGTTCATAGCCATCAAAAATATGTGCGCACTGCACACACCGGATATAGCCCTTGCGCAATTGCAATTGTTCGAGGCTGGCCGAGAAAACGGTTTCGCAATATGGGCAACGGGTATTTAGATCCATATGCTGTACAAGGAGTGCCGGACGTCAGCCCGCCTTGCGTCCGTGCAAGCAAACCCAAACATCGCGTGTCTTCCAGACGCGCAAGTCAATCCAGGGGGCGTACGCATCGATAAGCTCTTGGGCTTGCCAATCGAGAATACCAGACAGTACCAAATGACCGCCCGCACCGACACGGTCAGTCAGCATCGATGCCATGATTTTAAGTGGACCGGACAAAATATTGGCCACCACCACATCATAGCGGCCATCGGGAAGGTCACCGGGCAGCATCGCTGTGACGTCCACATTATTGTTCAGCGCGTTGTAGCGCGTGGATTCGACGGCCTGTTCGTCAATATCGACGGCATCCGTGCGACCCGCCCCCAGCATGCGCGCTGCGATTGCCAAAATGCCGGAGCCACAGCCATAATCGAGCACGGTTTGGCCGGTGTTGATGTTGGCCTCGAGCCATTCCAGACACAAATGCGTCGTGGGATGGCTACCCGTACCAAAGGCCAGGCCGGGGTCGAGCTCGATACGGACGATATCGGACGAATCTTTGCGGGTGGTAATGATGGCCGAGCTGAGGTTGGGGTCGTCACGATGCCAGCTGGGCACAATCCAGATACGTTGCGCAATTTGCATGGGGCCAAACTGCCCTTGCGTAAGGCCCACCCAATCCTGATCGGGCACATCGCGCGTAATCCACTGCGTACCCAAGTAATTACCCCCGCCCAAATCGCGAACCTGTTCGAGTGTTTCGACCGGGTTCAGATCGTTGGGCAGCAAGGCCACCACGCGGTTATTGCGCCAGGCCTGAACCTTGGGCTCAAGCCCCGGCTCACCGTAAAGCGGGACCTCGCTGTCGGTGTCCTCGTCAGCGTCTTCAACCGACACGGACAGCACACCGGCCATCAGCAAGGCATCAGAAAGTGCCTCGGCCTCTTGTTCGGGGCAAATTAAAACCAGTTCACGCATAATTTGAAGTCGGTGCAGGCACGCAGCCCGGAAAAGAATGTCCGTATAGTATACGCGCTACACCGACCCGCCTGGCTGCCACCGTTGGCTTATTTCGCGCTGCGTTGGGCCAGCATTTGCTCCAGATAATGGATGCTGGTGCCACCCACTTTGAAGTTTTCGTCTTCCATGAGGTCGCGATGCAAGGCAATATTGCTTTGCACGCCTTCGATCACCATTTCAGATAAGGCAATGGACATGCGCGCAATGGCTTGCTCACGGGTTGCCCCATGCGTAATAAGCTTGCCGATCATGGAGTCATAGTTGGGCGGAACACGGTAGCCCGTAAACACGTGTGAGTCCATGCGCACGCCCGGACCACCCGGCGTGTGCCAGTTGGTGATCAGCCCGGGGCTGGGAATAAACTTGAACGGGTCTTCGGCGTTGATGCGGCATTCGATGGAGTGTCCATTGAACTGAATGTCGCTTTGCTTGAACGGCAGTGGCTTGCCGGACGCAATCAAAATTTGCTGCTGCACCAGGTCGATACCGGTAATCATTTCGGTGATGGTGTGCTCAACCTGGATACGCGTGTTCATCTCAATGAAATAGAACTCGCCGTTCTCGTACAGGAATTCGAACGTACCGGCACCGCGGTATTTCATTTTGCGGCAGGCTTCAACGCAGCGCTCGCCAATTTTCTTCACCAGCTTGCGGTCGATGCCGGGTGCGGGGGCTTCTTCGATCACTTTCTGATGTCGCCGCTGCATAGAGCAATCGCGCTCGCCCAGCCAGACGGCATTTTTACCGTCGGCCAGCACCTGGATCTCGATGTGGCGGGGGTTCTCGAGGAACTTCTCCATGTACACATCGGGATTGTTGAATGCGACAGCCGCTTCAGAACGTGTCATGGACACGGCCGCTTCCAGGGCATCTTCCGAATAAACAACCCGCATGCCGCGCCCGCCACCACCACCGGCGGCCTTCACGATCACGGGGTAGCCAACCTCGCGCGCAATTTTCTTGATTTCGGCGGGGTCGTCGGACAATGCGCCCTTGGAGCCGGGCACCACCGGAATGCCGGCAGCAATCATGGCTTTCTTGGCGGTGACCTTGTCACCCATTTCGCGGATGGACTCGGGCGTGGGGCCCACAAAGACAAAACCACTTTTTTCGACCCGCTCGGCAAAATCGGCGTCTTCAGCCAAGAAACCGTATCCCGGGTGGATGGCTTCGGCATCCGTAACTTCGGCCGCCGCGATAATGGCCGGCATGTTCAGGTAGCTGTCACGCGGCGCAGCGGGGCCAATACACACCGACTCGTCAGCAAGACGCACATATTTGGCGTCGCGGTCGGCTTCGGAATGTACGACAACGGTTTTTACGCCCAACTCGCGGCACGCACGCTGAATTCGCAGGGCAATTTCACCCCGGTTGGCGATGAGGAGTTTTTTGAACATGCTTTAGCCAATAACAAACAGGGGTTGTCCGTATTCGACGGGCTCACCGTTTTCAACCAGAATTTCGCGGATGACACCCGATTTGTCTGCTTCAATTTCGTTAAGCAGTTTCATGGCTTCGATAATGCACAGCGGGTCGCCTTCCTTCACGCTTTGCCCCACCTCGACGAACGGGCTGGCACCCGGATTGGGCGCGCGGTAAAACGTACCCACCATTGGCGCTTTGATGACGTGACCGGAAGGTTCGGCGGGGGCGGTAGCCGGCGCCGCAGCGGGAGCTGCCGGCGCTGCCGCTGCCGGTGCAGGAGCCTGGGCGGCCACTGCAGCCGGGTCGGCAATGTACGCAACGGTCTGAGCCGCTGGCGATGCTTTGACAATTTTTACCTTGTCGTCGCCTTCGGTAATTTCAAGCTCTGAAATTTCCGACTCTGACACCAGATCGATCAA
>JAJUIY010000242.1 GCA_029267415.1 Alcaligenaceae bacterium
AACGTGCCCATCAGCTTGGCCTGGTGGCCAGCGTGGTGCCGCGCGATAGCTTGCAACAGACCATTCAGGACACCGTCGATCGCTTGGCCGCCGGTTCGCGCGGCTCGCTGCATAACGGCAAGGCGTTGATCCGGGGCGGCCTGACACACAGCCTGCACATTGCGCTGGACAAAGAAAAAGAAAGCTTCGTGGCGCTGGCCGGGCAGGCGGATTTTGCGGAAGGTGTGGATGCGTTTATGCAGAAGCGTCCACCCAAATTTGAGGCGTAAGAAGCGCCATGCAATTTGAGCTCTCAGAAGACCAGCGGCACATACAGGCACTGGCGCGGCAGTTTGCAGAAAAAGAAATCCAGCCGCGCGCAGCGCAGGCCGATGCCGAAGGCCGTTTCCCCATGGCGGTGTACCACAAGGCGCTGGAGCTGGGCTTGCTAAACACCAGCTTGCCCGCCCACTTGGGCGGCGCAGGCTTGGGTTGTATGGAGTTGGTGCTGATTACCGAGGCGCTGTGCCATGGTTGCCTGGGCATTGGCACGGCATTGTGCATTAACGCCCTGGCGGCCGAGCCACTGCTGATTGCCGGTACGCGCGAGCAGCAACAGCAATTTTTAGGGCAGCTTGCCCAGGGCGCCATGGCGAGCTTTGCCCTGACGGAGCCGGCCGCTGGCTCGGACGTGGCCGGCATCCGCACCCGTGCCCAGCGCGTGCCCGGCGGTTACCGCCTGACCGGCAACAAAATCTGGATATCCAACGCGCCCATGGCCGAATTTTTCATTGTGTTTGCCAAGACAGACGCCGACGCCGGCCACAAAGGGTTGACCGCCTTCGTCGTGTCGGCTGACAGCGAGGGCTTAAGCGTGGGCGCCCCCTTGTCAAAGCTGGGCCAAAAAGCCGCACCCACCGCCGAAGTATTCTTTGATGACGTCTTTGTGCCCGATGCCTGCCGCTTGGGCGACGAGGGCAGTGGATTTTCGCTGGCGATGAAAGTGTTTGACCGCTCACGACCCATGGTGGCGGCATTTGGAGTAGGCCTTATCCAACGCTGCCTGGACGAATCGCTGGCCTATGCGGCGCAACGCGAATCCATGGGCCGTACTTTGATGGGCCACCAAGCCATCGCCCACCGGCTGGCCGACATGCGCGTTCGACTGGAAGCCGCGCGCCTGCTGACATACCAAGCCGCCTGGCGGCTGGACGGCGGCCAACCCAACACCATACAGGCTTCAATTGCCAAACTGTATTCCGCTGATGCCGCCATGTGGGCCGCCACCGAAACCGTGCAGATATTTGGCTGCATGGGCTACTCCACCGAATACCCCGCAGAAAAACTGTTTCGCGACGCCAAAGTGCTGCAAATTTACGAAGGCACGTCAGAGATCCAACGCAACATCATTGCGCGCGAGCTGTGTTGAGAAAGAGCGCGGCGATCGCGGCGGTGAAAGGTATTTGATCAATGCATGCCGTGCGATGCGGCGGAATAAAAAATCCGGAAATGAACCATGAGCCAAAACAAACAACTTGCCCCCAGCGAGCCCGTGATTATCGATGCCGTACGCAGCCCCTTCGGGCGGCGCGGTGGCGCCTTGCGAGAAACCCGCCCCGACGCCTTGCTGGCCACGGTGCTGCAAGCGTTGCTTGCCCGCAGTGGCATGCCGGCCGACCGTATTGGTGATGTCTTGACCGGTTGCGTAAGCCAGGCGGGTGAGCAGGGCGGCAACATCGGGCGGCAAGCATTGCTGCTGGCCGGCCTGCCCCAAACCGTGCCCGGCGTCACCATGAACCGCATGTGTGGTTCCAGCCAATACGCGCTGCATGCCGCCGCACAGGCCGTGGGCATGCAAGACCTGGACTTCGCCATCGCTTGCGGCGTCGAAAGCATGAGCCGCGTGCCCATGTTTTTAGACCTGACACTGGGCCAACGCGATTTCACCGGCTTTGACGATTTGCACCCCGACCTGGTGCGCCGCTTCGACATCCCCCACCAAGTCGAAAGCGCTGAACGCATCGCCGACCAATGGGGTATTTCGCGGCAAGAACAGGACGACTACGCCGCCCAAAGTCACCAACGTGCGCAAGCCGCACGCGAAGCTGGCCGGCACAAAGAAATCATCTCGATAGCGGGCGCGAATAAAGACGGCGACGCCATCACCCTGGACTACGACGAAGGCATCCGCCCGGTACTTGACCGCGATCGTATGGCCCAGATGATGCCGGTGTTCCGTGGTCCGGAAGACGGCAGCGTAACGGCCGCCAATGCCAGCCAGATGACCGACGGCGCCGCTGCCGTGCTGGTGGGCCAATATGGCATGGCACGCGAACTGGGCCTGACACCCAAAGCACGCTTTCGTGCACGCGTCGTGGTGGGTTCTGACCCCGTCATGCAGCTGACCGGCATCTTGCCCGCCGC
Organism: Alcaligenaceae bacterium; assembly: GCA_029267415.1. Classification (GTDB taxonomy): domain Bacteria; phylum Pseudomonadota; class Gammaproteobacteria; order Burkholderiales; family Burkholderiaceae_B; genus JAJYRX01. The sequence goes on from JAJUIY010000242.1 coordinate 2,404, forward strand.
CCACCAAGCATTGCGCAAAGCCGGGTTGTCCATCCGCGATATCGACTGGATTGAAGTAAATGAAGCCTTCGCCAGCGTCGCCCTGTGCTTCGCACGCGAATTCCAGCCCGACATGGACAAACTAAACCCGTGGGGCGGTGCCATTGCGCACGGCCACCCCCTAGGCGCCACCGGCGCCGGACTAATGGCCAAAATGCTGGCCGGCCTGGAAGCCGTGGACGGCCAGTTTGGCCTGCAGGTGATGTGTATCGGGCATGGAATGGCAACGGCGACAGTGGCGGAGCGGGTAGGTTATTCACCACGTTGCTCCCCGCCCGTTAACGATTGAGCATGTTGCAACCACAGCGCAACGAAAAACCGCCAATCCCGAAGGAACGGCGGTTCGAGTTCTGTATGGGGATGGGTGCCCATCCCCAAACCGGCTGAGAATTAACGCAGCAGCGACAGAACAGTTTGCGGTACTTGGTTGGCTTGAGC
>JAJUIY010000131.1 GCA_029267415.1 Alcaligenaceae bacterium
TGAACCATCGGATACAGGATGCGGTCTTCAATGGCCAAATGACGGGTAACCAATTGGCCCAGTGCTTTGACGCCGGCGGCGATGGCCGTGGCGTTTTCTGTCGTGCCGGCGCGACTTAAAACACGCAATTCATTGATTTTTGTCAAGATATCGCGATGTTGCTGTTTGAAACGTTCGATGTTCATCGCAAGCCCCGTTTAGCGCAGTTTAGGCTTCTCTCGTAAGCGATTGTAATAAAAAGAGAATTATAATATTTATAACATAACTATGATAGTTATGTTATTATTTGTGTGTAAATCTAGTGCTATACCCGCAGACCTATATTTAAAGGCCCAACTCAAATGTAACTTTGCAAGTAGCGTATTCCGCTATTTACCCCAGGGAAAGTGGCGAATAAACTCATAAATATGTGGCTATTGTGTTACAAGAATAGGTTCGAAGCAAATATCAATGAACAACCACACAATATGTCATGATATTATAGAAAATTACGCAAAGCCCTAATTTGTAAAAAGTTTTGTTTGCTTGCGACGATACCCGAGACCGTTTTGTTTCGTAATGTAATAAGCCTCAATGTGGTAAATTGTTGCAATAATCTTGTATTTTGTTACGTTTCGGGTTTCGATCACACTTTCTTTCAGGAGCGAAAATGTCTGACCTAAACCAAGATCTCTTGGCGGACATTCACGAGATCAACCTGTCCTACCTTATGCTCGCCCAGCGTCTGCTGCGCGATGACTACGCAACGGGCATGGCGCGTCTGGGGTTCGATGAAGACGTCGCTTCGCTTATTTTGGAACTCTCGCCGGCACAACTGGTGCGTCTGGCCAGCTCGGGTTCGGTTATCTGCGGTTTCCGCATGAATGACTACGAGCTTCTTTCGGCCCTTACCCGCGATGTACTGGGCGGCATCTTGCAACAAGCCCACTCGGCCATTCTTCTGGCGCAGCAGGCTACCCGCGCACCTATTGGCAGCCAGGCTACCCAAGCCAGCCAAGCAGCACAGCCCGCCGGCCAAGCTGTCTGACCCCTAACTGCATCCACCTATGTCAAGAAAAAGCGTCGCACAAGAGGCCGAAGAAATCTTACTGGCCTCAGACATGATCCGGCTTGGAGCCCGCTTGCAGGTGCTGCAAACGGAAACCTCGCTCAGCTACGATCGTCTGGCGCGCCTTTACCGGGAAATTCGCAAAGCCTCCCCGCCAAAAGGCATGCTGCCGTATTCCGTCGACTGGTTCATGACGTGGCTTCCCAATATCCACGCCACCATGTTCTACAGTCATTTCCAGTTTCTTAATACCCACACGCCATCCACGGGTACGCGGGCCCTTATTGACGGCTATCGTCTCTACCTTGAACAGGCCAACGCCGGCCGTCCCGAAAGCACCGATTCTGAGCCGGTTCTCAGTTTCACGCGCGCCTGGATGCTGCTGCGTTTCTTTGACAGCAACATGCTGCAGCTGTCTGACTGCACGCGGTGTGGGGGCGGGTTTGTAGCACACGCCTACGAGCCCAAGGCAGACTTCATCTGCGCCATATGCCAGCCGCCGCCGCGCGCCGGCAAAACCCGTGCGCGGGCGGCTAAAAAGACGCGGCGCGTGGCCAATACGGTGTAGATGCCAAGCGTGGCGGAAAAGGCCGCCCACAACCTGTCTGTGTGTCAGAACCCGGAGTTAGCCGGGAAAAGCGCCATTATCATTCGCTTCATCATCATGAAAAAAAGGCGATGATGGACACTCGCACATACTGAAGGCTTTGATCCGTGTTAATTCTGCTTGGTTTTATCATTGTTTTCGTTTCGGTTTTCGGAAGCTTTTACGCGCTGGGCGGGCATTTTGGGGCGCTGTACCAGCCATTCGAGTTTCTCCTGATCGGCGGTGCGGCCGTGGGTGCCTACATAGCATCCAATAATGGCAAAACCATTGGCGCCCTGTTTCAGGCCATTCCGCAGGTGTTCCGGCGCAGTCCCTACAGCAAAGAGCTTTACATGCAACTGATGGGCTTGCTGTATGTGCTGCTTAATAAAGCGCGCCGAGACGGCCTTATGTCGATTGAAGGTGACATCGAAGAACCCGAAAGCTCCGAAATATTCATGGAATATCCATTGGTCATGAAAGACAAGACCATCCTGGACTTCACCACCGACTATTTTCGTCTCATGATCAGTGGCAACATGAGCCCCTTCGAGATCGAAACGCTCATGGATCAGGAAATTGAAACCCTGCATCACGAACGTAACGTACCGGCCAAGGCGCTGCATATTGTGTCCGACGCCTTGCCCGCCTTCGGAATCGTGGCGGCCGTTCTTGGCGTAATCAAGGCGCTGGCGTCGGTCGACCAGCCGCCGGCTGTTCTTGCCGACCTGATCTCAAAAGCCATGGTTGGTACCTTCCTGGGTATTTTGCTGGCCTACGGGTTTGTGGGCCCACTGGGCTGGACGATTGGGCGGCGTGCCACCGCGTCGGTCAAAGTGCTCGAATGCATCAAAGTTACGCTATTGGCCAGCATGAATGGCTATCCACCGCAGCTGGCGGTCGAGTTCGGTCGCAAGGTGCTCTATACCTACAACCGGCCTTCGTTCACCGAGCTCGAACAGCATGTTCGTGACACGCGCTCGGCTGCACGCAAAGCAGAGTAGGGTGGCGCATGAACAGAAGTAGCCGTACCCGCGACACACAGCGCATTGTTGTGCGGCGTAAAAGCCGCATCCAAGAACAGGGCCCGCAAATGGGCAGCTGGAAGATCGCTTACGCCGACTACATGACCGCGATGATGGCGTTTTTTCTGGTGATGTGGCTACTCAGCCTGATCCCGAAGTCCGACCTCAAAGAAATTGCCGAATATTTCCGTACCCCGTTGCTCGAAGCTATACGGGGTGGACCCAACATTGGCGACCTAAGCGGCACGCCCATTCCGAATCCGGCGGCGTCCTCGCCGGCACTGGTTCCGCTGCCGGTGCCATCGCATGGTTCTACGCCGGGGGCGGGTACGGGCCAAGGGGTTGATCGGGGCCGCCTGGAAGGCTTCCGCACCGAACTGGACACGCTCATCGAAACAGATCCGGTTCTGACAAAGTATCGGCCGCAACTGTTGCTTGACATGACGCCGGCGGGCTTGCGGGTGCAAATTGTGGATCAGCAGAACCGCCCCATGTTTGATTTGGGCAGTGCGCGGATGCGGCCCGAAATGACGGAAGTCTTACGCGCACTGGCGCCCATGTTCAACCGGCTGCCCAATCGGATCACGCTGGCCGGCCACACCGACTCTATCCAATATGCCACCGGCGAGCGCGAATACAGTAACTGGGAGCTTTCCGCCGATCGCGCCAATGCTGCCCGCAAAGTGTTGGTCGCCGGGGGGCTTGACGAAGACAAGGTGAAGCAGGTTCTGGGTCTCTCATCCACCGTGAATTTGGTTAAAGACGACCCCACAGCCGCCGTTAACCGACGCATCAGCATCGTTGTTCTTAGCCAGCAGGCCGAGCGGCGTATCGATGCGCAAGCGCACGCCGGCGAGTCGGCCGTCAAAATCCAGGAGATTCTCAGCGAAAGCGGGTCGCAATCAGCCGAGCCTGGCTGGTCGGCGCCCGCTGGCCCGAACGAGCCGGTCGCCCCATGATGAGGGCGAACAGGGGTACGAACCGCGTCCGCCCGGCCTGCGCCGGGCACCACTGTGTGTGGTGTCATCGACAGGTCGTGCTTTACAGATATTAAGGAAACACAACCATGAGCACAGGGGTTGACCTCAGTCAGTTCTACGACATGTTCTTCGACGAGGCCGAAGAACTGTTGGCGGATATGGAGCAAATACTGCTCGGGGTAGATGTTGACCAGCCCGATATCGACGATTTGAACGCTATTTTCCGGGCCGCACACTCCATCAAGGGCGGCGCCGGCACATTTGGTTGCTTTGAGCATCTGGCCACCACCACGCATATTCTGGAAAACGTACTGGATGCTATCCGCAAGGGCGAGCTTACCCTGCGCCAAGACATGATCGACGTCTTCCTGGATACCAAAGATGTCCTGTCCGATCAGTTGGCCGCCTACCGCGAAGGCGCCGAACCCGATCAAGAGGTCTACGAAAGCACATGCCAGGTGCTGCGCACAATGCTGGAGCAGGCCGACGGCGGCCAAGCGCAGGGCGCTGCGCAGGCTGTCGAGGCTACGGTCACTGCGTCGGAGGGTGAGTCTGCCGATTCGCCAGCCGGCAACGACGGCTCCGGGAGCAGTGATCGTATCGCAAGTGCCGTGTCAGGCACCAGCGGCACCCAAGTGTTGCGTGTCACGCTGAAGGATTTAAAGCCGGACGACGCGCGTGCGCTCGAGGCCGAAATGGCCATCATGGGCACCGTGCTGCATAAACAGCATCAGGACAACACGCTGTCCTTGTGGGTGGATACTACCGAATCCGCAGACGATATCGCTGCCGTGTGCTGCTTTATTGTCAATGCCGACCAGCTTGACGTTCGGCCCGAGCCCGTGCCGGGCGGCACGAAACCGGCCTCCTCGCAACCGGCAGAGGCGGCAGGCGAGACACAGGGCGAAAGCGGAGCAGCGGCCCCCGAAGCGGGGGCCAGTCAAACAGCGGCGGATAGCGCCGGTGCGCCAGCCCCCAGTGCAACCGACAGCCAGCTTGCTGCCGCTGCGGCCGCGGATACTGCAGTACCTGCCGCCAAGCCCGCAAACGCCACACCTCCGGCGCGCAAAGCGGCCAAAAAAACGTCGGCGCCGGTCAGCAGCACGCTGCGTGTCGGCGTTGAGAAGGTCGACCAGATCATTAACCTCGTGGGCGAGCTTGTCATCACACAGGCCATGTTGGTTGAAACCGCACAAAGCCTTGATCCCGTACTGCACGACCGCCTCATCAACGGCATTGAGCAGTTCGAACGCAACGCGCGCGATCTGCAAGAGGCCGTCATGTCCATCCGCATGATGCCGATGGATTACGTGTTCAGCCGTTTCCCCCGTGTTGTCCGCGAAAGCGCGGCAGCCATGAACAAGCAAATCCGGCTGGTTACGCACGGTCAGGCCACCGAGTTGGATAAAAGCCTGATCGAACGCATTATTGACCCGCTTACACACCTGGTGCGCAATAGTATCGACCATGGCATTGAGCTGCCTGAAGACCGCATCAAGGCCGGCAAAGAGCCCGAAGGGGTATTGACGCTGTCGGCCCAGCACAGCGGGGGCCATATCATTATTGAAGTGGCAGACGACGGCGCCGGGCTGAATCGCGAACGCATCCTCGCCAAAGCCATCTCCTCCGGCTTCCCGGTGAACGAAAACACGCCCGATGACGAGCTTTGGCAGCTGATTTTTGCGCCAGGTTTTTCTACGGCCGACAAAGTCACGGCCATCTCCGGGCGCGGCGTGGGTATGGATGTGGTGCGCCGCAATATCCAGGGTATGGGCGGGCATATTCATCTGTCGTCCACCAAAGGCAAAGGCACCATCACACGCATCATCCTTCCCCTTACGCTGGCCATTCTGGATGGCATGTCGGTGCGGGTGGGTGAAGAAACTTTCATCTTGCCGCTTAGCAACGTGATGGAGTCCATGCAGCCCACCGCCGACCAGATCAAACAGATTTCAGAGACCGAACGTGTGCTGTATGTGCGCGGCGAATATCTGCCGCTGGTCACCCTGCACGAAATCTTCGACGTCGGGGGTGCCGAAACCGATGTAACCCGCGCCATCACCGTTATCCTCAAGGCCGAAGAGGCCCGCTTTGCCTTGCAGGTGGACCACTTGGTCGGCCAGCACCAGGTGGTCGTCAAAAACCTTGAAGCCAATTATCGAAAAATTCCGGGCATTTCGGCTGCCACCATTCTGGGTGATGGCAGTGTGGCCCTTATTGTTGATGTGTTCGCCCTGATGCGGATGACACAGACACACGTCGGGGCAATGGTTTAAGCCCGGATATTGAAGTGGAGAACCCCATGCAGAATCATCTTGAGAACGACCACGAAAAAAGCGAAGCCGGTGGCCAGGAATACCTGGTCTTCACGCTGGCGTCGCAAGAATATGGCATCGATATCCTCAAGGTTCAGGAAATTCGTGGCTACGACGGCCAGACCGTTACGCGCATTGCCAACGTGCCGTCCTTCATTAAAGGCGTTACAAACCTGCGCGGCGTCATCGTGCCCATTGTGGATATGCGCATCAAGTTCAATCTGGACTCGGTTGAATACACCAATGAAACCGTTGTCGTGATCTTGAACATCAAATCCCGTGTCGTCGGCATCGTCGTCGATGGAGTGTCTGATGTACTTATGCTGCAGCCTTCGCAAATCAGTGCGGCGCCCAGCTTCGGGACGGCATTTTCCACCGAATACCTCACCGGCATCGGAACGCTTGACGACCGCATGCTGATTCTCGTCGATATCGAAAAATTAATGACCAGCGAAGAAATGCAGCTGGTCGAGCAGGCCATGGTTTAAGGCCCTTGGCCCGCGCTAACCAGCGCAGGCATTACGTGCCATGGTACAGCCCGAATGTGCGCCATGGCGTAACCGACCAGATCAGATCAAGCTGCAAGTTCTGTTGCGCTGTTACCAGATTGTGCGGGCCGGATCTGTATTGGACTTTTTACCGGAGAAGCGGGGATGCGAAGGCTATCGGAGTTGTTCATTAACCTGAAGATTCGTACCAGTCTAGTGCTTACGCTCAGCGTGTTCTTTTTCATGCTCATTGCGGGTGCCGTGCTGGGGGTGGGATCGCTGCA
>JAJUIY010000030.1 GCA_029267415.1 Alcaligenaceae bacterium
AAGCGGGCCGTGTCGAACGAGGCAAAGGTGGCCGGGCTATCGCGATCCGACAGCGACACGTCCTGTACCGCCAGACCAATGCGCGGGAATAAGGACAATTCAATGTCGCCCTCGATGGACAGCGTGCGATGGTAGCGCTCGTAGACAAGCTGCTCAAGACGGCTTTTATACGCGTTGGGATCGAACGTCAGCAAAAATATTGCGATGCCGACGAGCGCCACAATCAGCACCGCCACGAGGCCGATCAAGATGCGTTTTAACCAGACCTTCAATTGCTTCCTCTGATATGTAAATTTCCGGTAGCTATGATGCCGCGCCGAAACTTCCCGCATACTACCCCATACCGGTTTATTTCGTTTATTCTGTGGGCTTTGTTGCGCCCCTTATTATTGTTTACAAGATACAAAAGCCATGAAACCAGAGACAATTGCCGTACACGCCGGCTACCAGCCCGACCCCACCACCAAGGCCGTCGCGGTACCCATTTACCAGACAACGTCTTACGCGTTCGATAACACCCAGCATGGGGCCGATTTGTTCGACCTCAAGGTGCCGGGCAATATTTATACCCGCATCATGAACCCCACATCGGCGGTGCTTGAAGAGCGTGTAGCCCAGCTGGAAGGCGGTGTCGGTGCCCTGGCAATGGCTTCCGGCATGGCCGCCATCACCGCCGCCATCCAAACCCTCGCGCAGGCCGGTGACAACATTGTATCGGTCAGCACGCTGTATGGGGGCACTTACAACTTGTTTGCCCATACGTTTCCGCGCCAGGGCATTACCGTCAAGTTTGCTCCCCACAACGACATCGCAGCATTGGAAGCCCTGATCGATGACAATACCAAAGCGGTGTTCTGCGAAACCATAGGCAATCCTGCCGGTAACGTGGCCGACCTGCGTGCTCTGGCCGACGCCGCACACCGTCATGGTGTTCCCCTTATTGTGGACAACACGGTGGCGTCGCCGGTGCTGTGCCGTCCATTCGACCACGGGGCGGATATTGTTGTGCATTCGCTTACCAAATACATGGGTGGGCACGGCACCACCATTGCCGGCATTATTGTCGACTCGGGCCATTTCCCCTGGGCCGAGCATGCCGACCGCTTCCCGCTGTTCAACCAGCCTGACGAGTCCTATCACGGCATCGTCTACACCGAGGCATTCGGGCCCGCCGCATTCATCGGGCGCTGCCGTGTGGTGCCCCTGCGCAACATGGGCGCAGCACTGTCCCCCTTCAACGCCTTCCTGGTTCTGCAAGGCATTGAAACCCTGCCTTTGCGCATGGAGCGCCATACCGAAAACGCGCTCAAGGTGGCCAACTACCTTAAGGAGCACCAGCACGTATCGTGGGTCAACTACGCCGGCCTTCCCGACCACCCCGATCACGAACTGGCCCAGAAATACGTCGACGGCAAACCGGCCGCCATTCTGTCATTTGGCATCAAAGGCGGCCAGGAAGCCGGCGCGCGCTTCATCGACGCCTTGCAACTGATTCATCGTCTGGTCAATATCGGCGATGCCAAATCGCTGGCCTGCCACCCCGCCTCCACCACGCACCGGCAGCTTAACGCCGAAGAACTGGCCGCGGCCGGCGCCAGCGAAGATTTGGTACGGCTGTCCATCGGCATCGAGCATATCGACGACATCCTGGCTGACATCGAACAAGCACTGGCCAAAAGCCAGGGCTAAAATGCCATCCGCGCCTGGGGCGGTGAAAACGCCACCCCAGGGTGGGCGCATTCACAGGGCTTGTCTCGACCCCTTCAGCGGGTGGTCGTTGCAGGCCCTGTTTACTTCGCTGGCCAACCGGCCCGAAGTGTCAAATCAAATAATGTATAGTTGCAAATAATCTGAAGCCGTCCCGACAAACACTAACACCCCCAAATGGAGACAGCGCTATGCTAATTGGCGTTCCCCGAGAGACGACCCCGGGCGAAACGCGTGTTGCCGCGATTCCGGAAACCGTCAAGCGATACATCGCCAACAACCACACCGTCCTGGTCGAGCGCGGCGCCGGCCAGGCCGCGCATTATCCCGACGAGGCCTACGAAGAAGCCGGCGCCACGTTGGTGGATGCCGCGCAGGCCTTAGGGGCCGACATCGTTCTCAAAGTACGCCGTCCCAGCACCGATGAGCAGACCCAATTGAAACCCGGCGCCGTGCTGATCGGCATGCTCGACCCCTTCGATACCGAAGCACTGGAGCAGCTCGCCACCACCGGCGTTACCGCCTTCGCGCTGGAATCCGCGCCGCGCATTACCCGCGCGCAAAGCCTCGACGTGCTGTCGTCGCAGGCCAACCTGGCCGGCTATAAGGCGGTGTTGCTGGGCGCGCATTACTACGGGCGGCTCTTTCCCATGATGATGACCGCCGCGGGCACGCTGAAAGCCGCCCGCGTGGTGGTGTTGGGCGCCGGCGTGGCCGGCCTGCAGGCCATTGCCACGGCCAAGCGTCTGGGTGCGGTGGTCGAAGCCTCCGATGTGCGCCCCGCCGCCAAGGAACAGGTCGAATCGCTGGGCGCCAAATTCATCGACGTGCCCTTCGAGACGGACGAAGAGCGCGAGATCGCCGAGGGCGTGGGTGGCTACGCGCGGCCCATGCCGCCCGCCTGGATGGCACGCCAGGCCGAGCTGGTGTCGCAACGCTGCAAGCAGGCCGACGTCGTCATCACCACCGCGCTCATTCCCGGGCGCCCCGCCCCCGTGCTGGTCAGCGAAGAAACCGTGAAAGGCATGCGAGCGGGCTCGGTCATTGTGGATTTGGCGGTCGAACGTGGCGGCAACTGCCCGCTGTCGGAACTGGACAAGGTGGTCGAAAAGCATGGTGTCACGCTGGTGGGCCTTAGCAACTTGCCCGCGCTGGTGCCGGCCGACGCCTCGGCGCTGTACGCGCGCAACCTGCTTGACTTCATGAAGCTGGTCAGCAATGCCGAAGGCGAGCTCGCCCTACAACACGATGACGAAATCATCACCGCCTGCCAGGTCTGCGCAGACGGCAAACTGACAAGGAGCGCATAATGGACGCGGTCGATCCAACCCTGGTCAACTTCATCATTTTCGTGCTCGCCATTTACGTGGGCTATCACGTCGTCTGGAACGTCACCCCGGCCCTGCACACGCCGCTCATGGCGGTCACCAACGCCATCTCGGCCATTGTCATCGTGGGGGCCATGCTGGCGGCCGCGCTCACCGAAGGCGGGCTGGCACGCTTCATGGGCGTACTGGCCGTGGCACTGGCCGCGGTCAACGTCTTCGGCGGCTTCCTGGTCACCCGACGCATGCTCGAAATGTTTAAAAAGAAAGAAAGAAAACCCAAAGGAGGCGCGCAATGATCTCCATGAACACGGTCACCCTGTTCTATCTGATTGCGTCGGTCTGCTTCATCCAGTCCCTTAAGGGGCTGTCGCACCCCACCACGTCTATTCGCGGCAACATCTTCGGCATGGTCGGCATGGCCATCGCCATCCTCACCACCGCGGCCCTTATCCTGAGCCTGGCCACCGACGGCACGGCCGCCATGGGCCTGACGTGGGTGATCCTTGGCCTGCTCGTGGGGGGTGTTATTGGCACCATCATGGCCAAGCGGGTCGAAATGACCAAAATGCCCGAGCTGGTCGCCTTCATGCACTCCATGATTGGCCTGGCCGCCGTGGCCATTGCCATCGCCGTGGTCGCCGAGCCCCATGCCTTCAACATCACGGATCGCGGCGCCCCCATCCCCGTGGGTAACCGGCTAGAGCTTTTTATCGGCACTTTTGTGGGGGCCATCACCTTCTCGGGCTCGGTCATTGCCTTTGGCAAGCTGTCGGGCAAGTACAAGTTTCGCCTGTTCCAGGGCGCACCGGTGGTGTTTTCCGGCCAGCACATGCTTAACCTGGTGCTGGCCCTCATCATGATCGCCTGCGGCCTGTGGTTCATGGCCACCGAAGCGTGGCTGCCCTTTATCATCATGACCGTCCTGGCTTTTATTCTGGGCGTACTGATCATTATCCCGATTGGCGGGGCCGACATGCCGGTCGTGGTGTCCATGCTGAACAGCTATTCGGGCTGGGCGGCGGCCGGTATTGGCTTCTCGCTCAACAACTCCATGCTCATCATTGCCGGTTCGCTGGTGGGCTCCTCGGGGGCCATTTTGTCGTACATCATGTGCAAGGCCATGAACCGCTCGTTCTTCAACGTGATCCTGGGTGGCTTTGGGGCCGAGCCCTCGGCCGCGGGGGCGAGCGACGATGGCGTGCAGCGTAACGTCAAGTCGGGCAGCCCCGACGATGCCGCGTTTCTCATGGCCAACGCCGAAAGCGTCACCATTGTGCCGGGCTATGGTTTGGCCGTGGCCCGGGCCCAGCACGCCCTGAAAGAGCTGGCCGAAAAACTCACCGATGCCGGGGTGACCGTCAAATACGCCATCCACCCCGTGGCGGGACGCATGCCGGGCCACATGAACGTGCTGCTGGCCGAGGCCGAAGTCCCCTACGACCAGGTCTTCGAGATGGACGACATCAACGGCGAACTGGGGCAAACCGATGTGGTGCTGGTGCTGGGCGCCAATGACGTGGTTAACCCGGCCGCCAAAAACGACCCCCAGTCACCCATTGCGGGCATGCCCATTATTGAAGCCTACAAGGCGCGTACCGTCATTGTGAACAAGCGCTCCATGGCGTCGGGCTACGCGGGACTGGATAACGAACTGTTCTACATGGACAAGACCATGATGGTGTTTGGCGATGCCAAGGATGTGCTGGAAAATATGGTCAAGGCCGTCGAGTAATGAGCGAACCCAACGATCCATTTTTGGTGACCACAACCCTGGGAATCACCGCTGTATTGCAGTCGCTGAAGTTGCAGAAATCTCTGGTGCACATGCGTCTGGACAACGATAACCGCGCCATCATCACAGCCGTGCTGGACGTGAATTCGCACGAGCGCTGGCTTATTGTTGATGCGACTGACGACGCACAATTCAACCAACGGCTCACGGGTTCTCCCAAGGTGTTCTTTGAAGCCCAGATTGATCGCGTAAAGGTGCAGTTCAGCTGTGCAGGGGCCACGGCCATCCTGTTCGAAGGCCGGGAAGCTTTCCGCCTGACGTATCCGGAGCACTTGCGACGCATCCAGCGGCGCAATCATTTCCGCATCGACATCCCGGTCACCATGCCGCTGCTTGCTCAAATCCCAGTTATAGGCGGGCGCACGCTGAAATTGCCGGTAAAAGACATCAGTGCCGGCGGGGTGGCCGTCATGGATCACAACCAGGAACTCGACGTCACCGTGGGTGCGTGGCTGAAGCAGTGCACGTTCGAACTTGACGACGTGGGTACCGTTGTCACCAACCTGAAAGTTCGGCGCATCAGTGAACACCAGTCCGAACCCGGGACAACACCGGTACGGGTGGTGGCCTGCGAATTTGACCATCCGTCTGCCGCTGAAGCGATCATGGTGCAAAACTACATCGGACGCCTGGAACGCATGCTTATTGCCCGGCGACGCGGTTTCGACTAACCCGCCACAGACGCATCATGCCTGCACGTCCGCCGTCCTTTTTCCGGCCCTTCGGGGCCGGCCTGCTGACCAGCCTTTCCGTCGCGGCCGGCTACCTGCCCATTGCCTTCTCATTTGGGCTGGCAGCGCTACAGGCCGGATTGTCACCCTTCATCACTATTCTGACATCGGTAGTTGTGTATGCCGGGGCCAGCCAGTTTGTGCTGATCACCTTAATGGCGTCGGGTGCCGGATGGCTTACAGCCGTGCCCACTGTCGTGCTGATGAATGCCCGGCACTTGTTTTATGGTCCGGCCCTGCTTAATCGGGTGCCTCCTGACACCCATCGCTTGCCCGCGCCGCTGCTGGCCTACGGCCTTACCGATGAGGTTTTTGCCACCGCCTTGGGGAAACTGTATGACGTGTCTCCCGCTTCGCGGGAAGCGTGGTATGTCGGCTTGCAAGCCGGTGCCTATGCGTCTTGGGTTGGGGGCACCGTACTGGGTGTTAGCCTAAGCAGTAGTTTTACCAACCCGCCCGTGTTTATTGAAGCGGCCCTCAGCTTTATTTTGCCCGGTCTGTTCTTTGCCTTGCTGTTGGAGTCTGGCGTGGCGCGCGCGGCCCGCACGATCAGCGTCACGGTGGTGGCCACCATCTTGCTTACCATGCTGCTGCCCAATTACCATGCGCTGGCGCTGGGCATGCTGGCTGGCGCCGCGTTCAATATGCTGACGGTGCGCCCTGCGCCATGAATGACAGCACCATGAGCGACAACACCATGACCTGCAACGCCCTGAGCCATGTCTGAGCTGACCTTAATTATTATTTTGGCGGGCGCCGGCACCTTCTTGCTGCGCTTTCTGCCAATCTGGCAAGCGCGACGCCGTCCGGCGGCAACCCGCACGTCCGGTCGGGTCCAGGCCTTTCTGCAGGGTATTGGCCCCGCCGCCATGACTGCGCTGCTGGTGGTGTCGCTGTGGCCACTGATGGTGCATAACGAACATATCGGCCAAACCTTGGCCACTATTGCGGCGCTGACGATTATTTATGCCGTAAAACGATGGTTTTCGGGTATCGCACTTCCGACCTTGGCCGGTGCACTATGCTACGGAATCTTCATGCACTTGCTGGGCGGCTGACAAGGCACGCCACAACGCCGGCTTGCCGGCTGCTTCCTCGAGGGTATCCAGATAGGCTTCGTGCGCGGCCAATTCGTCGGCGTCGGCAGGCAGCACGCGCAACGCAGATGCATCAAATGCACCCGCCGCATCGCTGGCCGTTTGCGTTACATCGTCGGCAAAGTCCATCAGCAAGCTGTCTTGCCCACGCGTCATGGCCAGCCAGACATCCGCCAGCAGTTCCGAGTCCAGCAGCGCGCCGTGTAAAGTACGGTGCGCATTGGAAATGCCGTAGCGTTCGCACAAGGCGTCCAGCGAATTACGCTTGCCCGGGTGCAGCTCGCGCGCATATAAAAGCGAGTCGGTCACCTTTGCGCACAGGCTTTCAAAGGCGGGCAGGCCAAGACGGCCCAATTCGGCGTTCAGAAAGCGCAGATCAAACGGCGCGTTATGAATGATGATTTCAGCACCCTTCACGAATTCGACGAGCTGATCGGCCACCTCTTCAAACCGAGGGTATTGGGACAAAAACTCGGTGGTCAGGCCGTGAATAGCCAAGGCATCCGGATCACTGTCACGATCGGGGTTGACGTATAAATGCAGGTGGCGGCCGGTCAGTTGCCGGTTTTGTACCTCTACCCCGGCCACCTCGATAATACGGTGCCCCTCGTCGGGGTCCAGACCGGTGGTTTCCGTATCAAGCACAATCTGACGCATAAAAAAATCCGTAAAACTTAAGCATGGGGTAATTGTTGGGGTGCGCTGGCCGATTTTTTCGCCGCGCGGTCGCGGTGGCGCTGCGTGCCGGCAATCAGCGTATAGGCAACCGGCACCACAAATAACGTAAGCAGCGTACCAAAAGTAAGCCCGCCCACCAGGACCCATCCGATTTGCTGACGGGACTCCGCCCCGGCCCCTGTAGCAAACGCCAGAGGCAGCACACCCAACACCATGGCGCCGGTCGTCATCAAAATGGGCCGCAAGCGCTGCACACTGGCCTGAATTACAGCATCAAACAAGGCCTCGCCCCGGGCGCGCAATTGGTTGGCAAATTCGACAATCAAAATACCATGTTTTGTGATGAGGCCAATAAGCGTGATCAGACCGATTTGACTGTAGATAGACAGCGTGCCGCCGGACAGGTAAAGCGCCAGCAAGGCGCCTGTCATGGACAGCGGTACCGAAAGCATAATAATAAGCGGACTGCGCCAGCTTTCGAACTGGGCGGCCAGCACCAGGTAAATAAACGCCAGCGCCATCATGAACACCAGATAAATGCTGCCAGACGAGTCCCGAAATTCGCGTGACTGACCGTCGAGGTCGGTTTGCACCGTTGGCGGCAAGGTTTCCAGCGCCAGCTGATTCATGTATTCCAGCACTTCGCCCAAACCATATCCCGGGGCCACGGCAGCTTCAACCTTGACCGCACGCAAGCGGTTGAAGTGGTTAAGTGACTGGGGTGAAACGCTTTCGCGTACCGACAAAAAGTTGGACATCTGTACCATACCGCCATCGCGAGTACGCACGTAAATACCGGTGATGTCGTCCGGCGTCGCGCGGTCTTGTTTTTCAACCTGGACAATCACGTCGTATTGCTCACCGCTGTCCTGGTAGCGCGTTACTTGACGCCCGCCGAGCATGGTTTCCAGCGTACGGCCCACCACGTCCACATCCACCCCCACGTCAGCCAGCTTGTCGCGGTCAACGTCAACACGCAACTCGGGCGTGTTCAGACGCAAGTCGGTATCTACGTTGATCAGGCCCGGATAATCGCGCAGCCGGGCCACGAAACCATCAACCAACTGGGCGATTTCCGGGTAGGTGGCCTGGCTCATGACGACAAACTGCACCGGTTTGGACGTGGCGCGCTGGCCGAATGATGGCGGGTTGGTTGGGAAGGCCCGCGCGGCCGGAAGTGACGAAAACAAGGGTTGCAGTGATTCGGCAATCTCTTGCTGCGAGCGTTCACGCTCGTTCCAGGGCTTCAGGCGCATGATAGCGAACGCGTCGGTAACGGTAGGGAAGCCAATAATCGACTGATGCGTGAGCATCTCGGGAACGTCAGTGTAAAAACCCTCAATTTGCCGGACGGTATTCAGGGTGTAGTCGACCGTCGACCCTTCCGGGCCGTTTACCACACCAAAAATGACGCCCCGGTCTTCAACCGGCGCAAGCTCGCTCTTGATCATGGTGAAAAGAAAGCCACTGGATACTGCCACCACCACACCCACTGCAATGACCAGCCAGCGCATACGCAATGCACGGGCCAAGCCATTGCGGTAGCGAGTCGTCAATGCCTCGAGCATGGACTCAATCAGGCGATACAACCGGCCATGGCTTTTTTCGGCACGCAACAGCTTGGAACACATCATGGGCGTCAGCGTCAGCGCGACAAAGCCGGACACCAGCACGGCACTGGCCAGTGCCAGAGCAAATTCGATGAACAGCCTGCCCGTGCGGCCCGTTGCAAACGCCAGTGGCGCGTATACAGTAACCAGCGTCAGCGTCATGGCGACAATGGCGAAACCAATTTCGCGCGAGCCCTCCAGCGCCGCCTCCATCCTGGACTTGCCGGACTCAATATGGCGATAAATGTTTTCGAGAACCACAATGGCGTCGTCAACCACCAACCCGATCGCCAGCACCATGGCCAGCAAGGTCAGGGTGTTGATTGAAAACCCGAACAAATACATGAAACCGAAGGCCCCTACCAACGACACAGGGATGGTGACAATGGGAATCACGCTGGCCCGCACACTACGCAGGAAGAAAAAGATAACCAGCACCACCAGCAGCGTCGCCTCGGCGACTGTTTTGTACACGGAGTCAATTGATTCCTGAATAAACACCGAGCTGTCGTAGGATAGGTTAAGCCGCATGCCGCCCGGCAGGTTCTGATTGATCAGCTCGACTTCTTTGCGAACTTCGCGTGACAAATCCAACGGGTTGGCGGTGGACTGTTTGGTTACCCCGATGGTGAGGCTGGACTCGCCGTTAAAGCGCGCCAGCACCCGATCACTTTCGGGAGCAACGCGAACGTTGGCCACATCACGAACGCGAACCGGATACCCCAGCACATTGGCCACCACCACGTCTTCAAATTCGGGCACCGTTTGCAGGTCGGTGGATGACACCACCGAGAACTCGCGGTCCGACGACTCAATACGTCCCGCCGGGATCAGCACGTTTTGCTGACGCAAGGCCGCTTCCACGTCCTGCACGGTCAGACCATAACCCGCCAACTTGCTGCGATCGATATAGATGCGCATGGAGGGCAAACGCTCGCCAAATACCCGTACCTCGGCGGCCCCGGGCAGCACCGACAGCCGCGTCTGGATATAGCGTTTGATGTAGTCGGACGCCTGCATGGGCGTGAAGTCGCCCGTGGTTACGCCAATATAGATAATGGGGGTGGAATCGGCCTCGACCTTGCTGATGATGGGCTCGTCAATTTCATCCGGCAAAAAACGGCGCGCCCGCGACACCTTGTCGCGCACGTCCGCAGCCGCGGCATCCGGGTCGCGCGACAGATGAAATTTGATGTTGATCAGACTACGTTCTGAACGGCTGCGCGATGTCATGACATCGACGCCTTCGATACCGGAGAGCTGATCTTCCAGCGGCTTGGTGACCTGAGATTCGACCACTTCGGGCGACGCGCCGGTATAAGCCGTCACCACCGACACGACAGGTTCGTCGATCAGCGGGTATTCGCGCACGGTGAGACGTTCGTAAGAAATCAGCCCCACCAGCACAATCATGAGGGACAGTACCGTGGCGAAAACTGGCCGCTTGATGCAGACTTGCGAGATTTTCATATGGCCACCCTGCCCCTTGCCCGTCCGCCGCTATCGCACATTATTCACTACCTGTGACGGACAATATATGGATGCGGGCGCCGTCGGACACCTTCTGAAGCCCGGACACCAACACCTGGTCGCCCGACCTGAGGCCATCGATAACTTCGACCTGGCCCTGGCGGCGCTGGCCAAGTGCCACCGGCACCTGCGCCACATGATCGCCATCGACCCGGAATACATAGGTCATTTCCTCAGCCGGCACAATCGCCGCCTCGGGCACCATCAGGGCCTGCTTGTCGTCAAATTGCAGCTGCACGCGGGCAAACATGCCGGGACGCAGGCTGCCATCACTGTTCGGAACGGTAGCCCGCAACAAAATAGAACGGCCGCCCACATCAATCAGCGGGCTGATTGCCCCTACGGTGCCTTCGCGCGTCACATCGGGCAAGGCGTCAAAACGCAGTTGAATACGCGACCCGACGGCCACCGCGCTAAGAAAGTGCTCGGGCACACGGAAGTCAACGTTGAGCGGATCGATGGACTCAATGCGAACCAGATCGCTGCCGGGGCTGACGTAATCGCCAACCGACACATGCCTCAGGCCCGCCAGGCCATCAAACGGCGCTCGGATATGGGTTTTGTCTAACTGCGCACGGGCCATAGAGACCGCCGCCTGTTTGACCTTGAGTTCGCTGGCGGATTCGTCACGGGCTTGGGCACTGATAAAGCCGCGCTGGGTGAGTTCTTGCGCCCGACGATACTGACTTGACGCCAACGCCAAAGCGGCCTCGGCTTGCTCGAGTTGGGCGCGCTGAATACTGCTGTCCAGTTCGATCAGCATCTGCCCCTGCTGCACCGGGCCACCCTCTTTGAAATTAATGGCAGCAATGCGCCCGGTGATTTCGGGCCGCAGCATTACCGAATTTTCAGAGCTAAGGCTACCCACGGCCGCCACGCTGCGCGCCAGTGCCACTGATTGCACCACCGCAACGTCTACCCCCGTACCCTGTGCGGGCGACGCCGTTGGCGCGGGCTCGGGCGTCGCCACAATTGGCTGGCCATCGGCCATGGCACCTTCTCCGGGCGCCACCGGGCCAGACTGTGCCCCAGCCAGCCACCAATACACCCCGCCGGCCCCCAGCGCAACGCCTGCTGCCAGTAGCACTACAAAACCAAATGTGGATTTCTTCATGGCTGTGACTTTAAACCGGTCAGGCGCACATTAAACAACAAATTGAGACAAAGTTCACATTTCGGAGCCAGCCAGTTCTGCCTGTATTTGCGCGACCCCTTCGTTTGCCAAGGCGTCGGCCCGTTCATTGCCCGGATCGCCGGCATGGCCCCGTACCCAGCGCCACGACACATCGTGTTGCTGAACCAGTGCATCGAGCGCTTGCCAGAGATCGGCATTTTTTACCGGCTGACGGGCGGCCGTTTTCCAACCGCGCTGCTTCCAGTTAGCCAGCCATTGTGTCATTCCCTTTTGCACGTACTGCGAATCGGTATGAATAACCACGCGGCACCGCCGCTTCAGGGCCTTCAAGGCCTCGATGACGGCCATGAGTTCCATGCGATTGTTGGTGGTGTCCGCTTCGCCGCCGCACAATGTTTTTTCGTGGGCGCCATGACGCAGCAACGCCCCCCAACCGCCCACACCGGGGTTGCCCTTGCAGGCCCCATCAGTCCAGATTTCAACTACTTTTGCTTCAACGCTCAAACTATTCTGCCTTTTATAAGATTACTTCTGCTTCGAGTCCGTATGGCTCATTTCTGCTTGCAGGCCTTCTGGCTTACCACCGCCCCCTGCCGCCGGGCGCGTGCGCGAGCCCGCTTCCAGACCGGACCCACCAGCCGCATGCCCGCCACCCGCTTGACCGCTGACACCACATACACGGCGCCGCAAACCGGCCACCATCGATCGCCGGCAGATTCCATAAACGACCAGCGCTCAAGCCAGCGATCAGTCTGACAGGCCGGCGCGTAGCAACCAAACCGGCCACGATCGAGCTCGAACGACAACAACTTGAACCAGTCTTTCAGGCGCACCAGGGAGACCTGGTTATGCGCTGGAATGGGCAGCAAAGGGTCGATACCGGGTATCCGCTCACGTGCGCCCCACAGGCTCCAGGGGTTAAAACCGGATATCACCACGCGGCCTTCGGGCATCAATACCCGTTCGGCCTCACGAAGCACCTGGTGTGGATTGGTGGAGCATTCCAGCACATGCGGCATAACCAGCAAATCGATGCTTTGCGTGTCAAACGGCAGGTTCTCGGGCTCGGTTATCACGGCGGCCCCATGCTGGCTTCCGTGCTCAAACCAGATGGACGTGCGCGCTTTGTGCCGTATGCGGCTGGCCTGTAGTAGATCGAGCTCGGGCAAACCGACCTGCATGGCATGGTAACCGAACACATTGGCCACCATACTATTGACCTGGGCTTGCTCCCACTGAAGCACATACCGGCCGGCGGGCGTGTCCAACCATTGCCCAAGCTCTATAATGTAAGGTTGATCCACCAGAAACGTGCTCCTATGTCCGCTGAATTTGCCCCGGCTGCCACTACCTATAACCCCGAAAAGCGAAATGGGCTCCAGCTGATTGCTGTGCCTGCATTTTCAGACAACTATCTATGGATGGTCTGCCAAGGCGACCACGCCATTGTGGTAGATCCCGGTCAAGCGGCACCTGTACAAACTATACTTCAGCAACATCAGCTTCAGTTAGACGCCATTTTACTTACCCACCACCATCACGACCATGTGGGCGGCGTCACCCAACTGATTGAAGCCACCGGTGCGCCGGTATATGGCCCGGCCGGCGAAACACTTCCCGCCTGCGACCGTCGCCTGGCCGAGGGCGATTCAGTATCACTGCCGGGTGTCGGCCTAGAGCTTCAGGTGCTTGACGTCCCCGGCCACACGGCGGGGCACATCGCCTACCACGGTACGCTGGGCCCGCAACGCCAGCCCATTCTGTTTTGTGGCGACACCTTGTTTGCCGCGGGCTGCGGGCGCTTGTTCGAGGGCACGCCGGAACAAATGGTCACTTCGCTAACCAAGCTGGCCAACCTGCATTCTGATACACTAGTTTGCTGCGCGCACGAATACACCTTGTCCAACTTGAAATGGGCATTGGCTGTCGAACCCGATAACGCCGCCTTGCGTAACCGGTGGCATGCCGCATCAACGCTGCGCAAGCAGTCGCAGCCGACACTGCCCTCAACCTTGCAGTCAGAACTCGATACCAATCCGTTTTTGCGTACAGCACAAGCCAGTATCTGTGCCGCGGCAGCCGATTATGCCGGCAAACCGTTGCACGATCCCATTGCGGTTTTTGCCACATTGCGTGAATGGAAAAATAACTTCTAACCCCAAGCCCAAACACCGTCCCCATGATCCGCTTGCGACACGTACTCTTGACGCTACTCGTCATTGCTCTGGCAGGCTGTGCCGGCACCCGGCCGGGCACGGATACGTCCAACAAGCAGGCCTTTCGCGCTGCCGACACATCGCGCACCATCGATCTTACCCGTCCGCCACACGACATGTGGGACCGCATACGTCGCGGCTTTGCCATTCCGAACCTGCACACCGACCTTACCGAGCACTGGACCAATTATTATGCGTCGCACCCCGAGGCGCTGCACCGCATGAGCGAACGGGCCGGCAAGTACCTTTATCACATCGTTGACGAGCTTGAAAACCGGGGCTTGCCTACTGAGCTTGCATTGCTGCCGTTCATTGAGAGCGCGTACGACCCCACTGCGCTGTCGCGTTCGAAGGCCTCCGGGCTATGGCAATTTATCCCCAGCACCGGCCGTCACTTCAACCTTCAGCAAGACTGGTGGATGGATCAGCGCCGCGACCCTATTGCCTCCACAGCGGCCGCCCTTGAATACTTGGCATACCTGTACGACTTCCAGGGCGATTGGTATTTGGCCTTGGCCTCGTATAACTGGGGTGAAGGTGCCGTACGGCGGGCTATTGCCAAAAACGAGGCCGCCGGCCTGGGTACCGACTACCTCTCATTAAAGCTTCCGGACGAAACGCGCAATTACGTTCCCAAATTACAAGCGATCAAGAACATCATTGCCGACCCCCAAAAATACAGTGTGGCGCTCCCGTCCGTCAGCAATACGCCGTATTTCACGGTGGTCCGCAAACAGCGCAATATCGATATTGAGGTGGCTGCCGCATTGGCCGAAATGCCCGTTGACGAACTGAAGGCGCTTAACGCTTCGCATAATTTGCCCGTCATCATTGCCGAACGCGATGCCCATCTCTTATTGCCAACGGATCGAGTCAGCACGTTCAGAAAGAATCTGAGCACGTACGAGGGCAAGCTCAGTGCCTGGACAGTATACCGCCCCAAGCAAGGCGAAAGCTACGCTTCCATCGCTAAAGAACACGGCCTGACACTGGCCGAGCTGCGCAAACTGAACGGCTTGCGCCGCAATCACACGAAGGCCCGCGCCAATATGGCGCTGATTGTGCCGGACATCACGCCCACACAAGGCGGCGTCCAGCTGGCGTCGCTTGATGCGGGCGGTACGGCTCCAACCACCACGGCCATCCAGCAAACACAAAGCCATGCCGCACAGCGGCGTCCGTCCACCGTTCGCACACACACCGTGCGCCGCGGCGACACCCTCTACGCCTTGGCCCGCCGCTACAACACCACCGTGGCCGAGCTGCGCAAGCTGAACAACCTTAAAGGCGATCATCTCGCGTTGGGCAAGCGCTTGCGCGTACCGGGCGCCGATGTACGGGGGTAGGCAAGCGCAACACCACAACAGTGCGTCCCGTTACGCACGCTTCATAAACAGGCCATAACAGCGCTGCTGGTGCCGAAACAACGCAACGATTTACTGTATTTCATAAGGATGAAACTATGGGTTTCCTGGAAGGTAAACGCATACTGATAACCGGACTAATTTCGAACCGCTCGATCGCGTGGGGCATTGCCAAGGCCTGTCGTGACCAAGGTGCCGAGCTGGCACTCACCTATGTGGGCGACCGTTTCAAAGAGCGCGTCGAGCAGTTCGCCGCCGACCTCGGGTCCGACATCGTCATTCCTTGCGACGTCAGCAGCGACGAAGACATCGAAAACACCTTCAAGCAGCTGGGCGAAAAGTGGGACGGCCTTGACGGGCTGGTGCACTCCATCGGTTTCGCACCCCGCGAAGCCATTGCCGGCGAACTGCTTGACGGGCTGTCGCGTGAAAACTTCCGGATCGCCCACGACATCTCCGCCTACAGCTTCCCCGCCCTGACCAAAGCCGCCCTTCCCATGCTGAAAGGGCGTAATAGTTCGGTGCTGACGCTTACCTACCTGGGCGCGGAGCGCGTGGTGCCGCACTACAACACCATGGGCTTGGCCAAGGCCTCGCTGGAAGCCAGCGTGCGTTATCTGGCCGCCAACCTGGGCCCCATGGGGATTCGCGCCAACGGTATCTCGGCCGGCCCCATCACAACACTTGCCTCGTCCGGCATCAAAGACTTCCAGCTTATTTTCAAGTTTGTGGAAGCCACTGCACCACTGCGCCGCAACATCACCATTGAAGACGTGGGCAATGCCGCCGCGTTCTTGTTGTCTGACCTGGCGTCCGGCATCACTGGCGAGATCACGCACGTTGACGGCGGGTTCTCCAGCGTGGTGCCTATCGTCCCTGGCGCCGTCTAAGCGGAGGCTGCCGACACAGTCCCCTCTGGAAACCGGACCCGTGGTAGCGCGGGGTCCGGGTTCCATGGCGCATATTTGTGCATAATGGCCGCAAATAACGCACTGCTTAAAAAGTTATCCAACCAGCCGATCAGCGCCGGCCAGTTCTGGCCCCAAAACCAGTCGCGATCGGTATGCGCATACTGCCGCACAAACGGTGCAATGGCCATGTCAGCCAGACACGGCATGTCGCCAAATAGATAAGGATGCGACTGCAAGCGGTCGTCCAGTGCGTAGAGCCACTGCGCACCGGCATCACGGTTATCGATCCCCGATATCAGCTCAAAACGTTGGGGGTATTTGTAGCGATCCAGGTGCCCCTTAAAATCATTGTCATTATGGGAAATCAAGGCCATCATTTGGGCCGGGGTGCCGGTTGGCGGCGTTAACCAGCGCTGGGGATCATGGCGCTCCAGCGCCCACAGCATAATATCCAGGCTTTCATCCACCACCGTACCATCAGGTAGCTGCAACACCGGCACCGTGCCTTTGGGCGACGCTTTCAGCATAGCCTGGGGCTTATTGCGCAACACCACTTCGCGCAATTCGCACACCTGTTCAGATGATGCAATAGCAAGCCGTGCCCGCATGGCGTAGGGGCAGCGGCGAAACGAATAAAGAATGGGCAGACGATCAGTTTCCATATATCTAGTATAGAGAAACGCCGACTACTTGCGATGGCACCCGGGCGACGCGCGTTCGTAACCGCCCCGTTCGTTACTGCTGTACGCGCGTACTATGCCCCTTTTTGCTGGCGTTCCTGTTTTTGGCGCTGCCGCTCAAGGGCGCGCTGGCGCGCCGCCTCGGCACGTGCGCGCGCCTGCTCTTTCTTGATTTCTACCCGGATGCCGATGTGTTGTTCGCGTCGCTGTCGTGCCAGCTCGATCTGACGCTGCCGTTCGAGCAAACGCTCGCGTTTTTCGTCAGTGAGCGAGTCAAAACAATGCGGGCAACTAATGCCTTGCTCATACTGGGGTGATTGCTTGTCTTCGGCGCTCACAGGCATGCGACATGCACGACACAGTTCGTATGACCCCACTTCAAGCCCATGCTTCACGGACACACGCTCATCAAAGACGAAGCACTCGCCTTCCCACAGACTTTGCTCGGCCGGTACTTCTTCCAGGTACTTCAGGATGCCGCCCTGCAGGTGATACACCTCATCAAAACCTTGCGACTTCAGATAGGCCGTGGACTTTTCGCAGCGAATGCCGCCCGTGCAAAACATGGCCACTTTCCGTTTGCCAGCCAGCACGCCCCCGCGCTGCGACTGTTGCTGCACCCACTGCGGAAACTCAGAAAATGAATCGGTTTCGGGGTTGATGGCCGACTTAAACGTTCCAACGGCGACTTCATAATCGTTACGGCAGTCGACCACCACCACATCCGGGTCGTCAAGCAGCTTGTTCCACCCGGCGCTATCCACGTATTCGCCCGCCATGGTTTCTGGATCGATATTGGAAACGCCCATGGTGACGATTTCGCGTTTCAACTTTACCTTCATGCGGTAAAACGGCTGCTGCGGTGCCCACGACTCTTTATGGTCCAGCGTGGCCATACGCGGGTCGGCACGCAAATAATCCAGCACCGCCCGGATACCGGCCTCGGGCCCCGCAATGGTCCCGTTGATGCCTTCATGGGCCAGCAACAAGGTGCCCTTCACATCATTGCGTTCGCACACGTCAAGCAGGGGTTCACGCAAATCCTTGAAGTCAGGGAGCGAAACAAATTTGTAGAGTGCAGCGATGAGGTAAGCGTTCATAAGGGTCGTCTAAAGTAATACAAACCGGCCACAGACGGCCGGCAATCAGTAATTTTAATCGGGCATGTGCGCAAAAGCCATTACCCCGCTCGCTGGCTTCGCAGCAATTGCCAGGCGTGATTCGCGGCAATCCATTCTTCGTTTGTGGGTTCGACCCGTACAACCACTTTGCTATTGGTGGACGACACCACGGAGGCATTTTGCGAATTGGCGGCGTCATCGAGTGCGACGCCCAAGAACCCAAGTCGACGACAGACGCGCTCGCGAATAACGGGGTTGTTTTCGCCGACACCGGCTGTAAACACCAGCATATCCAGACCACCCAGCAACGCCGTCAGGGCGCCGATTTCCCGCACAATGGTGCGGATGTACAAATCAAGTGCGGCCTTGGCCCGCGCGTTATCTTGTTCATGCTCCAGCAGGACGCGAGTGTCGCTGGAAAGCCCGGACACGCCCAGAAGGCCCGCCTCGCGAGTCAGCATTTGACCCACTTCAGCCAGCGGTATCCCTTTAACTTCCATAAGATGCAAGATGGCGCCGGGATCCACAGAGCCACAACGCGTGCCCATCATCAGGCCTTCAAGCGTGGAAAAACCCATAGTGGTGGCCGCACTGCGCAGATCTTGCATACCGCACAAAGACGCGCCGTTACCCAAATGCGCCACAATAACGCGCCCCCTGGCCGCCTCGCCGACGCGCTCCTTCAGCACATGGGCGATGTATTCGTAGGAAAGCCCATGAAAGCCGTAGCGTCGCATGCCTTGCTCCCAGTGTTCCCAGGGCAAT
>JAJUIY010000096.1 GCA_029267415.1 Alcaligenaceae bacterium
ATAAGAAGTTTGAGGGCTATGTGCCCCGTGCATCCGGTCCAGAGGGCCACGGTTCGGCGCCCAAAGTGGTACATTTTGACCGTGTCGAGTGGCACATCATTCCCGATGCTTCTACCGCGCTGGCGGCGATTCAGTCCGGTGAAATGGACTGGTGGGAGCGCCCGTTGCCGGACTTCCTGCCCATGTTCGAAAACAGCACGGATTTCCAGATTGTGCCATCCAGCGCTCAGGTTATTTTCTTGCGCCTCAACCATTTGACCCCACCGTTCAATAACCCGGAAATCCGGCGCCTGGTGTTGTCATGTATCGACCAGACATCCATCATGCAAGCCGCCGGCGGCAACGGCCAATGGTCGGCCGACCTGGGCCTGTACACGGGCTCCATGCGCAACGATGCGGGCTACGCCGAAGCATTCAAAGCGCGCAAAGACTTCGATAACGTCAAAAAAGAACTGGCCGCCGCCGGTTACAAGGGCGAGCCGGTGGTCATGCTGGTGGGCAGCGACATCCCGCCCACGCTCGCCGCCAGCCAGGTGGGTGCCGACATCTTCCGCAAGATGGGCTTTAACGTCGACTTCCAGTCCATGGACTGGGGCACGGTATCGCAACGGCGTACCAGTATGGAGCCCATCGAGAAAGGCGGCTGGAGCTGCTTCTTTGTGGGCGGTGATTCCGAATACTTCCTCGACCAAGCCACCAACTTCTTCGCGCGTGGCAACGGCAAAGATTCGTGGTTCGGTTGGCCAACCAGCGAGCGGCTGGAAGAACTTACCGCCCAGTGGTTTGATGCGCCCGACGCGGCCGCTCAGCTGGAAATTGCCAAGCAGATCCAACTGCAGTCCTGGCAAGATGTACCGTATATTCCTTGCGGTGAACTGCAGTCGCCCGGCTTGGCCAATGCCAACCTGGAGGGCTTCCATCCGGGCTTTGCCAAATTCCATGGCGTCCGCCGCATCTAACCCACAGCATGGCAGTAAGGTTGTTTACTGCCAGGTTTTACCCCAGGGCTGCTCGTGGTGGGCAGCCCCACCCACGACAGCCCAACGGGATATAGACGTGCGATGATCCGTTACATTATTCGTCGATGTTTGGCAACCATCCCGGTGGTGCTGATCGTCGCTATCTTCATCTTCAGTCTTCTTTATATTGCGCCCGGCGATCCGGCGCTGATTATTGCCGGCGACCAGGCCACGCCCGAGGTTGTCGAGCGTATCCGTAGCCAGCTGGGGCTGAATCAACCCATCCATGTCCGCTTTGGCGAGTGGGTGCTCAACATTGTCCGTGGCGATTTTGGCACGTCGGTACTGAGTGGACGGCCGGTCAGCACGCTCATTATGCAGCGCATGGAACCGACGCTGTCGCTCATGTTGCTTACGCTGATCATCTCGGTGGGCATCGCTGTGCCACTGGGTGTGCTGGCAACCTGGAAGCGGCGCACCTTTACCGATCGCAGCGTCATGATGCTGTGTGTGGTGGGTTTTTCACTGCCGGTGTTTGTAACCGGTTACTTGCTGGCCTATATTTTTGGCCTCAAGTTGGGCTGGTTTCCAGTGCAAGGATATCAACGGCTGGAAAACGGTATTTGGCCGTGGCTACGCAGCCTGGTATTGCCGGCAACGGCCTTAAGCATGGTTTACATTGCCCTCATCACCCGTATCACGCGGGCCACCATGCTCGAAACGCTGTCGCGCGACTACATACGGACAGCGCACGCCAAGGGGCTTGCCGTGCTTCCCATTTTGTTCGTTCATGCGTTAAAGAATGCCGCGGTTCCCATCGTGACGGTAGTCGGTACGGGCGTGGCGTTGCTTATCAGCGGGTCGGTTGTGGCTGAAAGCGTGTTTGCCATCCCGGGCCTGGGGCGCCTTACCATTGATGCCATTCTCAGTCGTGACTACCCCGTCATTCAAGCCGTGGTGCTTGTGTTTTCGCTGGGTTATGTGCTGGTCAACTTGATTGTCGATATTCTTTACACCCTGTTCGATCCGAGGATACGGCTTTGAGTAAGGTTGTTTCGCCCAGTCCTATCGTGGCCGTCGGCGCGGCCCAAACACGCTTTGCATCGCTGGTGGCCATGGCCCGGCGCAACATGCTGATTGTGGTGCCCGGCGCCATGCTGGCGTTGATGGCGTTTATTGCCATTTTTGCGCCTTATCTGGGTACGGTCGACCCAACTTCACTGAACCCCGCCGCCCGATTGCAAGACCCGTCCGCCGCGCATTGGTTTGGTACCGACATGCTGGGGCGTGATCTGTATTCCAGGGTCATCTATGGCAGCCGCGTGTCGCTCATTGTGGGGCTGTCGGTGGCCTTCTTTTCGTCGGTTGCCGGGCTTGTGGTGGGCATGATGTCGGGCTTTATCCGCTGGCTCGATCCCATCATCATGCGGATTATGGACGGGATGATGTCGATCCCGCCCATTTTGCTGGCCATTGCGCTGGTGGCATTGACGGGTGGGTCGATGCAGAACGTCATTATTGCCATCACCATCGCCGAGATCCCGCGCACGACACGGCTAGTCCGAAGTGTGGTGCTTTCGATTCGCGAAGAGCCCTATGTGGACGCCGCCATCACCGCTGGTTCCAGCACGCCTAAAATTTTGCTCAAGCACATCTTGCCTAATACCGTGGCACCCATTACGGTGCAGGCCACTTACGTATGCGCGGCGGCCATGATCGCCGAGTCAATTCTTTCGTTTATTGGGGCCGGTCTGCCGCCCATCGTGCCTAGCTGGGGCAATATCATTGCCGATGCGCGTTCGCTGTGGCAGATGAAACCGCTCATGATTTTCTTCCCGGCACTGTTCCTTTCGATTTGTGTGCTGGCGGTGAACCTGCTGGGCGATGGCTTGCGCGAGCTCATCGACCCGCGTCTTGTCAAAGGCCAGTAGTATGGCGTTGCTTGAAGTCGAAAACCTGACCACCCACTTCGTTAGCCACGAGGGCACCAGCCGCGCGGTCAACGGAATCAGTTTCTCCATCAACGAAGGGGAGGTGGTCGCCATCGTCGGCGAATCCGGCTGTGGCAAGTCCGTCACTTCCATGTCGATTCTTCGGTTGTTACCCGAACCGCCGGCCCAGGTCACGGGCAGCATCCGGTTCGAAGGAACCGACCTGCTGACGCTCTCGGAAAAAAAGATGCGTACCTTGCGCGGCAACGACATCGCCATGATTTTCCAAGAGCCCATGACCAGCCTTAACCCGGTGCTTACCGTTGGGCGTCAAATTGTTGAAACCCTGCGGGTGCATGGCATGCCGGATAAGCGTCAAGCCCGGGAACGCGCCATTGAAATGCTGCGTTTGGTGGGCATTCCGGCCCCCGAGCAACGCTTTCACGAATACCCCCATCAATTGTCCGGTGGCATGCGGCAACGCGTCATGATTGCCATTGCCTTGTCGTGCGACCCCAAGCTATTGATTGCCGACGAACCCACCACAGCACTGGATGTCACCATTCAGGCCCAGATACTTGACCTCTTGCGCGATTTGAACAAGCGGCTGGGCTCGGCCATTATGTTCATTACGCACGACCTCGGTGTGGTTGCTGAAATTGCCGACCGTGTCATTGTTATGTATGCCGGCAACAAGGTGGAAGAAGCCGCCGTGGCCGATTTGTTCCAACAGCCGCGCCACCCCTATACACAAGGCCTGCTTAAGGCTGTACCCGTACTGGGGTCGTCGGCCATCGACGGCGAACCTGAAAAACTTGCGGAAATCCGCGGGCAGGGTCCGTCGCTGCGCGAGCCTATCGTCGGCTGTGCGTTTGCCGACCGCTGTGATTTTGTTCACGACCGCTGTCGTCGTGAACGCCCCGCACCGCGCACGGTGGGGAACCACCATGTTGTGGCGTGCCATCTCGTGGAATCAAACAATGGTTGATACCGTCCAGAATCCCCCGCCTGTTCTTCGGGTACAGAATCTCAAGAAGCACTACGTGCTGGGTTCGTCGTTTTTAGGCGGCAAGACTCAGACGGTGTACGCGCTCGATGGCGTGACGTTTTCGGTGGCCGAACGAGAAACCCTGTCAATCGTGGGTGAAAGTGGTTGCGGAAAGTCCACCCTGGGCAAAGTGGTAATGGGGCTGACGCCCGCCACCGAAGGGCAAGTGCACGTCAATGGCCGCCGTATTGACAACCTGTCTGTCCGGCAATTGCGCCCATTGCGTCGCGAAATGCAAATGGTATTCCAGGACCCGTTCAGCAGCCTTAACCCGCGCATGCGTGTCGAAGATATCATTGCCGAGCCGCTGGTTAACTTTGGGTTGGCCAAAACGAAAGCGGAAGTGAAGGAACGCGTAGCTGCTTTGCTGGATCAAGTCCGGCTGCCGCGTGCCGCCATGAAGCGCTACCCGCACGAGTTTTCGGGTGGGCAGCGACAGCGTATTGCCATTGCCCGGGCGTTGGCGCCCGGGGCGCGGCTTATCGTGTGCGATGAAGCCGTTTCTGCGTTGGACGTATCGGTCAAGGCGCAAATTATTAACTTGTTGCAAGAAGTGCAAGAAGAACTGGGGCTTACCTTGCTGTTCATCAGCCACGACTTGGCCATTGTGGAGCATCTGACGCATCGGGTGGCGGTGATGTATTTGGGCAAAATTGTTGAAATAGCCGACCGGCGAACGTTGTTTCAGGCACCGCGCCACCCGTATACACAGGCGCTGCTTTCGGCCGCACCCATTCCCGATCCGAGCCGACGTAGCCAACGGATTATGCTTCAGGGCGATATCCCCAGCCCCATGAACCCGCCGTCCGGGTGTCGCTTCCATACCCGTTGCCCGTATGCGTTTGACCGTTGCCGGCACGAAGAGCCCATGCTTAGTCCTCGTACAAACAACAATCATATGGCGGCGTGTCACCTGGACGAGCTGCCTGCCGGCCCAGTGGCGGCGGCGTCA
Source organism: Alcaligenaceae bacterium (assembly GCA_029267415.1). Lineage (GTDB taxonomy): Bacteria > Pseudomonadota > Gammaproteobacteria > Burkholderiales > Burkholderiaceae_B > JAJYRX01. The sequence continues at coordinate 4,891 of JAJUIY010000096.1, forward strand.
ACCCTGGAGCCCGCATGACTCAGAACCTTAACGACGCTGGTGCAGCGGCTCTGCCGCCCGTTTCGGAGGCCGATCGGCAAAACCTGCCGCGCGGGGCCGACCAGTTCATGTGGACGGCCGAGCAAAAGCTGGTTGCCCATCGCAACATGCATGTGTTGTTTCCCAGTCAGGTCATTCGGGCCGGCGCACCGGTTTATCCGCTGCCACAGGGCACCCAGATCGATGTCGACTACAAGCATCGCGGTGTACGTTACAACATTGATTCCTACATGGCGGCCAACGACGCCACCGGGCTGCTGGTGCTTAAAAATGGCGAGCGCGTGGTCGAGCGCTACACCCGGGGAAACACGGAGCACACGTTGTGGGCGTCGCGTTCGATGGGGAAATCCATCACGTCCACCTTGGTGGGGATGGCCGTAAAGGACGGGTTCATCAAAAGTGTCGACGATCCCGTGTCGCGTTACGTGCCCGAGCTGACCGGTACCTTGTACGAGCATGTCACCCTGCGCCAATGCCTGCAAATGGTGTCAGGCGTGCCTTATACAGAAGACTATCTTGACCCCACCTCCGACGTATTTCCATTGCAAGCGTGCACGGTGGGTAACCAAGCGGGATGTTTTCTTCAGTTTCTGGTCAACCTGGCCAGTCGCGACAACGGGTTCATAACGCCGCCTGGTTCGGTCTTCAATTATTCCAGCGCCGATTCTGTCTTGAATGGTCTGGTGCTTGAACGTGCCACCGGCGTGGTTCCGCCCGCGTATATCGAAGAAAAGCTGTGGCGCCATTTTGGTATGGAGAGCAACAGTTACTGGAATATGGAAGCTGAAGACGGCAGTGCTTTCACGGCGTCTGGTTACGGGGCCACCTTGCGCGATTATGGGCGCTTCGGCTTGTTCATCCTTAATGGAGGCGTGCTGCCCGATGGTACGCAAACGCTCCCTGATACCTGGTTAGCCGATGCGGTGAGCCCGTCGGAGGCGTCATTGCAAGCCTCCCAGCCCTACGGATTTCAATGGTGGCTGCATGAATATGGCAATGTGCTGTCAACCAAGGCAGGGGCCGTTGATCCATCATCGCCTGAGTTGCCACCTATCCGTCCCCGTGGCAGCGAAACCATGTTTTACGCCCTGGGCAGTTCGGGGCAAACCATCGCCATTAACCCCGCCGAGAATGTCGTGATTGTGAAATGGGCCGTGTGGGAAAAGCCCACGCCCGATCGCGGCCGCTACGACGACGCGGCACTGTTCGCCGCCATCATCGATGCCTTGCATTAGTTATGCGTGAAAAAGTCTCGGTCAGGCAATTAAGGCAACTCATTGACCAAGCCCTGCACGCCGCGTCGGGCCACCATGTTGTGCCGCCCGCTATCGTGCCTGTGCGCAATCAATCCCCCAATTGGCAGCTGGCACCCGACACGCCAGAATGGATTAAACAAGCGGTTGAACCACTGCGTACCACCTATGACCTGGCCGACCCCGATTCGTCGCTGACCAAACAACCTAGGCCCGACGGCTGATGCGGCGCAGCCCGCGGTTTCCAGATGCTTTCCCCAGAGTTATTCACAGAAATTGGGGATAACCGAAAGGAAAGTTAGTACCCATAGGCGGTGCGCAACGGGGCGGCACTCGGCGCGCACAGCTCGCGCAACGCGGCCGCAAATGTCTGGTCAGTGTCGCGTGGGGCCTCACCCGCGCGGGTGAATAGAGCAATGGGCGGGAGGTGCCAGTCAAACGAATAGGGCACAATGGCCAGCCCGGCAATATGGGCAAGGTCTTCTGCAATGTCGGCGGGCACAATGGAAACGGCATGGTTGTTGCCGGCCACAAGCTGGCCAATCAGGTGCGGCGAATGGCACTCGGCGGTGGGTTCGGGGGGCGGAAGGCCCTCGTTGATAAAGATGGAGTCGATGTGGGTGCGCAGCGCCGTGTGCCGTGGCCCCAGTATCCAATCCATGTCGCGCAGGCGGGCCCATTCCAGCCGGCGCCGCCCAAGCTGACCGGCCGTTACCCGGCTGGCAACCAGGCGGGGGCTTTGGTGGTATAGCACAATATGGTCCAACCCGGCCATATCCACAGTATCTGAGAGGCGGGCCACGACGACGTCCAGCGCGTGGTTGCGCAACATGTCCAGCAGGTTGCGGCCGGGTGCATGTTGCACGGTAACGGTGATGCCGTCTTGATATTGGGTGGTGCGCTGGATGGCTTTGGCAAGCTGAACATCCGACACGGACGAAATGGTTCCAATATGCAGGTGGCCCACTTTGCCGCGCGCCACGGCGTCCAGATCGTTTGTCAGCAGGTGCAGATCGTTCAGAATGGTTTCGGCGCGATCCAGCACGACCTGGCCATAACGTGTCGCCACCATGCCTCGTGACGTGCGACGGAACAGACGTGTGCCAAACATATCTTCGATCTCGGCGAGCGATTGGGTCACTGCAGGTTGGCTGGTGGCCATGTGCTCGGCCACCCGTGTCAGTGAACCGTATTCGCGGATGTGGCACAACAATACGAGGTGTCGCATTCGAAGGCGCCCGCTAAGACGGCGAAACGTCTGGTTGGCGTGATCGGGTTGGGAGGGCAGGGCAGGTTGTGGCATGAGCAATCAAGAAGCGTAAGGGAGCGACAAGTAAAAACTGCAGGCACCTCGCGCATATAAGCGGCCGCAGCAGGAAAAGCATGCAACAAGCGTAGCGAAATAACAAATACCTTATGTCAGCATAATAAAACAAAATAATGCGGGTACTGCGCCTTCCTATACTGATTGGCATTCTTAGCGCCGCGTTTTAGCGCGGCGTGGTTTGGACCTTATTTTTTGCCCAAGGAAGAGTATGAGTACGGTAGACCGGCAAGCAGCCCTCGACTATCACGAACATCCAGTGCGCGGGAAAGTTTCCGTCAACGCCACCAAGCCGCTGGTAACCCAGCGCGATTTGGCGCTGGCGTATACGCCAGGTGTGGCCGCCGCTTGCGAAGAGATCGTCAGCGACTCCATGAATTCATTCCGGTACACCTCGCGCGGTAACCTGGTCGGCGTTATCACTAATGGTTCCGCCGTATTGGGTTTGGGCAACATTGGGGCCGAGGCGTCCAAGCCGGTGATGGAGGGCAAGGCCGTCCTGTTCAAGAAATTTGCCGGTATTGACGTCTTCGACATTGAAATTAACGAGAGCGATCCGGATAAGCTTATTGAAACCATTGCCTCGCTCGAGCCCACCTTCGGCGGCATTAATCTTGAGGACATCAAGGCACCCGAGTGCTTCAAAATCGAGCGTGCGCTGCGCGAGCGCATGAAGATTCCCGTTTTCCATGACGACCAGCACGGCACAGCCATTACCGTATCGGCGGCGCTGATCAATGGCTTGAAGGTGGTGGGCAAAGAGATTGACGCCATTAAAGTGGTGACATCCGGGGCGGGGGCTGCGGCGCTGGCATGCCTTAACCTGATGGTTGACCTTGGTCTGCCCATCGAGAATATCTGGGTGACCGATATCCATGGCCTGGTCTGGAAGGGACGTCCC
>JAJUIY010000297.1 GCA_029267415.1 Alcaligenaceae bacterium
ACTATTGCCCGCATCCACCATCGATACGGTCGAGATCGACCCGGCCGTGATACGCGTAGCGAGATATTATTTCAGCTACCGGACCGACAACCACCAGCGTGTATTTGCAGACGATGGCCGTGCCTTTGTGGAACGCGCACGCCGCGCTGGCCGACATTACGACATCGTCATGCTGGATGCCTTTGACAGCGATTACATTCCGGAACACTTGTTGACCGTAGAATTCCTGCACGCCGTGCGCGATATCCTGACGCCCGACGGCATTGTGGTGGCAAACTCGTTCGCCCGCAGCCGCCTGTACCAACGCGAAACAGCCACGTATGCTGCGGTGTTTGGCAGCTTCTACAACTTGCGCGCCAAAGTCGAGGGCAACCGGGTCATTATTGGCGCCAAGGGACGCCTGCCGCGCGGCCCCCAAATACAGCAAAACGCCAAAAAATGGGCACCACTGCTGCGACCATTGGGGCTGAATATCGGGATCGCGCTGTCACGGTACAAGATTATGGACGCCGCTCGCATCAGCGCGCCGCCGTTGCATGACTGAGCCAACGAAGCCATGGAATTGTTCCATTTTTAGCGATAACGTGTACCGATTATCGGCTTTTACTGTTGACAATGAAACAGTAAACTTCGTCCGGTTGGATGGCCGCAAGGCCAAAATTGATGAGGACGAAATGAAGCAATACAACATAGCCGTACTGATTGGAAGCCTGCGAAAAGATTCCTTCAACAAGAAATTGGCCGAAGGACTAAGCAAGCTCGCTCCCGCCGAATTTACATTCAAGCAAATCGAAATCGGCGACTTACCGCTTTACAACCAGGACGACGAGACCAGCCCCGCACCGTCTGTGACACGACTTAAAGAAGACATCACAAACGCGGATGGTCTGCTGTTTGTGACCCCTGAATACAACCGCTCGGTTCCCGCCGTGCTGAAAAACGCGCTGGACCATGCCTCACGGCCCTACGGCGAGAGCGTCTGGAACGGCAAGCCCGCGGCCGTCATCGGTGCGTCGATCGGCCCGTCGGGTGCGGCCATGGCTCAACAACATCTGCGCAACATTCTGGCCTGCCTGAACGTACCCACCATGGGACAGCCCGAAGGCTATATCACCGTAAGTGATGGCCTGTTCGGAGATAACGGTGAGATTGGCCCCGCCAGCCGCGATTTCTTTCAAGGCTGGGTTGATACGTACGTAGCGTGGATCAAGAAATTCGCGAGTGCGTGATGCGCCCGTGAACAACCATGTTTTCTGCTGACCCGACACAGCAGTACAAAACCAAAAGGCCTGAGCCGGCTCAAAACCGAACTCAGGCCTGACAGCCTGGCTTTGAACCGTCCAAGTTTGTAGGGCAAGTTCAAAACGCCGGGCTTTTTACCTATTAAACCATGGCTTCCTTATGGCTGACCTGCGTGCCCAAGACTTCTAAAAACTGGGACATCCACGCCGGATGCGCGGGCCAGGCCGGCGCAGTCACCAAATTGCCATCGGTCACTGCTTCGTCAATGCCAATCTGGGCATAGCGTCCACCCGCCAACTCGACATCCGGAGCGCAGGCCGGGTACGCCGAACAGTGGCGCCCCTTCAGCACCCCGGCCGCGGCCAGCAGCTGAGCACCGTGGCAAACCGCCGCCACCGGCTTATTAGCGTCAA
>JAJUIY010000258.1 GCA_029267415.1 Alcaligenaceae bacterium
ACGTTTTCTACCACATGCCGCAGGCCGGCGGCATGAATATGCAGTAAGTCGCGGAAGTCGCGCGTCAGCGATGGAAAGAATCTACCAAGGTAGGGCACACACAACGACAGCACCCCCATGCGCGTGGCTTTGGCGCTTTCCTTTTGCATGGTGCGTGCCAAGGTTTCTGCCTCCTCGGCGACGGCACGTTCGGTCTCAAAAAACGTATGGAATATTTGCAGCTGGCGGGTTTCGTCTTGTTCGTGAATGGCGCGGGTATAGCCCTCGGTGAGCGTTTTCATGTGCTGTTCTAGCCGCAGGCCTGATAGGTGCTTGGCCAGCAAAGCAATATGCGCGCGCTGATAGTACAGCCGCAGCCCATGCCAGCCGACAAGGCCGGCCACCAGGATGGTCAGGGTTTCCATTACTCACCGTGTTGTCGTGTAGCGCCAAAGCCGTCCCGTTAATTTTCATTATCCACGAGAGCGGGCCGTGCTTAATAGTACAACGTTGGGCGTGACGTTTCGTGGGCCATGTGCGTTCGCGTCAGCATAAGGTGTGGTTCTGGCGACGCTTCAGGACGGCGGAAAAGGACAAGGGGTTAGCCCCGTGAAGAGCTAACCCCTTGTGAATATGGCGCGGCTGGCAGGATTCGAACCCACGACCCCTTGGTTCGTAGCCAAGTACTCTATCCAACTGAGCTACAGCCGCGAAGAACAAGAACTATAACACAGCTTTTTTTAAATGTCACATCGCTGTCTCTTTTGTTGCACCAAGAAAGGGATTCACTGTTGCTTTTGGCCCATGCTGTCGGACTGCTGGCCAGCGGTTCCTGGTTGTTGGCTCATGGTATCGGACTGTTGACCTGTGCTGCCAGACTGCTGATTGGAACCACCGCTTTGGCCCGTCGTGCCCGATTGCTGTCCTTCAGTTCCCGGTTGTTGTCCTGACGTACCGGACTGTTGACCCATGTTGCCCGGCTGCGTCGAGGCCTCTTGCTCACATTTTTCCTTCTCTGCACCGGTGAGCTTGTCACAGTTGCGTTTCTGCTTGTTTGACGCCTTTTCACTGGTCATGCTGTCTTGAGGCGACTGGGTGTGCTGGGTGGGGTTACGGTTCTGTGTGGCGTCCGAACCATCCCCGCCGGTGGGTGTCGTCGTGCCCGCAGCGCCGGGCTCATCCCGATTACCCGAACCCGGTGCCTCCTGCGCAGGAATTTCATGTTCGGGCGTGTCGGGCTTGTTGGGGTCCTCACGGTCGACGTTGACGTTACGCGAGCCGGGGCCCGGTGACGCGGTTTGCGCCTCTACGCTGAGGCCGGTCACGCAAAGGGCAAGCATGCCGGCCATTAAGGTGTGGCGAAATAAAGGTTTCATGATGTACTCCGGCAATGGTCGTGCAGGGGCCGGCGTGCGGGCAAAGTGCCAACATTCCGATCGAAAAATGGATTCGATTTCCGTCGCTCCGACGCGGGTAGGGGGATGCATCCGACTTGGTGCATCACCGCCGCCTTTCAAGCAAGCGACGTTCCCGACACCGTGGCGATCCACGCAACGCGCGCTGGCGAAAAGCGTGATCGCGTCACAACGGGGGTTACGCTGTTAGCAAGATTGGCGGGCAGTTCAGTTTGAATGCGTGTGCTGGCACAAGGCTTGCTCAGGTTCTGCTGATTTGAAAGTGTGACGCTGTCTCGCGAGGCGGCGTAATGTCAGTCCCAGGAGAACGCAAATGGCAACGAACAATCCCCCCAGCAATAATGGCAATGGAACACCCGGTTCGCCTTCTGATCCCGGCGAAACGCTCCGCGATACCGCAGCCGATGCGGGCCGCGATGCCCGAAATGACGTGGCGCATTCCGCACGTGCTGCAGCGGCATCCTTCGAAAAGGAGCATGAGCGCCGTGCTGTGCGCGAAAACCGCGAACGTCTGGCGTATGACTTCCGCGAGATGGTGTCCAGCGCTGAAGCGTTGCTACGGTCAACGGCAAAATATACCGGTGCTGAAATTGATGAGGCCCGTGCACGCCTGCAGGAACAATTGGATATGGCGCGGGAGCGCTCGGGAGATATGCGCGAGACGGTACGCGATACCGGACAGCGCCTGGCCGCCCAAGCTGACGAGTGTGTACGCAGCCACCCCTGGCAAAGTGTGGGCGCGGCCTTTGTAGCCGGTATGGTGTTTGCGCATTGCACGCGCTCGCGTCATTAGGGCTATTTGCGCGAAACGTACGGGTTGCACTCTATATAGAAACGCAGCGGCTTGTGCGCCCATTCGCCGGCGTAGTCAACGCCGATGCGGGGGCGCGCTACCACGTTGAACGGCTCAGGCGCATCGGGCAGGGCAATGAACAATTCGTCGCTGCACAAATCATGGCCATAGTGGCTCAGGTTGATACCCATGGCTTTGCATAGTCGACCCGGGCCCCGTGTATTGTCGGACAGGTTGGCAACCGGCTCCAGGGCACGCAGTAATACGGCCGATCCGTGTCCTTCTTTGTCGGTCACCACGTTCATGCAATGGTGCATGCCGTAAATCAGGTACACGTAGGCGTAACCCGGGGGGCCAAACATGACACGGGTGCGCGGCGTTAAACCGCGGGATGTA
>JAJUIY010000139.1 GCA_029267415.1 Alcaligenaceae bacterium
AGCCATGCTGTGGAACTTAAAAGCTGTGCGCCGCGTTTCTGCATATCTTCAAGAAACGCGTGGTAAGGCTCTTCGAAACCGTTGATGGGGCTCATGCAGTCCGTCAGCAACACAATGCGCTTGGGCGCATCGGCATCCATGTACTGGACGTAATGCTCCATGGTGGCTTTTACGCAATGGCTGCCTGCTTCGCCGGCCACCAATAAGGTGTCGGCCTGGGCCAGGCTTTCCAGCAAGGGACGGTTTAGCTGGGTGTTGGGGTCGGCGTCGTGGGGTACCTCGGCAATCAGTGCGCTGTAGTGCTCGGTGTAGGGGTTGCTGCCCTTGATGATTTTTTCGGTATGGCGCCCGTGGCGCTGTTCCCATACGTTACAGGCGTGCAACACGTCAGCGTGGATGTTGTGCCCCCAAGTGCCGATTTCGCAGTGGGTTGGCCACACCATGTGCTTGTAGCGGCCCGCAGCCTCCAGCGCATCCAGGTAGGCCAGGATGCGGTCTTTTACGGTAGGGTCACGCGGCAGGTATTTGCCTTCGCGCACGTCATCGCTGCTGATTTCGGTAAAGGGCTGCACCGCACTGCCATCGGCCTGCTGCCACATGGCGGGGCGCTCAATACCCACGTGGTGATGCGAATCCAGGGTAATGGTGATGCGGTTAATGGCATTGGTACCGCGCCGGATAAAGTGGGCCAGGCGGTGCATATCGGCATGGGCGCCCGGCACGGGCAGCTGCGGTTTAAGGCGCTCGTCCGTATTAAGCGGGTTAAGCGGCTGGTAACTGGCAGGCAAATCGCAGAAATCGTTCTGGGGATCAATAATCAGCAGATGTGTAATACCAGACATAACCACCTTCTTTAAAACGGGAAGTAAAGTGAACAAGGTTTATCGGCGTGACCCAGGCAGCCGGGCTTGCGTATGCGATCGGGCTGAACTGCCCTAACCCCTACTATGCCATATTCGTGCGGCCTTCCGCCTTGCGGGCTTTGTGCTGTTGCCGGCGCTCGCGAAAAAATGTGCGCAGCACCTCGCTGCATTCATCGGGCAGCACACCGCCCTCAAAGGCGGTGTGGTGATTGATGGGGGCCAGCCGGCCAACCTGAAACACGCTGGCGCAGGCGCCTGTTTTGGGGTCGGGTGCGCCATACACCACCCGCGCCAGGCGTGCGTGTATGGTGGCCCCCACGCACATCACGCAAGGTTCCAGCGTGACATACAGTGTGGCGCCCGGAAAGCGGTAATTGCCCACGCGCCGGCCCGCGTCACGCAAGGCCATGATTTCGGCGTGCGCGCTGGCGTCGTGCAAACCAATGGTTTGGTTGTAGCCCCGCCCTATTACCTGCCCATCGGCATCCACCAACACGGCGCCCACGGGCACCTCGCCCGCTTGGGCGGCTAATTGTGCCTGTTGGATGGCCAATTGCATGGCGGCGGCGTCAGTATCTAGCTGCGTCATGCCGCGGTTGGTCCTTGCAGTTCATGCAGCGCGCGTACCAGCATGTCGGGCAAGTCGTCGGCAACCAGCCCCACGCCAAAGAGGGCGGCGGCCCGACCATGCAACCAAACGGCAGCGGCCGCAGCATCAAATGCGTCCATCCCTTGTGCGGCCAGCCCGGCAATGATGCCGGCCAGCACATCGCCACTGCCCCCGGTGGCAAGCTGCGGCGGTGCATTGCTGTTAATAATGGCCCGGCCATCGGGGGCGGCAATAACGGTGTCGGCGCCTTTCAGCACAACCACCGCGCCGCTGCGCTGCGCTGCCGCACGGGCCTGTTCCAATTTACTGGGCGCGTCATCGCTGTCTACCGCCAGGTCTTGCTCGAACAGGCGCGCAAATTCACCGCCGTGGGGCGTCATTACGCAGGGCCCGGCAATGGCGCGAAACAAGTCGTCAGGCTGGTCAGCAAATACGGTCAGGGCATCGGCGTCAAGTACCGCCATACGCCGGGTATCCAGAGCGCTTAATACTTCGTCGCGCACGCTGTGGCCCGTGCCGGCACCAGGGCCGATAAGCATGACGTTGTAGCGAGGGTTGGTTAACAAGGCGCGCCAAGCCTGCAAGCCGTCACACGGCAGCACCATGGCACTGGTAAGCGCCACGGCATAGATCGGCCAGGCCGCAGAGGCCGCCGCCACGGACACCAAACCGGCCCCTGCCCGCGCCGCGGATCGGGCCGACAAGCGGGCGGCCCCGGTAAGCGTATCGCCGCCACGTATCAACACGTGGCCGCGCATATATTTATGCTGGCTATGATGGGGCCAAGGAAAGTGTGAACCCCACAGGTCGGGGTGGTTTTCATGCGCCGTGGCGCCAAGTTGGTGGATGGTGTCGTCCGCGATACCGATGCCAGCCACCACCAGTTCACCACAATGCAAGCGGCCCGGCAGCAGCAGTTGCCCTGGCTTCTTACGGCAAAACGTTACCGTTACGTTGGCGCTAACCGCATCGCCCCACACACGGCCCGACAGGCCATCAACGCCGCTGGGGATATCGACCGCGCATACTGGCACGCCCATTTCGCGGATTTTCTGAACCAGTTGCAGCGCCACGCCGCCAAGAGGCCGCGCCAAGCCCGTGCCAAACAACGCATCAACCACCAACTGGGCGCCGTCTAAAAAGTCTGGTTGTGCGGCATGAATAGGGCCGGACCAACGGGATGCGTGATGTCGGGCGTCGCCCTGCAAGTCAGCCAGACTGCCCAGCAAGGCCAGCTTAACCGGCCAGCCGTGCTCGTGCAGTAAGCGCGCTACCACGAAACCATCGCCACCGTTGTTGCCCGGCCCGCACACGATATGCACCGGACGGGGGCTCCAACGACGACAAATTTCGTTGGCTACGGCTTGGCCGGCCGATTGCATTAGCGTAACGCCCGGCGTGCCGGCTTGAATGGTCAATTGGTCGGCATGCGCCATTTCGCGCGGCGTCAGAACGGCATGTGCAACAGGGTTAGTCGCGGAAGTTTTCGAATTGGAGGGGGATATCGACATCAGTTTCACGCAGTATGGCCATGGCGGCTTGCAGGTCGTCGCGCTTTTTGCCTGATACACGCAGCTTTTCGCCCATCACCTGCGCCTGCACTTTCAGCTTCGAGGCCTTCAGCGCCGCCGTCAGTTTTTTGGCTTGCGCCTGCTCAATACCTTGTCGTACCACAATGCGTTGGCGCGCCCCGCCCAGATTTTCAACCGGCGTTTGCGGGTCTAGACTGCGCATATCGATACCGCGCGCCGACAGGCGGCCACGCAAGATATCCATCATCTGGTTAAGCTGAAAAACGCTGGGTGCCCATTGGTTAATGGTGAACTCTTCAAGTTCGAAACCCGCATCCACACCCTTGAAGTCGAAGCGATTGGTCAGTTCGCGGGTGGCTTGATCGACCGCGTTGGTCAGCTCGTGCTTGTCGACTTCAGAAACCACGTCAAAAGAAGGCATAGACAATATCCCGTTAAACGCGCAATATTGCCCGGCCCGGGTATCAGCCGATACCCGGGTAACCCTTCTTAAGTGTAACCCTGTTTATTCGGTAGCCATGAGCTCCGTCGCCATTTTGCGCAGGGCAAACTTCTGGATTTTGCCGGTGGCGGTTTTGGGGAGTTCGCAAAACACCACCATACGGGGCACTTTGAAGCCGGCCAAATGCTTGCGGCAGTGGTCGATCAGATCTTGCTCTGAGGTGGACGCGCCCTCTTTCAGTTCGATAAAGGCACAGGGGGTTTCGCCCCAGCGGTTGTCGGGACGGGCCACCACGGCCGCGGCCAGGACATCGGGATGACGGTACAAGGCGTCTTCGACTTCGATGGACGAAATGTTTTCGCCGCCGGAGATGATGATGTCCTTGTTGCGGTCCATGATTTTGATGTAGCCATCCGGGTCCATAACGGCCAGGTCGCCACTGTGGAACCAGCCCCCGGCCAGGTCTTTCTGAGTGGCCTCGGGGTTTTTAAGGTAGCCCTTCATGGTGATGTTGCCGCGGAACATCACCTCGCCCATGGTTTGGCCATCGGCCGGGACCGGGTTCATGTTTTCGTCCATGACGGCGATTTCGCGCTGCAGGTGGTAGGTGACCCCCTGGCGCGCGTTAAGGCGGGCGCGTTCGCCCACATCAAGTTCTTCCCATTGATCGTGCTTGGCGCACACGGTGGCAGGGCCGTAGGTTTCAGTAAGCCCGTACACATGCAGCAAGTCAAAGCCCATGGCCTCCATGCCTTCGAGCATGGACGCCGGCGGCGCGGCACCGGCCACCATGGCCTTGACGCCGGCCGGGATGCCTTCTTTCATTTCGGCGGGTGCGTTGGCCAGCATGTTGTGCACGATGGGCGCACCGCAATAGTGGTTGACGCCGTGTTCGCGGATGGCGTCGAACACCAGCTTGGCATCGACCCGACGCAGACACACGTTTACGCCGGCGCGCGCAGCCAACGCCCACGCAAAACACCAGCCATTGCAGTGGAACATGGGCAGCGTCCAAAGGTAGACGGCGTGCTTGGGCATGTCCCATTCCATAATATTGGACACCGCGGCCAGCGTGGCACCACGATGGTGGTACACCACCCCTTTGGGCAGGCCCGTGGTGCCGCTGGTGAAGTTAAGTGCGATAGCATCCCACTCGTCCTCGGGCAAGGCGTAGTCGTAGTCAGGGTCACCGCCAGCGATGAAGCTTTCGTAGTCGGTGCTGCCAATGGTGTTATGCGGCCCGGTGTAGATGGGGTCGACCGCATCGATCACCAAAATTGGGCGGTCAGATTTACGCTGGGCAATGGCCTGGCGCATGGTGTCGCTGAATTCGGTGTCCACAATAACCACAGAGGCTTCACCGTGATCAAGCATGTAAGCAATGCTGGCCGGATCAAGACGGGTATTAAGCGTATTAAGGACCGCGCCCACCATGGGAACGCCAAAATGCGCTTCAACCATGGGCGGCGTGTTGGGCAACATGGCCGCCACGGTATCGCCCCTTTTAACCCCGGCCCCCGCCAAAGCGCTGGCCAACTGGCGACAGCGGCGATACAGCGTTTCCCAGTTGTAGCGGATGGTTTGCTCGCCAAAGCCATGCACAATGGCCGGGTACTGCGGGTAGACCTCGGCCGAACGCTTAATAAATGACAACGGTGTCAACGCCGCGTAGTTAGCGGGCGTTTTGGGTAAATCTTGATCAAAAATGCCGGACATCTTGCCTCCTGTAAGTTTGTGCGATGGCTTGGTGACGATGATACTGCCGCACCCCTGCTTCGATTGTCTCAGATCGGACATTTGATCCGAGCATTAACCCGTACAAATCCACGGGCATTCGCACTCGAGAAAAGCATGTTGAGCAATGTGGTTCTGCCGCTTTATGCTGCCTACGTGCTGGGGGAATGGTTGTTAACGGCGCCGGCCGCCCCGCCCCGTTATCGGCCGGGATAAACGGCAATAGCACGCCACAATTTGTAGTACAATTGGGGTTTTCCGCTAGACCTTGGCATGCTGCCGCATGCCTTCTCTGCAGGCGCACGATCTGCGTCTCAGTTTCCAGCACGCCCTATCCTGCGTTGTCCTGGGCCACCTTATATCGGAATTACCCATTCCTTAGTCAACCCACTGGCCGTGGCACCCTGCCGCGCCCTGCTTCTGGCGGTTTGCGCACCCAAACGTTCAACGTTCCTAAGGACATTATCATGCAGGTTATTGCGCGCCTGAGCGCATTTGTTGGCAAAACTTTTGCCATCTGGGTATTGCTGTTTGCATTCCTGGCTTTCTTCTTTCCCGACCACTACACCTGGATCGCGCCCTACATTGTGCCCCTGCTGGGCATTATTATGTTTGGCATGGGCCTGACGCTGTCAAAAGATGACTTTGCGGAAGTTTTCAAGCGTCCGCGCCTGGTCATGATTGGCGTTTTGGGCCAGTTTGTTATTATGCCAGCCCTGGCGTGGGTGCTGTGCACGGTACTGCAACTTCCCCCCGAGATCGCGGTAGGCGTTATTTTGGTGGGTTGCTGCCCCGGCGGTACGGCCTCTAATGTGATGACTTACCTGGCACGCGGCGACGTTGCCCTGTCCGTCGCCATCACATCGGTAACCACTTTGCTGGCGCCGCTGGTTACCCCTGCTCTTATTTACTTGTTGGCTAGCCAGTGGATAGACGTTAGCGCCGCCGCCATGTTCTGGTCGATTGTGCAAGTGGTTATTTTGCCGATTCTGGCCGGGCTGCTCGCCCAGTACCTGTTGGGCGACAAAGTAAAAGCCGGCGTGGCCATGCTGCCCATGGTTTCTGTTGTGGCCATTGTGGCGATTGTGGCCGCCGTGGTTGCCGTTAGCCACGAACGCATTGCGACAACGGGCCTGATTATTTTCGCCGTGGTCGTACTGCATAACGGCCTGGGCTTGCTGCTGGGCTACTGGATGGCCAAGCTGATGGGCATGCCCGTGTC